>NZ_RCNY01000081.1:0-399756 GCF_004307635.1 Pseudomonas sp. Sample_22
CCCCCAAAGTAGTACTTTGAGTATTGACCTTATCATTCATGGCGAATGCAACGTTACCGGGCTGCCGACAGCTTCCATGATTTATAAAAGAGTAAATTCGCAAGGGCAGCGTCGTGCCAGCAGGCACTCCACTGATGTAAAAATCAAAGTCAGTTTGATTTCCCATGCCAGTCAACGTGGTTGTACCAATTTGGCCGGGGTTTTTCTGGGTCGCCATCAAATTAACAGTTACTGATTGTTTTGATATACCTGTACATCCAAGTAGCGTTACAGCAAAAATAAATATTGCGCATGTATTACCGAGCCTCATGGACGCCTCCAATGCTAGAAAAATGGTGCGGTGAAATATAGGGTATAGCCTAATATTCCTACAGCGCCTAGGAAAATGCCCATTACAATACAGTTTTTTGTTGTATCAACGCCACGCACATCAATGCAGAGAGCTCCTATTTATCGGAAATCTGCTTCGAACTATTTGCAGATGACACTGTCACCTTCTTTGGATCCAAAAATTATTTTGGACTCTGGTTCGCTAGACAGTGGCCTGGAATGAAGCCCCCGCCAGCGATTTTACGACAAATTCAGCAGGAGGCTGTTTGTCATGGTCTCGATCAGAAGCTCTTACCACCCTATCGATGCCGCGATTCTTTGGAGCGACCTTACCGACCACCAAGGCGAAATTCTACAGGTAGATCTCTCTCACCCGGGTAGCCTGCTCAAGCATTTCCCGCAATGGCCCTTTCTCCACGCCTACGCCGAACGTATCTACGATGCCATCGTCTGTGGCGAGCTACCCGCAACCTACCTCGGACGCCCAATCACTTCCAACGACAAGGCTGAACGCCTCTTTTGGTCCATTCGCCATTCTGATTTGCGGGTGTGGTTTGCACGCAACTACCCGGAGGAAAAACCAGCGTTCCTCTTTGCCCAGACAATCGACCACTCCGAATGCGTCAGCCTGACTGCACACCTGGCCCTGCAAGCGGAGCGAGAGGCCGACGTACGCGAGATTAAAAAACTTCGCCAGGCGCACTCGGCCATCGTCGAAGAGGCAGCTCCCGCCTTCAACCAGCAAGCGTTGTCCGCGCAGCTCGGCGCATTTGAGGCGCCCTCCGAAGCGTCCGCATTCGTGCACTACATGATCATTGGCGCCTTACTGACGGTCATGCTGGGCAAATCCAGCAGCGGCCAACTGCGGTCGGTTTACAAGAACCAGACTGCCGTGGTCGAGGCCATTACTACACAATTTCCGGATGTTCCAGGCCTGAGCAAACGCACCCTTGATCGGAAATTTGCACAAGCTCGGCGTCATTTCGCCCAAGCCCTACAGGCCTAAAGCCGAATTGCCAGGCAATGACAGCCATTGCCTGGCAATGATTTCTCTCCTCTGCCGGCCTTCACTAACTGTCACATCCCATCACGTGCCAGCCGGCGCTAAGGAGTGACACCGTGCAACCTATCAGCCCAGCCGATCGCCACATCATGCGTCGTGATGAGGTCGAACAAAAAACCGGATTCAAACGCTCGCATATCTACAACCTGATGAAGGCCGGACTGTTCCCGCAATGCCGGCGTATCGGCACGCGTGCCGTCGGTTGGGACTCACTGGAGATAGAGCAGTGGGTTCAGGATCGCCTGTCGACGGGAGCCTAGCGTCATGAAAGTCCTTTCGTTGATCTCGACCAAGGGCGGCGCGGGCAAGACCACCATCGCCGCCAATCTCGGTGGGTTACTCGCCGACTCAGGCTTGCGCGTGCTGCTGCTGGACCTGGACAGTCAACCGACGCTGTCCAGTTACTATGCCTTGTGCGAACCCCGAGACGCCGGCAGCTACGAACTCATTTCGCAAGGGCTCACTGCTCCCGAACAGGTGATCACCGCCACCGTAATTCAACACCTTGAATTGATCGTGTCCAACGACCGCGCCGGGCATATAAGCACCCTCCTGATGCAAGCGGCTGATGGCCGCTTGCGACTGCGCAATCTGCTGCCGGCCTTCCAGGGTCGTTACGATGTGCTCATCGTTGATACCCAAGGCGCACGTAGCGTGGTGGTGGAGATGGCTTTCCTCGCCTCTGATTGCGCTCTGTGCCCAGTCCCGCCGGAAATGCTTGCCGCGCGCGAGTTGCGTCGCGGCACGCTCGGACTGTTTGAGGAACTGGAGCCGTACCGATACCTGGGGGTGGCGTTGCCGTCGGTGAAACTATTGCTCAATCAGGTCAACGCCAATCGCCGCGACACCCGCTTTATCATCGAGAGTCTACAAGATTCGTTCAAGGCCGATCCTCATGTCAGCCTCTGCGCCACAGTAATTCCCGATCGAGTGGCCTATCTCAATGCGGCCTCACTGGGGCTGCCCGTACATCGCGTCGACTTCACCCCACCACCCGGCAGCCATAGCCGTTGCGCAGCGGAGGTCATGCGTGCGCTGGCTCTCGAGTTGTTTCCGGAGTGGACCGATCAACTGAGCGCCCCGATAGGGAGCGTGCCTAACCCAACGTCAGCTGCCGGCAGTCGGCTTATCCAATCGCGACTGATCGGAGGATGTGATGAAGCCGCCGACCTCCGATGAAATCACACGTAAATTGCAGCAAACCCATTTCCCGCAGAAGCAGGGGCGCGAACTGATGGCGGATCCCGCAGGCGATACGCCGATGCTTGTCACTCTCGAGCAACTGCGCCCCTACGAGTTCAATCCACGCGTCATCCGCAACCCGCTGTATGACGAACTCAAGGCCTCGATCCGCGAGCGCGGTTTGGACCAGCCCCCCTCCATCACGCGTCGTCCGAATGAGCAGCACTTCATCATCCGCAATGGCGGCAATACTCGATTGAGTATCCTCAGTGAACTCTGGCAGGAAACCCGCGAAGAGCATTTCTTTCGTATCCATTGCCTGTTCCGTCCCTGGCAATCCGAGTCACATGCCTTGCTCGGGCACCTGGCCGAAAGCGATTTGCATGGCCAGCTAACGTTCATCGAGCGAGCCCTCGCAGTGGTGAAACTCAAGGACATGTTTCAGGAGCCTGGTGTACCCCTGAGCCAACGCGAGCTCTCCGCGCGCTTGAGCCAAAGTGGCTACCCTGTCTCGCAATCGCACATCAGTCGCATGTTCGATGCGCTCGAACATCTGCTCCCGGCCATCCCGCAGGTCCTTTATGCAGGTCTCGGCAAGCCCGTCATTGAGCGGCTCATCACCCTGCGGCGCCGAGCGGAGTCGACCTGGAATCAGTATTTCGGTGATGCCCAGCAATTCACACTGCTGTGGCTAGAAGTGTTGTCGACATTCGAAGGGGAAAAACCCGAACTGGATTCGACTGAGCTGCAGGACGAACTGATCGCCAAAATGGCGGTGATCCTGAAGCAGACGCCCCGCCTACTGGCTTTGGAAATGCACCAGGAGCAGCGTGTGTCGCCTGCTCAATCAAGTAACGCTCACTCTCTGCCTCAACGCTTGCAGGACGATCCTCCACCTCCGTCGCCGGAAATCGTATCCACACCCAAAACGCCCATCAGGTCGGCTAATTCCGAGCAACCGCGAACTGGCGGCGCCGCTTCGACGGCGAATGAGCCCCGCCTCTCCCACATTCGCCAGTCGCTGAATGACGACCAGCCTGCTGGAAAGCAGCAGAATGGCATCGATGGTATTCAGTCATCGGTGAGCCCGGTTTCGCCACGCGTCACGTCACAGGATGACATCAGCGGCTTGCGTGAGAGTTGCGCCGCGCTGGCGGCCGATCTGGCCCAATATGCCGACGCTAGTGCAATGGTCAGGCCCCAAGCTGACGGCCTCGGCTTTACGCTGTCATTGGAGTACGACGAGCTGCTCAGCCCGCGATACACCGGCATTCAGCTTTTGCTCTCGGCCCTGCTGCGTTTGCAAGATGACGTGGCCTGGGAACAACGTCAGCAGTTGCCGGCCGCGCTGTTTGGTCAGCTGCTGATCGGAACTTATGACCTGCCATTTGCCGAACGCCCCTCTCTGACCGTGGGCCTTGAGCGACTCCCCGACGCCCAACTGGAGCAACTGTTCGAGCTGATCCGCCACGCCCGGCAGCTGATCGATATGACGCTGTCACCCACTTTTTAACGTGAGGAACTGCCTCATGGCCACCACTTTCAATCTGTTGAACCATGCCATGTTGAACCAGGTGTTGCATGAGCTGCGCCACGGGCGCCTGCAGCGGTGCAAAGCCTTGGGGCTGGCCGATGAAGACATCGAGGTCCTGCAGTCGCTGCCACCGACCACCTTGTCCCACCTGGCGCACTCGTCCATCGCCTGGGTGGAGGTCAAGGTCGATACGGCTGTACTGCGACGTCTCATCACCCAAGCCGAACGGGACGAACAAAACGCGCGGCTGATCAATCGGGCACTCAAGTTGGGTGCAAGCTCGAGCATCATGTACCGCTGCTTTGGCCTGGACCATTCGGAAACCGCGCTGCGTCGTCGCGTGCTGAAAATCGAGACCCATCGCGGTCGCCCGGTTCAGCTCAGCGAAGCGCAAGAGCACGCCGTGTGGAACCGCTGGAGCCAACTGCGCAAAGACGATCCCGACAACGATCCGTTGGACGCGATGATGATGCTGGCGGAGGAGCAACACATCAGCCTGACCCTGATCTGGCAACAGATCGAACTGTACGGAGGTACGCCATGCTGAACTTCTATCAGGTCGACTGGCAGGATGTGGTGCGCCAGTGTTACGACGCGCTCCGGCGTCGTATGGAGTGGCAGGCGACACAGGCCCAGATAGAGGCCCCCGCAGCGGAAGCGCCGCTACGGACCATCTACTATGGCGACAATGATCCCTTGCCCCAAGCGTTGCTGCTGGATCGCCGGCTGACGCCGCTGGAGCGCAATACTTGGCAGGTGTTGCGCTGGCTGATCACCGAACGCCAGGTAAAAACACCTCGCTACCAGGACCTACAACCCTACTTGGCCACCAGCCCCTGCGGCACGCAGGCATCACGTGAGACCATTGCCCGTGCGCTTAATGTACTCCGGACCACACGCTGGCTCAGCCTGGTAGATCGCTCCCGCGATGCCCAGGGCTGTTTGCGCGGTTGCGTATACGTGCTGCACGGCGACCCGTTGACACCCGCCGAACAGCTGGAACTCGATGACGGTTACGCGGCGCTGCTCCAGCAGAACCTCACCCACGCCGCCAAAGGTGTGCGCGATGTGGCGCAGCATGTGATTGGGGAAATTCACGCAGACCCGCACGTGGCGACGGTCGATAAGGAAAAACTCACCTCACCTGCTTTGCCGGCTCAACAGCAATCGCTACCCCTAACCAGCGAGGCTGCGGATAATTCCGAACGCGGAAAAAGCCACCACGTTCGGAACATAGTTTCCTCGGCAGCTGATTCCGAATCCTGCGACAACACACCGATTTCGACTGTGATTCGGAATGCCGACGCCGGCCGTACAGTACGGAAAGACCAAAGCAAAAAAAGTACGGTACTGCCGCAGGTGGCGTTCGGCCGCGCTCAATGGCCAGAGGACCTACCGCTGAGCCCAACCGAGCGGCGTATGGCCACCCAGGCGATGCGCCCGCTCGAACCCGAACAGCAACAAGCCGTGATCAACGAAGCGGCGGTGCGCTGCGCTCGCGGCGAGATCCGCAAACCGGTCGCCTACCTGATGGGTTTGATCAAGCGTGCACGCCAAGGCGAATTTATCTTGTGGGCGGCTCGGTCCGAGACAACGACGCCTGTGACCACATCCCCACGCGAGCCAAAGGCGGAATCGCCCTGCGAGCGACCGCGGCGCAACGGCGAGCGCAAAGCCTCGCCACTGACCTTGGCGTGCCTGGAAGAGTTGAAGCAACGCTGTCGCGGCATAGGCGCCGCGTCTTAGGTTTGGTCGCCAGTGGAATCAATGCCGGTGCCATCAAATCCAGGGTGTTCCACTACCTGAAAATGCGAGCACTCCACCTTCGCGTTGATCCGCGCCGGACCTCACAGAACAGCCCATCGTCTGCGTCATTCCGACGGCGAGGTACCTGCGATGGTCGATCACTACCAGCTCAACCTGGGCTCTCTGCGCAGCAGCATCACCCTCACCTTGCATACCCATCATGCCGCGCGGCTGTGGCAGGGCCGCATGGCCCGCGAAGGGGTGCATCCCATCATGGGCATGGCCGGCTACATCAGCGTCACCAACTTGCTCAAGCATGCGAGTAGCCAGGACGACCCATACGCCGACTGGTTCATGCTCCAGCTGGAAGACAAGCTGCTGCAGGCCAAGGCGGAAATGCTCACATTGACCAGCCAGCTGAGCCGGGTGGAGCGCGACCTGCCCACCCAGGTCGATGTCGGCGACAACCTCAACATCCATCCCGTAACTTTGCCGCTGTTCATCGGCAGCCAGCTCGGCTTTCTCGCGGTCTACCTGCTGACCGACTACGACACCTTGGTGCGCCGCGTACTGCTCGCCCATCACACCGCCTTGATCGGCCGCAGCGACATGGAGATCTGGATCGATCGTGGCGCGCATCTGCTGCGCAGCCTGTTCGGTCTGGCGCAGCGATACCGCCTGGCCGGGGTCAGCCGGGATGACATGGCCGCCAACAACGCCCGCGCCCGCGAAGCCATCGACAAGTTCGGCACGCCGCCGCAAAACATTCTCGAGGGCAGCCACCGCTCCCAGTTCGCTCCACCGATCACGCGCGGATCCACGGCGTCGATTCGCGAGGAACCGGATCAGGTAGAGGCAGAGGTTCAGCCCGCGCAGAACGTTCCGTCCGAAGGCGGTGTAGCATGACCTTGGCCGAAGCGATCGCCCGGCGTTTGTCAGCGGATGCCTATCGCGAGTTCGAACAAGGTGCCTCCCTAAAAGGCCTTTTAAAGCCTTTTAAGGGTAAGGGGGAACTGCAGCAGTTCGCCGAGACGAACCTGCGCCTGCGAACTCGGGTCGCGGGACTGATGGGGGGGATGCTGACCATCATGGCGCAACCTCCCTTCTCGTTGCTGGACCTGCGACTGGTCGTCCAGCGCAGCGCCTCCGGAACTGACTTCCTGCGCTGGCGCAGTCCGGACTTCCAGCGCATGGGGGTACAGGTGTGGCAACACGCGATGGCACTTCCGCATCTGGCCCCTTCGCTACGGGAGGCGCTGTACCAGTTAGAGATCAACCGCGTCATTCTAAACCTGCAGATGAGTAGCCTGCAGTCGCTGTATCGCCAGGCCGAAACCGGCGTCGCCAAGCTGCAGGCCGCCGAGACCCTCTTCGATCTTTCCCGTTCCCCCACCGAGGAGTAGCAAGCATGAGCACGTTCTTTGTTGGCGAAGGCAACATCGGCAGCACCCCGGAGTTTCAGGAGTTCAACAGCCCCCCGGATGAACCGCGGCGCCTGTTGCGGCTGAATGTCTATTTCGACAATCCGGTACCGCGCGAAGGCGGCTATGAGGACCGCGGCGGCTACTGGGCCCCTGTCGAGCTCTGGCACCGCGACGCCGAGCACTGGAGCACCCTGTACCAGAAAGGCATGCGCATCCTGGTCGAGGGCCGGACGGTCAAGGATGAATGGGAGGACAGCGAGGACAACGCGCGAGTGACGTTCAAGGTGGAGGCGCGGCGCATCGGCATCTTGCCCCACCGGTTGGCCTCGGTGTCCATGCGCGAAAAGGCCAATGAAAGCAACGGCTCCGTGCGCAAGGGGGCTAGCAAGAAGAACCCACGCAAGACCAACTGAGCGGGTGGTCTCAGAGAAATCACGGCCTGCAGCGCGATACCCCTTAGGACTCGCTGCCCGTTCGGCGCGCAACGCTGGATACTGCAGGTCGTTCAATTCCGCCAAGTCTCTCCCGGCTGATCAGCATCCAGCAGCTGCGTGACCTCAGACAGGTACTGGTCCAGTGCAAGGAATGCCCGCCAGTGCGCCTGGCTCTCCTGAACCCATGCGATCAACCTGGCGCGCGCCTTCAAATTGTCCGGCTCCAGGTGAGTTGCAATGAACAACTCGTAGGCCTTGATCGCTAACGCGTCTGCCTCACGCTCGTTAGATCCGTCCAAGTCGTAACCTCCGTATTGACGGGCGGGTTATTGCACTCAGTTTAGGTGATACGCCCCATAGGGTTGCTAGTCAACCTTATGGGGCGTTCATATATTTGGGTTGCTGGTCAACCATATGGGTCGAATTGGAGAGCGCCCCCGTTGCCAGTTAAAGAGCCTAGCCCACAACACATTGGTCGCCAGTTGGCGAAGTATCGCCGCGCCCGTGGTTTGACCCAGGAGCAAGTTGGTGAGCGCCTGGAGATCGGCGCCGAAGCAGTATCGCGCTTCGAACGTGGCGTGGTCGAACTGACCGTCAACAAGCTGCTGCAACTGGCCGACATGTACGGTTGCCCCGCCGATGAGCTGCTGCTCGCCATCAGTCCTCGCCCCCAGGACCAGGGTCAGCGGATTGCATCGCTGATCAAGGAACTGGGCGAAGCTGATAAAAAGTTTGCTTTGGAGTTTCTGCAAATGCTGGCCACTCACCTCGCGCAAAGGAAATAACTTTCCACCGCCACGACCGAAATGATCTCGGCGTATTCGGGTTTTCGCTGGTGCTCTCACGCCACACCCCCACCCTGTCGGTACCCCACCGAGAGGGCCCACATATGCGCCTGTTTATTTGCGAAAAACCATCTCAAGCCCGCGACATCGCCCGCGTGCTGCAGGCCAACCGGCGAGGCGACGGCTACTTGCAGGGCCCGGTGGTCACCGTCACCTGGTGCGTGGGCCATCTGCTGGAAACAGCGCCCCCGGAGGCTTATGGTAATTACAAACGATGGTCGCTGGAGGACCTGCCGATCATCCCCACCCGCTGGCAGTCGGTGGTCAAACCCAAGGTCGCCAGCCAACTGAAGGTGATCGAGCAGCTGCTGCGCTCCTGCTCCGAGGTGGTCATCGCCACGGACGCCGACCGTGAAGGCGAGATGATCGCCCGAGAGATCCTTGAGCGCTGTCAGTACCAAGGACCAATCCTGCGCCTATGGCTCTCCGCGCTCGACGATGCCTCGATTCGCCGGGCATTGGCCACGCTGCGTCCAGGTGAGCAGACCTTGCCGCTGTACCATTGCGCGCTGGCCCGCTCACGTGCGGACTGGCTGGTGGGCATCAACCTGAGCCGGCTGTTTACTCTGCTCGGGCGCCGCGCCGGCTTCGACGGCCTGCTGCCGGTGGGGCGCGTGCAGACGCCGACACTGCGTCTGGTGGTCCAGCGTGATCGGGCGATAGCGAGTTTTGTGCCGCAACCGTTCTGGACCGTCGATGCTCAGTTGGAGGCCGATGGAGTAGTCTTTCAGGCGCGCTGGCAGCCACCGACCGCCGCATGCGACGAAGCCGGTCGCTGCGTTCACGAAGCAATCGCACAGAGCGCAGCGCGGCGCTTGAGCCAGCACGGGACTGCCCAGATCCGCAGCATCGAGGTCGAGCGGGTGTGCGAAGGTCCGCCGCTGCCGTTGGACCTGGGCACGCTGCAGGAGATCGGCTCTGCTAAGCTTGGCCTTGGTGCCCAGGAGACCTTGGCGGTGGCCCAAGCTCTGTATGAGACCCACAAGGCAACGACCTACCCACGCACCGACTGCGGCTACCTGCCGGAAAGCATGCTGGATGAGGTACCGCGTGTACTTCACGCCTTGGCAGCGGCCGCTCCTTCACTCGGACAATGGCTGAAAGTGGCTGACCCCCGCCGACGCTCCCGAGCCTGGAACAACAGCAAGATCACCGCCCACCACGGCATCATCCCCACCGCTGTGACGTTTGACCTAGCGCAGCTCTCTGAGCGCGAGCGAGCAGTCTACGCGCTGATTCGCGCCCGTTATCTCGCCCAATTTCTACCCGACCATGAGTACCTGAAAACCCTGGCGGTATTGCACAGTTACGACGATCAGTTGCTGGCGCGCGGCAAGCAAATCCTAACCCGCGGCTGGAAAGCGGTGATCGACGAGGCCGACGGTACCGAACCCATCGAGCCAACCCAACGTTTGCCCACACTGTGCGAGTCGGCTGCGGTGGCATTGACCGACACCACGGTCAATGCGCAGCGCACGCAGCCCCCCAAGCCCTACACGGAAGGCACACTGGTCAAAGCCATGAAAAACATCGCCAACCAGGTGGATGACTCACGACTCAAACAGAATCTCAAGGACCGCTGCGGTCTCGGGACCGAGGCCACGCGAGCGGCGATCATCCAGGGCCTGATCGATCACGGGTACCTGACCAAGAAAAAACGCAGCCTGGTCGCCTCAGCGGCAGCGCACACCTTGATCGAGGCCGTGCCCCCAGAGGTCGCCGACCCGGTGCTGACCGCACTCTGGGAGCAGGCGCTGGAGCGTATAGAGACGGGTCAGCTGAGCGTCGAAACCTTTCTCGCCAAACAGGCGCAATGGCTGATCTGGCTGGTGCGTGGCCACGTCTCGCTCACCTTTCAACCACCAACGACCAAAGGCCCGCTGTGCCCCGTGTGCCGCAGCGCCATGCGCCAGCGCAAAGGCCGCACCGGCAGCTTCTGGTCGTGCACTCGCTACCCGGAGTGCAAGGGCACCAAGCCGGTCGCCAAACCCAAGCGCACCAAGCCGCCAGGTCCTTCGTGAGCGGGCATACGTGACTTGACGGCGCGCCACCGCGCTGGTGTAGTGAGCTGGCTCTCGCCGTGTGGCGACCCCAGACCGATTCGCTCCGGGCAGCTCGGTCAGACTCGTAGAGTTCGGAGCCGCATTTCACTTCTTCTTCGGATTTCTCCCCAGCGTTCCTGGTCCCCAAGGTGGATGACCCGTGCGGCTTGTGTCAGGTCTCAGGGGTCATCCGCTTCGGCGACGATGCTCAGCACCGGTGCCCGCCGGCGTAACACTGGGCACCTTTTGTGCGCGGATGCGTGCCAGTTGATTCCGACCCAGGCCACGACAAGGGTCGGTTGATCCAGGTGGATCGACAGCGGAGGTTTTGCGATGGACTTCGGTGTCACGTTACCGGGTCGAGGGTGGTCTAGTTTTTCCTAGCCTGATGACCGTCGGGCTATTTTTTCGTCACCCTAAATCCACTGAGTGCCACCCACTTCCACCTGCCCAAACCATCCCCAATCCACTGTTGACGGGCCGTTGGCGCCGTTTTATAGATGACCTGCACACCGCTGTCGCTGACAGCACCCAGGTAGCCGGAACCTTTAAGGCTACGCCCGTTTCGGGTGGTTCTCCCCCAGTGCGATCAGCGCTCGGCAGCTCGCACGGTCACCGACCTGTCGGTGATGAGCGCCCTTCTACCGATCACGCTTTCTTTGCACCTCCCCTTGCGGAACTCACCAGCCGCCAGGGCCGGTGGATGTCCGCGTTTCTGCTGAAAAGGAGATCCACCATGACGACTGCAAGCAACAATGCTCCCACCACCTACTTCAACCTGCACACCCAAGGCATTGGTTACCTGAACCGCGTTCGCGAAGTCCCTGTACGTCGCGGGCAACCATTCATGGCCTGTGATATTGCCGCCTTGCACGGTGCCTCGGACGACGTCGAGTACACCCGCTTTGATTGCAAGGTCGCCGGCGGTGAAGCCGAACGGCTGATCCGTGAACACTTGGATGACGTCCGTGCTGAACGCAAGGTCCTCATCGCGTTTCGCATTGGCGACCTTTGGGTCGACCCCTTCCTGTACGAAAAAGGCGAGCGCCAGGGCCAACCCGGTGCCAGCCTGAAAGGCCGGTTGATCTTCATCGAGTGGATCAAGGTCGACGGCCAGTTCAGCTACAGAGCACCCGTTCGTACCGACTCCAGCGCTGCTACCGACTCTGCAGCGGAATCGGACGACGCAGACACTGTCGCCGAACAGCGCCTACCCGACCCTGCCCCCTCGCGTAAATCCACCGCCGCACGTCAATCTGCCTGAGGCAAATTGCCCGCCATCAACAGGCGCTCTCACGAGCGCCTGTTGTCCACTCACGTCGGAGGCCGTCATGGAAAGCTTCTGGCTCTGCGAGGACTGCCTGCAGGCTGTTGCGTACGACGATTTCAGCGCGCTGTCACTGTATTACAACGAGGCTGAAGTCGAGCAACGCATCGCACACCTGCGCACTGAACTGCAGGCCCTGATGCCACTGAGCGCCGATTTCGATCCGCAGACCGGCGCCGGTATTGAGTCCTTTTCCACCCGAGCGTGCGAGAGCTGCCACAGCCCGCTACACGGTGCGCGTCATCGCTTCACACGTCTGTGAATCCAACACTTCACCTGCCTGGGGCACTCCCCAGGGGGCGCTCCATCTCCCACGAGGAATTGCCCATGAACACTGCCCTGAACCTGGTCGGCACGCTCGAGCCGGCATTGACCCAACGCGCCCATGAGGATGCGCTGATCACCCAAGCTCTGCAGTTGCTGGATCAACGCTACTTCCAGCGCGGCGAAGTGCTGTTGACTCCCTCCGACGCCGCTGCCTACCTGAAACTGCGGCTCGCCCCTTACCAACATGAGGTGTTCGCACTGCTTTGCCTGGACTCACGCCATCGCGTGTTGAGCTTTGACGAACTGTTCACCGGCAGCATCGACGGCGCCTCCGTGTATCCACGCGAGGTCGTCATCAAGGCGCTGGAGCACAACGCTGCCGCCGTGATCTTCAGTCACAACCACCCTTCCGGTTGCCCGGAACCGAGCTCCGCCGACCGGGTGCTCACCCGGCGCCTGACCGAGGCCCTGGCACTGGTTGAGGTACGCGTCCTGGACCACATCATCGTCGGCGAAGGCACCCCGCTTTCGCTCGCCGAACATGGCTGGATCTAACAGTCCCTTCCCTGTCCAAAAGGCCACCGTCAGTTTGAGGTGGCCTCTGCGCCTCTGGAGAACGATCATGCACTCTTCATTTCGCAACCCTTTCCTTCGCGGCTTCCACGATCTGAGCTATGAACACGTTGTCCAGATCAATAATGCCGGTGATAGTCCACCCTGCTACCGCCCTCTGCACCCGGCGCAACTCCAACTGCCCATTGAGGCCATCAATTTCCGGCCATGCCTGTTCGATGACAATTACGCGCTCATCACCGACGGCCAAAGCGTGCCCAATTTTGTCCGGATGCGCTGCCCGGCCGACGGCCTGGTGTGCAGTGTGGTCTACCAGATCATCGGCCATCACCGTGGAAGCCCGCTGCACCTCGGCGACCTCCCCAGCGAGGAGGCAGCCCGCACCCTGATCGAGTTGTTGTCCTTTTCCACGGGGCACGACAGCCGCAGCTGGGAGATCAGCTCTGCCCACCTGCCAACGACAGAATTCGAGTACCTGCAAAAGCGCGCTTGGCAGCAGTCACCGGCGGGCTTCTTCGAGTGCTTCGAACTGCGCAACAGCCATGCTGTGGGATGTAAGCTGTATTCGACACCCTGGCGCATGGAGACCGAAGGATGCAGCAGCTGTAGCGCCGGCGAAGTCAGTGCATGCATGCGCGACGACCATGTCCCACCCGTGTTGTTGCAGCTGTTGCTGCTGGCAGGTTTCGCCGACACCCGTTTGCTGATCTTTGACCCCGACGCAGCGCCACTCCCGGAGCTGTCTCTATTCACTGAAGACTGACCCAAGGCGCCCCACTGGGCGCCTTTATCATGGATGCTTCGCGGTAATCCGGGCGACCAGATTCGTTTTTTCAGTAGGGCGCGTCCCGCATTTTCGCCAAGGTGTCGGCAACTTCTGTCGAGACCCGGTCATGCACGCTCCCACACTCTCCACCCTCGGACTGATGATCACGCTGGCCGGCTGCAGCACGCCGCCACCGGTGCCGACAACGGCAGTTCCCGCAGCAGCGCCGGCTTCAGTGCAGAAGCAGAAACCCACGCTACCCGCCTGGGTCCGTCAGGATCGCTACACCCTGACCAGTATTCAGCCCCCCCTGGACCAGCGCCAGCCGCTGTATCAACTGATCAACGTGCAGATTGCCCCGGCTCTGCACGCGAATGTGGGTGAAGCACTGCGTCACGTGCTGCAACGCTCGGGCTACTCACTCTGCCCCAACAGTGCAGCGGTGGATCGGTTGTTCAGCCGCCCCCTGCCCGCCGTGCACCAACAACTCGGACCGATTTGGCTGCTGGACGCTTTGACCATCATCGGCGGCCCGGCCTGGAGGCTCAACATTGATCCGGTCGACCGGACCGTCTGCTACACCCTCCGCTCGCCACGGCCCAAACCGCCACTCTCGACACTGGAGATCGCGCCATGAAGGTCCACCGCTTTCAGGCCCTAGTGATCGGCGGCCTATGCCTGGGCATCGCCGTGCTTGCTGCCGAAACGTACAACCAACACCAGCATTTGGCCGAACTCCAAGCCGCAGCCCGCAATGCCCCCGCCGACCCGGCGCCCGCCTTGCGGCGAGACGTCGATGCGCTCGGCAACACCCTCGCGACACTGCAACCGCAGGTGGCGGCGCTGGGCGACGCGCAACGTCAGCACGCGTCGGCGCAGACGACGCTCAGCCAGCAGTTAGATGCGATGGCGGTGTCGCTCCAGGCCGTTCAAGCGGCACCGAGTGGTCCGAACCGCGCCGACTTCACCGCACTGGAGCAACGGTTGGGCAAGGCAGAGGCTGCGGTCGAGAAGCTCTCGTCCCGACCCGCGTTGCCAGCGGCTGGCAACGCGCAGCCGGCGGCCTCCACCGACCAGAAAGCCCAGGCCAACGCCCCGGCACCGCCGTTGACCCTACTGGGCATCCAGACCCGAGGAGAGGCCAGATTCGTTGCAGCCCTGCCCGCCGGTAGCCACTCGTTGTCGACCGTGCACCTGCTGCAGCCCGGCGACAGCCTCAATGGTTGGCAGCTGCGTGCGATCCGCAAGGATCAGGTCGTGTTCCATATCCCTGGCCATGGTGATCGCACATTGCCCCTGCCGTAAAGAGGTGTTTATGGTTCGGCTCTCCGCCCTCTCTCTGTTACTAGTCCCCACCTGCCTGCTGGCAGGTCCGAGATGGATCGCACCAAACATGGTTGGCTCAGACCAGCAGTACAGCGAGCAGGCACCGCTAGATCGGCAGCCTTCGGGCGCGACCCCGGCAAAAGTTTGGGGGCTAACCGATGGCGAATGGGCCACATTCGAACGCCTGCAGACCGGACCCCGCCACTACTGGTCGCCGCAGCTCGACCCCCTCACCACCCTGGGCGTCGAGGCCGAATCTGAACACGAGCGACAGCGCTATGCCGAACTGCAGGTTCGCCTCGAAGCCAAACGTGCAGAGCGCGAGCTGGCTTACCAGAAAGCCTACACCGCCGCTTGGGCACGACTGTTTCCGGGGATGCTGCCAGTGCAGGGTCTCACCGACGAGTCAGCAACGCCAACCACCACCCGCTATACCCTGTTCGTGGAAGAACCCTGTCCGGCCTGCATAACCAGTACCCAGCAGTGGCTCCTTGCCGGCGTCCGCCTGGACGTGTATTTGGTGGGCAGCCAGGGTGACGATGCGAGTCTGCGGCACTGGGCGCGTGGCGCCGGCATTACCCCAGCCCAGGTCAGCAGCGGCCAGGTCACCCTCAACCACGACCGCGGCCGGTGGTTTGCCTTGGGTGCCACCCGCCCCTTGCCGGCGCGCTTTCAGCAGGTGGACGGAAAATGGCAGCGCATCGACTGATCCTTGCGCTGGCCTTGACCGGCGTGACCATCGTCCAGGCGGAATCTCTGCCTCCGCCCGCGTACCAATTGGCCGCCGCGCGGGCCGACATCCCCGTCTCGGTGCTCTTCGCTATCGCCTTACAGGAGAGCGGCATCCCGCTACGCGGCCACCTCATACCCTGGCCCTGGACCTTGAATGTAGCTGGCACATCGCGCCGTTTTGCCAGTCGCAAGGAGGCCTGTGCCGCGCTCCAGCTAGAGCTCACCCGTCAAGATCCCAAACGCATCGATGTCGGGCTAGGACAGACCAATCTTGGATATCACCCTGACCGCTACCCCAGCGCGTGCGATGCCCTTGATCCGCGGGCGAATCTGGCCGTCACCGCCGAACTGCTGCGCGAACATTATGCCGACACAGGTGACTGGATCGTGGCGGCCGGCCGTTACCACCGGCCGGCCGGCGGCGCGCACGCGGCGCGCTACCGCATACAATTCAGTCGACACTGGCAACGCATCCAAGCGATCACGCCCCTTCGTCGAGGGGCACAGCCATGAGTCTTTCGCGCCTAGCGGCGCTGGCCATCTGTCAGTGGCTGTCCGTCGCCGCGTTCGATGCCCCCGCCAATCCCCAGCCCCATGCAGCCTTCGAGTCGCCCGCCCTCGATCAGGCCCCAGACCCACACGCACTGAACTGGGTGCTGCCGGTGCACAGCGCGCGCCTCACTCCAGGCACCGTGGTGCGTAGAGCGTTGAACCTGCCAGGCCTGCTCCCGCTGTTCCTGATCGGGCAGGACTCCGTTTCCCTGGAGTGGTTGTCCAAGCATGCGCAAGCCCTGAAGGCTCTAAACGCCAGCGGTCTGGCGGTCGAGGTCGTAAACGCCCAGGCCTTGCGTCGCATCCAGGCGGCAGCCCCCAAGTTGAACATCTGGCCGGTAAGTGGCGACGACATCGCCGAACGCCTGGAGCTGGAGCACTACCCGGTGCTCATCACGCCCACCGGCCTGGAACAGTGAGGGATCATCATGGGCGACCATACGATGGAGTCACTGCTACGCCCCGCGGTGGAACTGTACACCGTGGGCCTCTGCGCGGGTGCTGGTGCCCTGTGCTTGCACTCACCCTGGGCGGTGGCACTGTCGCCTGAGGTCGGTACGGGCATGGCCCTGGCCTACATCGCATTCGGCATCAAGCGGCTCAACGAGGCCCGGATTGTCCTGCGCTATCGGCGCAACATTCGTCGCCTGCCGCGCTACACGCTGACCAGCCGCCAGATTCCGGTAAGCCGAAAGCACCTGTTCATGGGCCGTGGCTTTCGCTGGACCCGCCTGCATACCCAACGTCTGCTCGAGGCTCAGGACCCGGCGCTGGCCCGCTATGTCAACCAATCGGCCGCCTACCAATGGGCGCGCAGGATGGAGCATCGGCTGGAGAAGGCCCCATCTGCGTTTTCGCTGTTGCCCCGCCTGACCGCTTGGAACAGTCCGCTCAACCCGGTACGCCCGCTACCTCCGATGGGGGGATCACCGCTGCTGCACGGCGTCGAGCCGAGTGAGCAGGAAGCCACCTTGCCGCTGGGCGAACGCGTAGGGCACACCCTGGTGCTGGGCACTACGCGCGTCGGCAAAACGCGCCTGGCCGAGGTCTACATCACCCAGGACATCCACCGTCCAACTCAGGAAGTGGTGATTGTCTTCGACCCCAAGGGCGACGCCGACCTGCTCAAGCGCATGTACGTGGAGGCACGGCGTGCCGGTCGCGAGCACGAATTCTACGTTTTTCACCTGGGTTGGCCGGAGATCTCCGCACGCTACAACGCAATTGGCCGGTTCGGCCGCATCTCCGAAGTCGCCACCCGGATCGCCGGGCAACTGAGCGGCGAAGGCAACTCCGCGGCGTTTCGTGAGTTCGCCTGGCGCTTCGTGAACATCATTGCCCGGGCGCTGATCGAACTGGGCCGACGCCCGGACTACCTGCAGATCCAGCGGCACGTAGTGAACATTGATGCGCTGTTCATCGAGTACGCCCAACACTTTTTCGCCCACCACGACGCGCAGGCTTGGGAAGCGATCGTGCAGATCGAGGGCCGTCTCAATGAGAAGAATGTGCCACGACACATGATCGGCCGTGAAAAGCGAGTGGTCGCCATCGAGCAGTACCTGGCGGCCAAACGCATCTTCGACCCGGTGATGGACGGCCTGCGTTCGGCCGTGCGCTATGACCGCACCTATTTCGATAAAATCGTGGCCTCGCTGCTGCCATTGCTGGAAAAGCTCACCAGCGGCAAGACGGCCCAACTGTTGGCCCCCAACTATACTGACCTGGACGATCCCCGGCCGATCTTCGACTGGCTACAAATCATCCGCAAGCGCGGCATCGTCTACGTCGGCCTAGATGCCCTGTCCGATGCCGAAGTCGCCGCCGCCGTCGGTAACTCGATGTTTGCCGACTTGGTCTCCGTCGCCGGGCATATCTACAAGCACGGCATCGACCATGGCCTGCCGGGCTCCTCCAGCGCGGTGGACAAGGTGCCGGTCAACCTGCACGCCGACGAGTTCAACGAACTGATGGGCGATGAGTTCATCCCACTGATCAACAAGGGCGGCGGTGCGGGTATCCAGGTGACTGCCTACACCCAGACTTTGAGTGACATCGAGGCGCGCATTGGCAGCCGGGCCAAAGCCGGCCAGGTCATCGGCAACTTCAACACCCTGCAGATGCTCCGTGTTCGGGAAACCGCGACGGCGGAACTGCTGACCAATCAATTGCCCAAGGTCAACGTGCAGACCCGCACTCTGGTCTCAGGGGCGACGGACACCGCGGATCCCGATGCCCGTACGGACTTCACCTCCTCCTCCCAGGACCGCGTCACCACCACCGCCGTGCCGCTGATCGAACCGGCGCACATCATCGCCCTGCCGAAAGGCCAGATGTTCTCGTTCCAAGAAGGCGGGCAGCTGTGGAAAGTGCGTATGCCACTGCCGATGCCGGCCAGCGACGATGCGATGCCGGCGGATCTGCAGACCCTGGCCGCACGCATGCGCGACTCATACAACGCCAATGCGGGTAACTGGTGGTCCAGCGCGGGAGGAGCACCGACCGTCGACTTCGATCCAGAGATGCCACCGCCTGGGCGTAGACGCGCCTCGTAAATACCTCGCAAGCAACCGAATCCTGTGGAACCTGTATGCCCATCATCCCAGCCAGTCCGCCTTCTGCACCGCGACGTCCGGGGCTCGTATTCGGCACGGTCGAATTGTGCCTACGGCTGCTCGGCCTGCTGTTCGCTTCGCTGCTGTTCTCCATCGTACTGGAGTTCGTGGGCATGTTGTGGTTCTGGCCAGACCAGGGCTGGCACCACAGCCATGCCATGTGGCTGAGTGAGCTGGGCTGGCTCAGCGGCCATTTCAAGAGTTCACTGCTAGTACAAGAACCGGCGCAAGCGACCGCCAAAATACTTGAATACCTGTATGAATGGGTTGTGGTCCACTCCGGATGGGCACAATCCGACGCACAGTTGAAGTTGCTTAGTCGCGAGGCGTCGCTCCAGGGTCAGTTTGCCCAGGTCTACGTCGTGATACAGGACTACCTGATGGCAGCGCTGTTCACGGTCTTCACTTTTGTCGTTCGCCTGGCCGTCCTCACCCTGGCCATGCCCCTGTTCCTGCTCGCCGTGATCACCGGCGCTGTCGATGGTTTGATGCGCCGTGACCTGCGCAAATTTGGGGCGGACCACGAGAGCAGCTTTGTTTACCACCGAGCAAAGCGGACATTACTGCCGCTGATGGTCAGCCCCTGGGTGATCTACCTCTCCTTGCCTTGGTCACTCAATCCCACTTGGGTGCTGCTCCCATGTGCGGCTCTGCTGGGATGCATGGTTGCCATCACGATGGCTACATTCAAAAAGTATCTTTGAGTGTGTCACGACTGTTTTTACAACATTCGTGACCCAGTGCTGAAACTCCGGTTTGGAGTCATCCAAGCAACCGACTTTTGTTCGTCACTTCTCCTCTTAAAACCGAGCCCTCGAAATTCCCTTTAGCTCATGCCGATACCAGCCTGAATGATCAAGGTGAAGGTCAGATTCCCGGCTGGATTTCGCCATGATGCTTTCTCCCTACCCCTTATTGTTTGCCTGCATGGTTGCACTCACGGCCACAGCTCAAGACGTTCGCGAACGCTCGGACCTGGGCCTAGTGCAGCGGCAGATCATTGCCATCGAACAGTTGGCTGATAGAGCGCGCAGTAGCCAGATCGGTGTCGATACGGCTCGGTATCAATTCGACTACCCACGTTTCGCAGCGGATCTGCAGCGCGTGCGCCAAGGCATCTACAAGTACCTTTCGCCCACCCGAGCGCAGCCTGCCGACCTGGCCGAGTTGACCGGTGATTATCGCGCTGAGGTGCCTCACTCGAGTCCGTCCGATGAGCATGACTGACGCCCAACTCACCGCGTTTTCCGCAGTGGCGGGGTTTACCCCGCAGCTCAGCTCGGTCCTGTGGCGCTCATCGGTGTTGGTACTCGCGTTGCTCTGGTGTGCCTGGGCCCTGTGGACCGGCTACCGCGGCTGGGCGGCCGGCAACATCAATTTCGGCACGCTCGGCGGCAGCACACTGCGCCTTGCCCTTACCCTGATCGTGCTGATGTTTTTCATGCTGTCGTAACCAGGAGAGCTTGCCATGAACCTTTCCCGTCGTTGCCACCACCCGCTCACTCTGCTGCAGGATAGCTGTTCGAAAGCCCTGCTCGGCGGTCTAATACTGCTGAGCTCGACACTCGCCTGGGCCGACCTGCCGACCATGGAAGCGCCCTCTCGCGGCGAAGGTTCGGGGTTGATTGACACCATCAAAAACTACGCCTATGACGGCGGCATCCTGCTCGGCCTGTTGATCGCCACCCTTGCCTTCCTGGGCGTGGCCTGGCATTCGCTCACCGTCTACGCCGACGTACAGAACCAGCGCAAGACCTGGAAGGACCTCGGCGCGGTGGTCGGGGTCGGCGCGCTGCTGGTGGTGGTGATCCTGTGGTTCCTGACCAAAGCCGCCACGATTCTGTGAGGTCACCATGTCCGACGCCCCTGCCACCCTGCCTGACGGCACGTTGACCTTCCTCCCGGAGCGCCTCAACCGCGACCCGGCCGTCCTGCGTGGTCTCACCAACGACGAGATGTGGGTCGCGCTGATGGTCGGTGCCGTGCTGGGTGTGATCCTCGGCGCGCCGCTGGCGGTGTCCAGCGCCTCCATCGCCACCCTGCCTACCTGCATGTTCCTGTGCATGGCACTGGTGTTGCTCGGTGGCGGCAAGCTGCTGCGTCGGGCCAAGCGTGCCCGCCCCGAAACCTGGCTGTACCGGCGCCTGCAGTGGCATCTGGCGGTGCACTGGGGCATCGGCATTCACCAGTTGATCCTGCATTCCGGTCCCTGGACCGTCCGCCGTACACACCGGCATGTGAGGACCGCCGCATGAGCCGCTTTCGCAACAAGGTCGATGCGCAGCAAGCGCATATCTTTAGCCTGCGCATAGCCGTGGCGATCCTCGCGCTGCTATGCACCGGGACTTGGTACGGCTGGCAATCCGCGCCTTCTGAGCTGACCATTCACGTGCCACCCGACCTGCGTTCCGGCAGTACGCGCAAATGGTGGGACGTGCCCCCCGAGAACATCTACGCCTTTGCCCTGTACATCTTTGGCCAGCTCAACCGCTGGCCCACTGACGGCGAGACCGATTATCACCGCGCCATCTTCGCCCTGCAGCCCTACCTCACCCCGGCGTGCAAGACCTTCTTCGATGGCGACTTTGAATACCGCAAGGCCGCCGGCGAGCTCCGCGGCCGGGTGCGTGGGGTATACGAGGTGCTGGGCCGCGGCTACAGCGACGACCCCGACCTGCGCGTGAAACAGCTGGATAAGCACAGCTGGCTGGTCAAGCTCGACCTCAACGCCGACGAGTACTACGCCGCCGAGCCGGTGAAGCGCGTGGTCGTGCGCTATCCGTTGCGCGTGGTGCGCTTCGACGTCGACCCTGAGCACAACAAGTGGGGCCTGGCCCTGGACTGCTACGAAGGCACACCGCAGAAGCTGACGCTGCCTGGAGGTGCGTAATGATGCGTGTCTTGATCCTGATCCTGGTGTCGGTCGCCGGCTGGTGTTCAACCGCTGGCGCCGTCGAGGTCAAATACTGGGATCGCCTGCCGTTGGCCATCCCGCTCACGGTGGGCCAGGAGCGCATCCTGATGCTGGATGAAGATGTCCGTATCGGACTGCCGAGTGCGATCGCCAACAAGCTGCGGGTGCAGTCCGTTGGGGGAACGGTGTACCTGCGTGCAGCGGAAGCTATTCCCCCGACCCGTCTGCAGCTGCAGTCGGTGAAGTCGGGGGATATCATCCTGATCGACATCGAAGCGCTCGAGGGCAGCGAGTCGCTTGAGCCGATCAAGATCGTCGCCCAGGCTCAGGAACCGGACTTGGAAACAACACAGGGGTCAGCACCGGCAGCGACTCCGGTGCCGGTCGTGCTCACCCGTTTTGCGGCGCAGAACCTGTATGCGCCTCTGCGCACGGTGGCGCCGCTGCCCGGTGTTCGTAGGGTACCGCTGGGCGATTCTGTTGGGCTCAGTACGCTGCTGCCTACCGAACGGGTTTCGATCAAGGCACTCGCGGCCTGGCGGTTGGGTGACTACTGGGTGACTGCAGTGAAGATCGTGAACCGCGGACCAGGCAAGGTCTCGCTGGACCCGCGTCATCTGCAAGCCACGCTGTACGCCGCAACGTTTCAGCACGCGTACCTCGGTCATGCCCGCACGCCGGAGGACACCACTGTGGCGTACCTAGTCACCCGCGGCGGCGACCTGAAGCATGCCCTGCTGTTGCCCCCGCCAACGCCGGAGGCTGCCGATCATGAAAGCTAACAGCCTGCTGAAGTGGCTGGTACCCGGCGTGCTGCTGGGCATTGTGCTGATCATCGGCAAATCCTGGGTGGTCGCTCCAGACGGCCAGCCGGCCCATGATCCAGATAAGACAGCGCTCACTGCGGAACAGGCAAAAGCTTTGGGCATCGCTGGCGACACGCCACGCGACACGGTGGCCACCCTGATCGGTCAGGTCAAGGCGATGCGCAGCGAGATGTTGTCACTGAAGAAAGGTAACGATACGCTGCAGACCGAGAACAACCGACTGCGCACGCGCGAAGGCAACATTGACAGCCGCATCCAGAGCACGTTGAGCAGCGTCACCCAGCAGGTCACCGAACAGCGCCAGCAGGCCAATGATGCTCGGCAGAAGGCCGAGCAGCAGCACCGCGAGACCCAGGGGCTGCTGTCCAGGCTCAAGGACCAGCTCACCGGCAAGCCGGGTGAGAAGTCGGATGTACCTGCGGGCTTTGGTCTTGAGCCAGGTGACGAGCAACAGTTTTCAAACGCACAGACATCAATTGATGCGGTGCAGTGGGTCGAACCGTCGAATGCGCGCACCGGCCAGGAGGACGCCACCAAAACCGACGGTCCACTGTCGACACTGACGTCGAAATTCAAGGACCTGCACGGCCTGGACAACAGCGCCATCGACCGCAGCCAGGACCACTTGCGCGCCGTCGCCAAAGGCGAGCGCGACCTGGAAAACGCCAAGGATCGCACTGAAGGGGCCAAGCCCATCTACACCATTCCCGAGAACTCGACGCTGATGGGCTCGATCGCCATGACAGCCCTGATTGGCCGCGTACCGGTGGACGGCACGGTGAACGATCCCTACCCCTTCAAGGTACTGGTGGGACCCGACAACCTCACCGCCAACGGCATCGACCTGCCGGACGTGGTCGGCGCGGTCATGAGCGGCACCGCCTCAGGCGACTGGACCTTGTCCTGTGTGCGCGGCCAGGTCGAGTCGATCACCTTTGTCTTCAGCGACGGCACCGTCCGCACGGTGCCGCAACCGCAAAAAGTCGTGAGCCGCAATCGCAGCAGCACCCAGACCTCGGACACCGAGAACATCCGCGGCGGCTTGGGCTATATCTCCGATCCCTACGGTATTCCCTGCATCTCCGGCGAGCGCCGCTCCAACGCCCAGCAGTACCTGGGCAGCCAGAGCCTGATCACCGCGGCTGGCGCCGGCTTTGCCGCGGCGCTGGGCAGCGAGCAGACCAACACCTCGTTCATCAACTCGGCCAGCGGCAGCCTGGCTTTGAGCCAGAACAGCGGCACCAGCGCTCTGAACTCGGTCATCAGCGGTGGCATCGGCGACATCCGTGACTGGATCAACAAGCTCTACGGCGAAGCCTTCGCCGCCATCTATGTCCCGCCTGGGGCCAAGGTGGCTCTGCACCTGGATCACGAAATCAGCATCGACTACGAACCCAAAGGTCGGAGAGTGAATCATGAAAGCCCATCCGTTTCGGTACTGGATCTGGATTAGCCTGCTGCTTGGCCTGCATCTGGCTGGCTGTTCCACCAGCAAGGATGAAATGCTGCCCCACGGCGAGCAAACCATGCTGGATATCTGGAACGGCAGCGGCTCGGTCGGCGCCCAGCAACAGCTGCAGGAGGCCCGCAGCGAACTACGCCGTCCGGTGCTGGATCCCGAGCACCTGATCAACGACCAGAACGCCTACACCCGCACCGCCGCCAACGAGATCCGCGCTCAGTTTCCGCGCCTGCCCAATCCCGACCTGGTCATGTACATCTACCCGCACCTGACCGGTACCCAGCAGACACCGGTGCCAGGCTACTCGACGGTGTTTCCGTTGTACGAGAAGGTCCAGTACGCGCTGCCGGGCGAACGCCTGGATGATCTGTGATGGCCGATGACGCGAATCGCGACCCGCCGCGCTGGAAGCCTTGGCGTGCGGCGCAGCGTCGGCGGGCAACCTGCGCCGATGAAGCGGCGCAGTACGCGCACAATCCCAGCTTCGCCGACCACTTGCCCTGGGTCGAATACCTCGAGGAGGAACAGTGCTTTCTGCTCGACGACAATCGCTCCGTAGGCGCCGTGTTCGAGCTGCAGCCGATCGGGACCGAAGGCCGTGAACCCGAGTGGCTGATGGCGGCGCGCGACGCCCTGGAAGATGCGCTGCAGGACAGCTTCGACGAACTCGACCAGGCGCCTTGGGTGGTGCAGTTCTTCTGCCAGGACGACAGTGACTTTTACCCGTACCTCGAACGCCTGGAGCGCTACATCGCCCTTCGGGCACAAGGCACGCCGTTTACCGGAGCCTTCCTCGCGTCGATGCAGTGTCACCTCCACGCCATCGCCAAACCGGGCGGGCTGTTTGACGACCATGTCGTGTCTCACCTGCCCTGGCGTGGCAGCAACCGGCGAATTCGGCTGGTGGTCTATCGCCGGCTCGGGGACCAGGCTGACGATGAAGGGCAAAGCCCGGTTCAACTGCTGAGTCGCACCTGCGATCGCCTGGTGGCCTCGTTGCAGGCCTGCGGGGTCAGCCCTCGGCGGTTGACCGGGCGCGACTTTTACGCCTGGTTGCTACCCTGGTTCAACCCGGCTCCTGCCCTCACCGGCGAATCCCCCGCAGCGTTCTATCGACGCGTGCCCTATCCGGAGACGGACGACGGCGAGGACCTATCGCTGCCGTTCGACCACGATTTCGCCGAGCGGCTGTTCTTCCACGAACCGCGTTCCGATAACGACCAGGGCCTTTGGTACTTCGATCAACAACCCCACACCGTGATAGTGGTCGACAAGCTGCGCAGACCGCCGCATATCGGTCAGTTGACCGGTGAAACGCGCAAGGGCGAAGCCTTGAACGCCCTGTTCGATCAGTTGCCCGAGCAGGCGGTCATGAGCCTGACCTTGGTGATCACGCCCCAGGATGTACTCGAGGAGCAGCTCAACCGCCTAGCGCGCAAAGCCATCGGCGAGAACCTCGCCTCGACCCAGACCCGCCAGGACGTCGAAGAGGCCCGCGCGCTGATCGGCCGCCAGCACAAGCTGTACCGCGGCACCTTGGCGCTGTACCTGCGTGGCGCCGACGAACAGCAACTGCGCCAGCGTTCAATCCAGGCCGCCAATGTGCTGCTCGGGGCCGGCCTGCAACCGGTGCGCGAGGGTGATGAAGTGGCCGCGTGCAACAGCTACCTGCGTTGGCTGCCGATGGTCTATAACCCTGCACGAGACACGCGCAACTGGTACACCCGACTGCTGTTTGCCCAGCATGCCGCCAACTTGCTGCCCCTCTGGGGGCGCAGCATCGGCACCGGCAACCCCGGCATTACCTTCTTCAACCGCGGCGGTGCGCCGTTGTCTTTCGATCCGCTGTCGCGCTTCGACCGCTCCATGAATGGCCACCTGCTGTTGTTCGGCCCGACCGGCGCCGGCAAATCGGCCACCCTGGTCTCAATCCTGATGCAGGTCATGGCCGTGTACCGGCCGCGGCTGTTCATCGTCGAAGCCGGCAACTCCTTCGGCCTGCAGGGCGATTACTTCGCCACCCTCGGGCTGTCCGTGAACAAGGTCCAGCTCAAACCCGGCAGTGGTCTGAGCCTGGCGCCCTTTGCCGATGCCCGGCGGCTGATCGAGCACCCTGACCAGGTGGCCAGCCTGTCGACCGAAGACTTGGATGAAGTCGCACCGGATAGTGATGAGCAGCGCGACGTGCTGGGCGAGCTGGAGATCACCGCGCGGCTGATGATCACCGGTGGCGAAGCCAAGGAAGAGGCACGCCTGACCCGAGCAGACCGCAGCCTGATCCGCGAGTGCATCCTCGATGCCGCCCGGCACTGCGCAGCCACCAAGCAGCAGGTCATGACCCGCCACGTCCGTGATGCGCTGCGCCAGGTCGCCGGCGATGTCCACCTGCCCGACAAGCGCCGTGAGCGAGCGCAGGAGATGGCCGAGTCCATCGACCTGTTCTGCCAAGGCTTCGAGGGCGCCCTCTTCGACCGACCCGGCACGCCCTGGCCGGAGAGCGATGTGACGATCGTCGACCTCGCCACCTATGCCCGTGAGGGCTATGAGGCGCAGATGTCGATCAGCTACATCAGTCTGATGAACACGGTGAACAACCTCGCCGAACGCGACCAGTACCTGGGGCGCCCGATCATCATGGTCACCGACGAAGGCCACATCATCACCAAAAATCCACTGCTGGCGCCCTTTGTGGTCAAGGGCACCAAGATGTGGCGCAAGCTCGGCGCATGGTTCTGGCTGGCGACGCAGAACCTGGCCGACTTCCCCGACGCGGCGCAGACCATGCTCAACATGATCGAGTGGTGGATCTGCTTGAACATGCCGCCGGCGGAAATCGAGGAGATCGCCCGCTTCAAGAAGCTCACGCCGGCGCAGAAAGCGCTGCTGCTGTCCGCGAGCAAGGCCTCGGGCAAGTACACCGAGGGCGTGGTCCTGTCGAAGAACCTGGAGACACTGTTTCGCGCGGTGCCGCCGAGCCTGTACCTCGCCCTGGCCATGACCGAGCCCGAGGAGAAAGCTCAGCGCTGGCGGTTGATGGAAGAGTACCAACAGTCCGAGCTGGAGGCCGCCCTGCAGGTCGCCGCAGAGATCGATCGCCTGCGCGGTATGTCCTGAACAGCCCAGAGCCAGCCATAGTCAAAGCCCTTTCCCTTAGCAAAATTCGACAGGATTACATTTTCACTCCATCGGTCGTTTCGCCTCATTCGCCCCCTCAACCCGGCGACGGACGAAACCGATCACCCCGGACTCGGTTTGCCCGTCCTCCTCCTGAGTTAGATCCGGGATGCTGACACTTGGCGCACGGATGCCCACCGCTGCCACCTGCCGAGCGCTGCCCATGAATGTGACCGCCGCCACCCAACGCAGATACCGAAAGGCCAGGAGGACAGAGCGCGGCCGAACCTTCACTGTGGCCGCTCTGCTCGTCGTGGCTGAGCAGTGCCTGGCACTGACCACTCCCGCCATCATCGCCTCCGTCACTTCGCTGCAGTGCCTGGAGTACCGAGTCGTCGGAATCTGCTATTGGCTACTCTGCACGCCCTTTGGCTGCACCGTGCGGACCTCACCCAAGGTCCGCCATTTCATTCCCGAACTGGTGGTGTCGAGTTATTCCAACACCGGTGGTAATCCTTGGAGCGAGATGTCCGCACTGGCGGCGCCGACGCCGGCGTCGCAGGGCGGCGGCAACCTGATCACGCCCTCACTGCAGCGCGATAACCTTCCGCGCTTCAAGAACGTCGACGGCATCGGGCATCCCGGCGGCGCGGCGCTGACTGCCCTGGCGAAAAGTTTCGGCTATGCGTGCCCGAGTGGGGCCGTGTCTTTTTCACCCTACTACCTCAGCACGCTCGACCCCTTGGCTTGGCGCCAGACCATCCCTGAATCCGTCTACCCGCAGGCGCTCGTACCGGGCATGCGCGAGATTGGCAGCCAAGCGCTTGGGGACATGTGGGGCAGCGTCTATCCACGCCACGGTTTTCTGGTGCAGCCCGACGACTTCAAGGCGGCTGCCGTCATGGCTCAGCGCGCCAGCGACTTCATCACGCGCGCTGGCCAGCCGCATGTTTACCGGCCGCTGCAGCCGCTGCCCGCTCCCGGCTACTGGCCGCCGCAGCAGGTCATGGAGAACAACGTCAATAACCACCGCTGGCAGTTGCTGGTCCCGACGGTCCAGAACACCTGCGCGATCTTCCCCAGCTCGACAGTCCAGAACAACGACGGCGCCTATGCCTGGTCGCTTTGGCGCCCCTACCGCTGCTGCCAGCGCATGGGTCAGACCTTCCTGTTCAGCATCGACTTTGATGGAGGCCAATGATGAACACCCTCTCAATCGGGTTGCTGTGTTTCCTCGTGTGTACCGCGGGTTACGCCGCCGAAAGCGGCTACCACCTTGGCCAACAGGCCGAAGTGTTGGATGACCGAGTGATGTACACCATCGGCGGCGGATCAGCGGCGGGAGCGCCCTCCTCGCTCTACCGCCCCAATGGCCTCGGCGTCGGCATGTCCTGGCGGGCGAACATGATGTGCGGAAACATGAACCTCTCGAACACCCTGCAGAACCAGCTCAACGGTGCCACCCAGGGCTTCCAGCAGATCATGGGCAATGTCATACAGAACGCCACGCAGGCGGTGATGTCGCTACCGGCGATGATCATTCAGCGCGCCAACCCCGGGCTGTACGAGTTGCTGAGCAATGGTGTGCTGCAAGGGCGCATCGACTTCGACCGCTCCAAGCTCACCTGCCAGGCAATGGCCGCGAAAATGGCCGACAAAGTCGACCAGGCCGGCTGGGGCGCGCTGGCGCAGAACCAGGAGATGCAGCAAAACCTCGAGCGGTCCGACGGTGATGCCGTGATGGCGGTGAAGGACACCGAATCGAACAACGGCAACAACGGTGTCAGTTGGGTCGGTGGACAGAAAGCCGGGGGCAACGGTCAGCAACCTATCCGGTTGACCTCAGACGTGGTCAAGGCGGGCTATAACCTGCTACACAACCGAGCCGTTGGGGAAACGTCGGCCGTCGGGTCTGGGTGCCAGAATGGCGCAATCTGCCAAGCTTGGTCGAGCCCCGAGGAGGCCTCCGAATGGGCCACCCGCGTGCTCGGTGAAACCGAGGTGGAGACCTGTGACGACTGCGAAACGCTGCGTGTGACCGCCGGCACAGGTTTGTCACCACTGATCCAGGAAACCTATACGGAGCACCTCGAGGGACTGCAGCGCATGTTGTCGGGCTCGGAACAGCCCACGCCGGAAAACCTCGGCAAAGTTTCCAGCCCCTTGCTGCAGGTCTCCCGCGGGGTCATCGAGGGGTTGCGCGACGATCCCGACCAGAACCTGCTGGCCCGACGCCTGGCCAGCGAGACCGCGTTATCGAGCGTGATCTACAAAGCGATGCTGCTGCAGCGCACGCTGCTGGCCGGCAGCCATGAGCCCAATGTCGCGTCGGCGCAGCCTGCCACCACCGCCCTCAACGGTAATGTCGAAACGCTGGAGCGCGAGATCCGCCTGCTGCAAACCGAGCTGCAGGTACGCCAGTCGCTGGCCACCAACACCGCCAGCCTGGTGCTCGATCGACATGTCGGCGGCGCCGACGCCTCGCGCAGTATCGATCAGCGCGATCCTGAGCCGGATCGACTGCACCGGGCGGACCAAGGGAGGAGCACACCATGATGCCGCTCTCGGTGAGGTCAACGATCTGTCATGCACTGCTGATCCTCGGCGCCATAGTGGTCATTCTGGTGATTGCCTTGATGGCACTGCAACTGCCGGGCTCCCAGCTTGATTGGTTTACGCAGGCGCGGGGGACTACGCCCTACTTCGCCTGTTGGCGCGTCCTGCAGTACACCCTGATCCTCGCCGACTGGACCGCGGCGTTGCGCTTGCGGCCCGCGCTTGTGGACCAGCAACGCGTCAAGCGTCTGGGATTAATCGGCTTCAGCTCGATCATCCTAGTCGAACTGTCTCGCGTGTGAGGGGTAGCCATGAACATGAGCACCAACAGCTACCTCGAGTACTACCTGTCGCTGCTGGCCTGGATCATCAACAACGGCATCTGGAACACGCTGGCCGACACGGGGCTGTTCGCCGCGCCCTTCGGCGCGATCATCCTGCAGGAATGGCTGTCGGCCCGCCAACAGGGCGCTGACGAAGGCAACAAGGGCCTGCTGACGATCCCTCGGGTCGAAAACCGGCTGTGGATGAGCTACGTGGTCATCCTGTTTGGCTGCATGCCGTTCTTCCCGCTGAACCTGTCCTCGGTGACCTTCGATGATGCGGCGAACCAGCGCTGTGGGGTGTCCATGGCCAAGCCCGCGGACACGGCCTGGGGCACGACCTTCAACACCATCGGTGAGAAGTCAGCAAACGTGCCGGTGTGGTGGTTCCTGGTGCATGCCATGAGCAAAGGCATCACCGCCGCTGCCACCGCGTCGATTCCGTGCGCGCCTGACATCCGCGCGATGCGCATGGAGATCGACAGCTCGCGCATCAACGACCAGGTGCTGCTGCAGGAGGTCGCCGACTTCACCCGGGACTGCTACGGCTTTTCGCGCTCGCGGCTGTTCACCAATCGTCCCGAGCTGGACGAATCGCAGAGCTACGATGCGTCCTGGATCGGCTCGACCTACTTGCTCAACAGACCGGGTTACTACGACACCGATCGCTCGCGAACGCCTAGGGTCGACTGGCCATACGACGAGACCCGGGATACCTCCCTGCCTCGGCTCGACAACGACGCGGGTTACCCCACCTGCAAACAGTGGTGGAGCGATGCCACGGTCGGGCTGCGTGATCGCCTGGTCGCCGAGGTCGATCCGTCGCTGATTTCGCAGTTGCGGGGCTGGCTGACCGGGCGGAGTGCCAGCGAGATCGAAAACGCTACTCTACGGGAGCTGGTGAGCCCGCGGCAGCAGTCATTGAGTATGGCGCCCGGACAGGTGTTCCAGGACTATGGCAGCAGTGCCCGGGGCGGCTCACTGACGCAAGGCCTCAACAATCTGGCGACAAACACCGGCCTGGCCCTGGGCTCGTTCAGCAACTTCCCGGCGATGAATGCGCTGCGAACGGCCTTGCCGATGGTTCAGGCCTTCCTGATCATGGGCACGATCATCAGTTTGCCGCTGGTACTGCTGATCAGCACTTACCAGCTCAAGGCGCTCATGACGATCACGTTCGCGCTGTTCACCCTGCACATGCTGACGTTCTGGTGGGAGCTTGCGCGCTGGATCGATTCGAGCATGCTGGAAACGCTGTACAACCAAGTCTCCGCCACCGACCAGCTGCTTTTGTCATTACCGACGGCAGGATTCATGGACGGGACGGTTACCGCGCAGGTGATCGAGTACGTTATGGGCACAATGTTCGTGGTGCTGCCAATGTTTTTCCTCGGCGCGATGAGCTGGGCTGGTTACAACGTTGGCAGCAACGTTCAAAGCTTGCTTACTCAGGGCGCGGAAAGCGCCAAACTTCAAGCCGGGAAAGGATCATCTCAAGTTGTCGAAGGTATTCAAAAGCTCAAGTAAAAATCAGCGTAGTGATCCGTGATCGTCATACATCTCAGGATACTTGAAACGATGGCGAGGGTGACTCACTTCGAAAATATCAGGCTCATTGTCAGGTGCAGTTATTGGCAATGCTGCGATTGTCCAAAGCGCAAGCATTCCAAGCGCTAAGAAAAGTGCAACTGACGCAACCGCAAGCAAGATGAGCAACTTGAAAATCTGCAAGCCAAATTGCCGATACTTGAAGGGCACTGAAGCTAATGCACTGGAATGCAGCAGCGTCGTTTCGAGTCGCTTGACCATCCGGCCAGCACCAACCGCAGCGTGTATGCAATGCTTGCCGATGCTTGTCCGACTGGAGGTTGAAGAAGCTGTAGTCAACATTTGATTGGCTCCTCTCCCGTCATTTCGCTCGGGGCCATTTGGTTACCGCCAACTTGGATCCAAGCTTTAGCTTACTCTTCTGCTGCTGATTTTCATGACCGTTGATCACCTGCCAGTCGCCGATTATCACCGGTGGCGCTCAGTGCACTGGTTCGCTCGACCCATGCGAAAAACACCATTGACGCTATGTCGGTTCGCTTGTTAAACCAATTGTGCAATCGCTGGTTTTCCAGCATCCCAGGTAGCCATAACCTTTGAGGCTACGTCACACACGTGATGGTTATCCCCAAATGCGATTCGCGTTCGGCAGCTCGCATGGTCACCGTTCCCCGGTGATGAACGCCTTCCAATCCCCCATAGCTCATTGAGCCCGCGTCTTTGACGCCCCCCAAACCCAATCCATACCAGTGCTGGGAATTCTCCCGCATGGGTGGCATTCCTCCGCACATTTTGGAGGATCTCATCATGCTGAGTTTTACAGGCACTGAACTTCACGCCGTATTAGCAGAGGCCGGTATCAACGGTTGCAGAGTCATATTGGTCAAAGACCACGGCGTCTACCTCATGTCAGAGGTTGGCGAATGCAAGCCGGATGGCGGTGGGCGCAAACGCGTGGCTTATGCCACCGGTTGCAACCCTGCCGTCGACGACTTCGACACCTGGTGGAATCATGCCCGCGATGAATTCGGTGGCGATGATTTTGCCGAGTACTTTGACATTGACGATCCCGTTCTCGCCAGCCTTCGCGGCACTGCAGGTTCGCTGGGGGTGGAGGCTACCTCCACCCACCTGTACCTGGCCGCCGAGGTTGATCCTGCGGGAAAACCTTGAACCTAAAAGCGAGCACCTCGCGCTTCCCGAGAGGCACCTAGCGGGCCTTTCGGGAGGCATTACACACTACGTTCAGACTGACTGGAGATCGCCACTGGTCAGGAATTCAAGGCCGATAGTCTTCCTTTGAACGCCTTGGATAGAGCCGTTCAAAGGAGGTCAGGATCGGAGATTGACCCCACGTTCAGGCGCGTTTTAATGGACGGACGCTCTCTGCTCGGCGGGTTGATCGGATCCGGCAAATCCACACCAAACCTCAGAAAGGTGACGCGGAATCTGCTAACCGGAGGCCACCATGTCCAGGATGAACCACCTCTCCACTGCCATTGTGCTGAGCCCAGGTGTCTGGCGACAGTTCATTGAACCTGCCACAGGCGAGGAGCCGGTTGGTCAGTCCACACTGCGCTTGGCAGAACTGCTCAATAGCGCGCTAACGTCTGCACCGCTTGCCCTGCACCATCCCATAGCACTGCAGCTCGAGCTGCAGAGCAACGGCACTTCAGTAGTTGCTCATTTGCCGCAGCTTCAGCTGGCTCGCGTCACCCCACACAGCGGCCCAGCTTTTTTGCTCGTCCGACTGCCTGATGAGAGCGCGGTAGACATCGCTGCCCTCTGACCCACTCAGCACCGTCACTGCCCCTCTACCCCACCGGGAACCCTTCCCGGTGGGGAGGTGTTCCCCCTTCACAACCGGAGAACGCCATGTCCGATATCTACCTGGACGTCACCAACAAGATCGTCAGTGCCCTGAGCCAAGGCGTGATCCCTTGGATCAAACCCTGGACTACCGCAGGTTCGAGCGCTGACTCCCCATTCCCCATCAACGCCATTACCCGGCGGCCTTACGCCGGCATCAACGTTCCACTCTTGTGGGCCGAGGCCCGCCTGCGAGGGTTCACCAAGGATCGCTGGCTGACCTTCAATCAAGCACGCAAGGCTGGCGGCCATGTGCGCAAGGGCGAGCAATCCACCCTCGCGGTGCTGTACAAACCGATGAGCAAGGAGGCGCATGACGAGGACGGCCAAGTCGTTCGCGATGAGCAGGGCAACATCAAATTGGTGCAGTTCGCGATTCTGCGCACACACTGCCTGTTCAACATTGAGCAGACCGAAGGCTTGCCTGACGAGGAGCCAGCCTCCACCGAGCACACTGACCCCGCGACCTTCATCGATCATGAACCAGCAGAGCAACTGCTGGTCGCCAGCGGTGCGCGCATCGAGCATCGCTACAGCGATGATGCGTGCTATCAGCCGATTCGGGATCTGATCCAACTACCTACGAAGGCGCAGTTCGAAGACGTCGGCAGCTACTACGCAACGGCTCTGCATGAGCTGACACACTGGTCGGGCCACCGGTCGCGTCTGAACCGTGAAGGTATCACCGGCGGGCATGCATTCGGCTCCACGGCGTATGCCTTCGAGGAACTGGTCGCAGAAATGGGCGCCGCGTTTCTCTGCGCACTCACCGGTACCACGGGCGAGTTGCGTCACGAGGAATACCTGGCGTCCTGGTTGAAGATACTCAAGGAAGACAAACGAGCCATTTTCCGCGCCAGTGGTCAGGCCCGGGAAGCCTCTGAGTACCTGTTGGCCTTGCAGTCTGATCAAGCCACGGATACGTCCGCTCGACTCACCGCATGATTGCTCTCACCCAGCAAAAAGGCCCCTATCCGGGGCCTTTATTTTGTCTGCTGCGTGACTTGTACCGCTGTCAATAAGTCAGCGATTACTGCACCCAGCTCTCAACGGTGTCCGAGCCGTGCTCCTGCTTCCACTGTTTGAGGATCTTGTGGTTGCCGCCCTTGGTTTCCACAACCTCACCGCTCTGCGGATGCTTGTAGCGTTTCACCTCGCGCGGCTTACGCTGGCTGCTGCTGGACGCACTCGCGGTCGGTACGCTCAGACCCTTGGACGGATCCAGAATGCTGATCACCTGGCGCAGGCCCATGCTGTACTCTTCCAGCAACGCTTTGAGTTTCTGCTCAAACTCGATTTCCTGCTTCAAACCAGAGTCGTTTTTCATGGCATCCAGCTGTTGCAGCTGCGCGGCCAATTGCGCTTCCAGTGCTTTGAACTCGGCAAGTTTGGACATGAATAATTTTCCTAAGCGTGGGACAAGTGCAGGGATAATAACTGAGACTGCGGTTTTAGCCGAAGGTTTACTTAAAGCGCACGCGCTCTTGCAAGGTTTCGGTTAAAACGACCTCGCTTGGTCACTCAATCAGACAAGTGCTGACAAAGGTGCGCCACAAGTTGCCGCGGATTTGCGCTGTTTCCAATCTTGAACACGATATCGCGCTGGCTGCGGGGCAGCTTTTTCGCACAGCGCTTGGCTGCAGATCGGATGGCCGTATCCGTGCCATGAATCCGATCGGCCAGTAACACGATCAACACTGCATCACTTAACGTCATCCGCGCCCCTACTCTAGCAATGATGCCGGCCAGTCTACGCCCTGGACAAAGGGGTCGCTATTCCGATCGGCCACCGATTCCGATGGACCTGGCTTCGAATTATCACTCCCGTAAAAAAGGCCAAGGCGGTAAAGGGTAACGGCGGCAATGGAAGGGGGCGCAAGGGTAAGAGGCTTATCCGAAAAGGCAAAAGGACCTCCCGAACGAACAGCAGGTCATGCGATGAAACGCTCGTGGTTTAGATTTCGAAAAGGTGAGGCGGCAGAACTCACTCCCACTCCCTTCGTCGAGGGCTTCATGCTTCCCCGGTCGGCCGAATCGCTACTCGCCGCCGACCACCGGAGAAAGCTGCTCGAACGCATCTGGCAGTACACGGCCCTCTCCGAAGCGCAGTTTGATCGGCTCTACCTAGAGCCCATCCGCCGCTACGCCAGCTTCGTACAGCAACTCCCGGCGAGCGAAAGCCATCATCACGCCTATCCCGGGGGCATGCTCGATCACGGGTTGGAACTCGTGGCCTGCTGCTTGAAGCTACGCCAATCCTACCTCCTCCCCAGCGGTGCGGCGCCAGAAGACCACGCGGCACAAGCCGATGCCTGGAGCGCCGCGATTGCCTACGGTGCCCTGCTCCATGACATCGGCAAAATCGCCGTCGATTTGCAGGTGGAGTACCAGAACGCAGCGCGCTGGCACCCCTGGCACGGACCGCTGTGCCAGCCCTACCGTTTCCGCTACCACCCAGGCCGCGAATACAAGCTGCACGGTGCCGCGGCGGGGTTGCTCTATACGCAGATCCTATCGCCCGCCCTGCTCGACTGGCTAAGCGATTATTCCGAATTATGGAGTCAATTGCTGTTCCTGCTCGCCGACCACTACGAGCACGCAGGGATTCTCGGGGAACTGGTGCTGCAAGCTGACCGGGTGTCCACCGCACAGAACATCGGTGCTAATCCCGCGAAGGCCTTGCAGGCGCCCAAGCACTCCCTGCAGCACCACTTGCTCACGGGACTGCGCCATCTGGTCAAGAACGAGTTCAAGCTCAACCAGCCCGGCGCAGCCGGCTGGCTAACTGAAGACCACCTATGGCTGGTCAGCAAGACCACGACCGACAAACTGCGCGCACATCTACTGGCCCAGGCTGTGGACGGTATCCCCACCTCCAACATCGCCTTGTTCGATGAGCTGCAGTCACATGGATTGGTGGAAGCGACACCGGAAAGCAAAGCTGTTTGGAACGCCACTGTCACGGACGGTGACTGGCAGCATCGCTTCACCTTCCTCTGCCTGCAGCCGAGCCTGGTCTGGGCCGATGAACTCCGACCCGAAGTTTTCAGTGGCACTATTGAGTTGACCGTGGCACCGTCCCTGCCGACCGATGAAGCGAGGGAGTCAGCCATAGCTCGGCCAAAGATCGCAGCTGCAGAACAACAGCACACCGCTGTGGCGCTAACTGAGGACTTCGCCTATCTCGACGATCTGATGGACATGCTGCAGGAGCCGGCCGAACTCCAAGCTCGACCAACTGCGGAAAGCCTGCGGTCTTCCGCTTCGCCGTGTCAAGACGACGTGGGATTAGCCTTCATCGAGTGGCTGCGCGAAGGAGTTCACAGTCATCGCTTAGTGGTCAACGACAGCAAGGCCATGGTCCATACCGTGGACGGCACATTTTTCCTAGTAACGCCGGGCATTTTCCAACGCTACGTAGCTGAGCATCCAGACTCGGCCGAAGCGTCCCCTAAGAGCGATTCCTGGCGTGTTCTACAACATCAATTTGAGAAACTGGATGTCCATCTTAAAAAGCCTAATGGCCAGAACATTTGGACCTGCAAGGTTAAAGGTCCTCGCAAAACGAGCTCACTCAATGGCTACCTCCTGCGCGGTAAGGCAGCGATATCCCAAGAGTCACCGGCGGACAATCCGTTTCTTACATTAGTCAGGTAAACCTCCAACGCAATTCCCTTAAGTAGCCCATGGCTTGAACAATCAAACCATGGGCACCTTAATCTAATCATTCCTGTGATGACGAATGGCCTTCTCGATTCGCGAGCGGCCAGCATGTGCGAGCTTCATAACACCCGCCTCCTTGGCGACGGCGTGGATCAAGGCCTCAGCCGCATGCCCCTTTGCTTCCATCTCACCCACAAGCGCAGACAACTCCTGCAGGCAGATTTCCGCCAGGCTGCGCACGGAGTCATCGTCACCAGGACGGCGGAATAGCTGAATCGAGGTTGGTTGGCCAGAAGAAGGTCCCCAGTTGCTCTTCCTCATGAGACCTGAAGTGAGCACGCGCGATCTGATCAACGCGATCACGAATACGCGCTCCTGTACGAACCCATCCGTGTGCCCGGGCGATGCGTCGGGACAGCACGCTGTCGAGTACGGGGCCTTCTTCGTTTACAACGTGGGCGATCATGCTCTGCAGAATCGGCGTGTAGGCGGCATTGAAGAAATGGTCAGGGCTCACGCCATCCACGGCCTGAGTAGGATCTGTCTCACGATAGACTGGGTAGTCTGCCGGTACATAGGCTACGTATTCAGCAGCGGCCTCAACGGTGGCCACCTTCGCGTATTTGAGCTCCTGGAAGGCGCCAGTCGGGTCATTGGCCACAGGAATACCCTCCTCGCCCGTGATCACTTGGCTCACTTGCTCCACCACCTCAATCACCTCGGCAACGGCAGCGTCGGTTTTGAGTCGCTCTGCTTCCTCGGCAGCATCGATTGCAGCCTGCTTGGCACGCGATGACTCCAGCAAAGCCATGAGTTTATGATGAACCTTCTCTGCAGTGCCCGCAGCGTCAATCCACCAGTCCGTCGACCAGATCCTCACGATCTCCCAACCCAGCCCACGCAGAACGAATTCTCGAAGCTTATCTCGATCACGAGCGGTCGCGCTGCGATGGTAGGTAGCACCGTCGCACTCAACGCCGGCAAGGAATCGACCTGGCGAATCAGGGTGCACGATGCCGAGGTCAATGCGGAATGACGACACGCCGATCTGGGTAACGACCTGCCAGCCTTTCTTGGAAAGCTCAGCCGCAACTGCTTTCTCGAATGGGCTATCGAAGCCACCAACGCTTCCTCGATCAGCTTCAACCAGGGCCTGCGGCCCTCGCTCAGCAAACTCCAGGAAGTGCTTCAGATCGCGTACACCTTCATTCTTGGTACGAGACAGATCCATGTGTTCGGGGCGAGTGGTCGAGAACACGACAAGCTCCTGACGTGCTCGAGTGATGGCTACGTTGAGTCGACGTTCTCCACCTTTCTCGTTCATCGGGCCAAAGCTCATCGAGGTGTGCCCGGCTGCGTCCTTACCGAAGGTGATCGAGAAGTAAATGATGTCTCGCTCATCGCCTTGTACGCTCTCGAGGTTCTTCACGAACACCGGCTCAAGCAGCGACTCAGAGAAGTAGCTATCCAGGGACGGATCCTTACGGCAGGCTTCGTCGAGCAGATCCTCAATTAACTTTTGCTGCTCGCCGTTGAAGGTCACAACACCTACGGTGTGGCCAGACTCGCGGAAGGCTGGCGATTTCAACCGAGCGACAAGGTGGGTTACCAGCGCCTGTGCCTCGATGCGGTTTGTGCGCGAACCGCCTCGGTCATAGATACCGGCAACGGGATGCAGCTTGACTGCTTTGTCGGTTGTAAATGGCGACGGGAATGTAACCAACTCCGACTTGTAGTAGCGCTGGTTCGAGAATGCGATGAGGCTCTCGTGACGGCTACGGTAGTGCCAGTTAAGGTTGCGAGTCGGGAGGTTTGCACTGATGCATTCGTCCAGGATGCTTTCCAGATCTGCCTCAGTGTCTTCGTCTTCCGATGAAGACTCAGCACGCCCGAAGAACGATGTCGGCGGCAGCTGTTTCGGGTCACCCACCATCACGACTTGGCGACCGCGAGCCATCGCCCCAATCGCATCCCACACAGGAATCTGGGATGCCTCATCGAAGATGACCAAGTCGAACGGTGTCGTATCAGATGGCAGATACTGGGCGATCGACAGCGGGCTCATAAGCAGACACGGTGTGAGCTTGGTTAGTGCACCTGGCGCTTGGCTCATCAACTCGCGCAGTGGCATGTGCCTAGTCTTCTTGTTCATCTCATGGCGCAACAACCCCCACTCCGATGAACGCGTTACGCTCTCCTGGCTAGGCAGCTCAGAGCACAGACGCGCGCGCAGCCAGTCACGAGTTAAGGCGATGAACTTATCATCCAACGCTCGGAAATCGCGAATGCGTTGTTCGTGCTCAGCGCTGACAAAGGTGCGGATGACGGCCTCGTTGTCGACGGTCGCGTTAAGCCACCAGCGAGCGTAGTTCACTTCAAGCACACGACGCACCTTGCCCGCGGTGATGGCGCCGCTCTCCATAGCTTCCACGATCGGAGCTAAGCCAACTGCATACGCCTCATCGCGGACTTTGCGCCAGGCGCACCAGGCTCTCAGGCGAGGCTCGGAAGCCACCATCAGCTCACAGTTCTGCTTGAGCTCTTCGAGCGAAAGCTCTGAGTTCGCTGCTACCGTTATCTCGGTGAATTGGCCAACGGCCGTCAAGTGAGCCGACCGCGCCTCCACATTCTTCAGCTTGTCACGAAGGGAAATCCCCGACTGAATGATGGAGCCTTCAGGCTCGAGCAAAGCATTCCCGTCGCCAAGCAACGCATTGAGTGGCCCTTTGAACCCTGCAATTTGCTCCGGGCTCTCGGCTAGCTTGGCCAAAGCTACCGCAATCTGGCCCTGGAACAGCACAGCCTGACGTGCGTCGTCCACCTTTGTCTTCAAATCATTCCAAAGTGGAACAACCTCTCGCAGGTCAGAAAGGTCTGCCAAATCTCGCTCCAGGATGCCCCGCTTCTTGAGCAGAACAACGTCATTCTTCAAAACGTTCCCGCAACGTCCCTCCTCCACAAGAGGATGGTCATCGGTTAGACGCCCACGCTCTTCAATCTCGCGTCGCTCAGACTGGAACTGCAACCCTGCCGTAAGTATTTCGGTCTCAGTAGCGAGGCCCTTCCAAAGCTCCGCAGTCTGACTCGCAAGCTCTGTGAACTCCGCCAACTCACCGTCGAGGCGAACAATAGCGCGCATGCGGGATAGTTGAGCCTTCAGCGCTTCGCCAAGCTGCCCTTGCTCGATGGCTTCGAACCCCTCGTCGTGCCACCCGGAATTGCTCAACTGATTAGACAAAGCGATCTGGAAGGCAATGGCACGCGATAGGTGGCCAGGGTTGGTCTTTGCCCCACTCCAAACATCGGCGCACTGGGCTCCCGGTTGGAGTTCGTCAATCGACTTTCTGACGGCACGGATTTCGATCCAAGTCGAAAGATCCTTCGCTACGTCCGCTTCTCCAGGAGCGGCCTGCACAGCAGCAAGTGAGGCCGTAACGCGTCGTTTGCCTAACCAGGATTTAGGCCAGATGGCATCGTCAGCCTTTAGCCAGTCTTGGTGCAGGTTTTCGACCTCGAGCCCTTCTACCGACTCGCTATAGCTTACGGAGAGCTGATCAGAGAGCTCTTTGATTGTTGAGAATTTTGAAAGCGCATCTTGAAGCGTTTCCACTACGGCTGGAGCCCAAGCAGCACCCAGGGAGCCCATAGTCGACCTGCGCTGACTCAGCAAATCCATCGCACGCCTGGCATCACCCGCGACTCTGGCAGGCCAGATAGCAGACAGCTTGGAAGTAAGATCCCGGTGCTCCTCAATCCAGTTACAGCCATCCGTTAAGCGCTGTGCAATTGATCGAGCGTTCGGCAACAAAGCGAAGCGCCAGTCATGACCAGCTGCGGTGGGCAGCACCGAAGAAAGAGTCGACAGACCTTCAAGAGGCGAAGGTGTGTGGGGAACTGTCGGCAGCCCTGCCAATTCGATGAAGCGATGAATCGCTTTTTGTGCCTCTAGAACCGAAGGCAGCACATCACGAGCTGCTTGAACAAACTCTTGCCTCCAATGCGGAGACCACTCTGTTTGACCGATCCCGGAAAGAGCGTGGCCGCCGAGATTTTCGTAACCCACCTCTTGAGCGTTAACCTCAAGACGGTCGCCGAGCTCACGAATGTCCAGCATTGCTTTCTGGTCATGAGTTTCAGGCGACAGCCAATTCAAGCTCGCTATTGGCTCGTCAGTACCGGAGGTAACGGTACCGATCGCATCGTATACGGAGTAACCGTTCCGGTATCGGTTATGGAGACGCTCTACATAGATGTTCAAGCTGTCGCGAATAGAGGCCAGCCGCTGAGCCTCGACCTCCCACGCATCCACATCCACCTCCCCTTTAGCTTCCCAGGCTGACTGCAGCTGAGCCAATACATCAGCCTTGCGGGCTTTACTGGAATGTAGCTCGAGGCAGAACTCTCCGAGGCCGATTTCACGAAGACGCCTATAGACGACGTCCAAAGCGGCAATCTTCTCGGAGACAAACAGCACACGCCGACCCTGAGCGATCGACTGAGCAATCATGTTTGAAATCGTCTGGCTTTTACCGGTACCAGGTGGCCCGATCAGCACAAAGTCCTTTCCTTTGGATGCAGCCATGACCGCGGCAAGCTGGGACGAATCAGATGGCAGTGGGCAGAACACATCTGCAGGGCCGTAATCACGATCCAGGAATTTTGCATCCGGGAATGGTGTACCCGATGCAAACGAGTCCCGAGGTGTATCAAGAAGGTGCTGAACGACAGAATTCTGCCGTAGGTGATGGGCGTTCTCTGACAAGTCCTTCCACATAAGGTACTTGGCAAAAGAGAACATGGCCAAGGTCACATCTTCGGACAGCTCCCATCCAGGAATGTCCTTGATAGCGTGACCTACTCGCCTCCAGATGCCGACGATGTCCAACCCCGAGTCATCACGAGGTAGCTCGGTCTCGAGCGACCCCAGGCCCAGTTCGAAGTCCTGTCGAAGCATCTCGATCAGCGTAGGGTTGAAGCAAGGCTCATCGTCATGGAGCACGATCGAAAAACCAGAACGCGCACTCTTACGCTCAAGGCTGACTGGTATCAGCACCAGGGGCGCAGTGTACTTTTGACCGGCCTTATCTTCTCGCGTCCACTTCAGGAAACCGACAGCCAAGAACAGCGTGTTGGCGCCACCCTCTTGCAGTGCTGTACGAGCGCCGCGATAGAGCTCGGTCAAGCGCACGTCCATCTCACGGCTGGTGAGAGCTACAAACACCTCTCGACGCTTCAGGGCGTCCTCTGCATGACGCCGGCGAACATCCTCACGCTCACGCTGTTCATACAGCTCTTTCTCACGTGGATCAGCTCCATCCATGAGGTCAGGCCGCGTCAGAAGCTTCAGCGACTGTCCGCTGGCAAGAATGTCTTCGAGAGCGCCAGGATCCGGGGCCTCAAGCTTGAGCGCCTTCTTCCCGTACTTGAAGTTGAGCAAATTGTTACGCAACGAGAGATCAAGCAGTTTTCGCTGCCAACGTTCTAGCCTGTCTTTGGGGCTAAGCTTGGCAATGTCTTCGACTTCAACGTTGACGATCTCATCGGGGATATCATCGCCATCTTCAATGAGAAGGCCTGGCCCATCGTCCAAATCAGTCGTAACGACTCGGGCAATCTGCGCTTCGGAGCTGGCCAACGGTTTGATGCGCTGCAGGCGGGCACGCCGTACATCAAGCAGCATTTCAAATTCGGACTCAGCCTCCTCATCGATCTGCTTGGCTCCACGTTCAACTGCATAGGCGAAGGGAGGGATCGATGGTTGAGTGAGCAACGTAGTCTCAAACAGAGCAAGCTCTTTGAGCTTCACCCTCTTCCTCACAGTCGAAACGTCGTCGATTAAGGTGGTGGTGAACTCTTCTGGTTTCAGCCAAACCCCCGCGAAAGCATGACCGCGAGTAAAAACGATTACCGGGTTAAGGCCGATCTGCTCCAATGCTGCACATAGGAAGAGGGTCAGATCCATGCAAGTGGCCAGGCCGGAATCTGCGATCTGGCTCGGGCTACGCACTTTCTGACCGGATTGCTCAAAACTGGCCGGCGGCAAGGAGTAATCCAGTTTCATGCGTGCAACTGCGCCCCATGCGGCTGACGCCAGTTGCCAAGCCCGCTTGGGCCCACCGCTGTAACCATCCAAAGCGGGCGACTTTTCACTCAAGCGCATCAATTCAGCAGCCTGCTTAAGCAGCCGCTCCACAGCCGGATCGTTCGGTTGAACAAACGCAGCTGTCATATCTGGGATATGCCTTAACCCACCCCACTGATTGCGGGGCAGTAGCTCAACGACCTGCTCGAGCTGAGCAATCACTTTGCGACCGTTTTCCGCCTCGTTGCAATCCGCCTCCAATGTGAAGGAGAACGTAGACATTTCGGCTTCTGTGAGCCTACTCAGCAGAGGCCCATCCAGAATGAGGTCTAGGCCAGGAATGGATCGAAACGACTCGGGCGCTACCTCTTCGATACGCCAGGTTTTCGGTTTGAACACTTCCGGTGAAGAGGTCAGCGTCAGCGTAGCGTTGAGGTAACGCTCACTCGTTTCGTTCGAGAGGCGTAGCTCATGGATAACCGGAATCGCATTCTGGAAGTCTGCAAGGTTGAGCTTTGATACCAAGGTAGCGAGGATCTTGAACTCTTTCGGCTTTGGTTCTTCTTGTGGGGTGACGTGTTGAACGAGCTCGTCCATGCGCAACCTTCCTTGTCTCAGATGCTCAGGGGGTGCAGGCGAATGCCCGATCAAGAGGGCCCCCACTTGAGCTGGTGGCGGGATGATAGCGCTTCTAGCAGGAGTAGTAATGAGCCTTTGGTCTCCCGTGCATTTTACGAGATGCCGATCCAGGCAATGGGTGAACGAGGTAAGGCCTCCTGAGGGTACCGACGCAGCTAGCTGTGACATTAGCTGCACCGGGCTTGCATTCAAGCGCGTTGCAGATTGAAACTCCTGGCATCCAGTGCAACGACGGCTGAGAAACCCTGGGTCTTCTTGAAGGCCATGCTGTGAACAAAGTTCTTCATTGCTTCAGACGGATCAATGGCATCAAGGTTGAGCGAATCCAGCGTGTTTCGGGAGAAAGCTACGCTCAAGATCGGTAGCTCTTCCAAATGGCCTGTGGAGCTGTTGAGCACGTTATCGAGTGCCGTCACCATCACCAAATCATCAGGCAGGATCGCCAGCAGCTCTCGACCTACACGCAGCGCGCAGCTACATACGTAGTCTTGATGCAGCTCATTGAAACGGCCGATCGGCATGGCCTTAGTGGACAGCTTTCCGCTTTTCAGGAGTGACTTAATCTCGCTCGGGATAACGTGCGTGCCATGAATAGCCAGCCGGGCCTCCACTAAGCCGGACTCATGGACAATCAACTCAATACCCGAGCCCAGATGAGCGATTTCGGTGAATGGCTCGAACGCTTCGATCGCATCCAGTTTGGCTTGTTTGTCACCGTTAATAATGCGGTGCGCCAGCTCCCGTTCATCAGCCCAGTTGGCATGAGCCTGGCGCCAATCGGAATGTGCCGTTTGAAAACGCCGCAGATCTTCAGCTTTCCCCTCTTCCACTTTGCGACTCAGGGCTCTGCGCTGTCGGGCTTCGAGTCTGAGTAGGCGGGCCAAAAAATTAGGCGCATAGGTTGCTAGTGCATCAGATGCTGCTGCTTCAGCGGTAACGTCCAGAGATGGCTCCCTAGGCTCAACACTGTTCAGCAGGGACTTCCAGTTAATGACATCACCGCAATCTTTGTGCACCGAAAGCAAGACCTCGACGTGGTTCTCGTAAACCTCCACCTCATAGGCTGCCTGCTCAAGGGCCTCCATGCGCGCGTACTCTTTGTGTTGGCGCTCCAATTCGCGCTGCCGGCGATGTGAATTGCGCTCCGCACGACATGCTGAAGCCTGCATTGACCTGAGCGTGCCTTTCCATCCCATAAGATCTTTCCTTGAAATAGTCTGATGATGGCACATTAACATATGGCGGGTGCAAACGGCGAAAGCGTCCCTAGGAAGCTATTTCTGAACGCGAGTCTTTCCAAGTTACATTTTAGTCGCCAAACCAGCAGCCAAATACTGGCCAAAAGCCACCTTACGCCTAATCTCACAGATTTAGCCGTGGGATAGGAAGCATGTCGACGCTTGAGCAAGAACCGGTAGTGATGGACGATTTTGAGTCTTGGCTAAATGGTCGTCCGAAGTGGCTGCAGACTGCTGCGCGTATGATGATCGACACGAAGCGCCAGCTGAATGAAGGGAAAATTAAGGAGCTGTCAAGACTCTGCCAGCTGGAAGCTAAGGGCCAGCCTGACCCAGGTTTTCTAAGCGTAGTGCCTGGCACACTTTCCCAGGCCGCAACCCGACCGCCAGTGAGGATTGATGAAATCCTGGAGGTGCATGGTCTCAACGCCATCAAAGCCGGGGCCAATCTCCCGTTTGGTAGCTCGAACCTGACTGTCATCTACGGCCAGAATGGCACTGGTAAAAGCGGCTTTGCCCGGCTGCTAAAGCAGATTTGCGGCTCACGATCCAAGGATGAAATACGGGGCAACGTCTTCGATCCCAACCCTACGGATTGCCGTGCTCAATTCAAAGTATCAATTGACGGGAAATCCGTTGACGTCCAGTGGGACATTCCAAGCGGCCCCCACAAAGCGTTGCGTCAAGCGCAGGTGTTCGACAGCAAGGCCGCACAACAATACATGGGGCGAACTGAAGCTTGCTATGAACCGAGTCGCATGAAATTTGTGTCGGCGCTCATCGCCACTGCCGATGCAGTCAACGCAGAGCTGACCAGAGAAAGAGAAAAACTCAAAGGGGCCCTCCCAACCCTGCCAAGTGCCCTTTCGGTCACGGCCGAAGCGAAATGGTTGCAGGCCCTCAAAAGCACGACCCCGTCGTCAAGCATTGATAAAGAATGCTCATATACCGAGGAGCTTGCCCGTGAAAGGATCGAGAAGGAAGCACTCCTTGCCGAGAAAAATATTTCTGGTCGAATCCAGGCGATTGGCAAAGAGAAAACAGCTCTGAAGAGCATCGAAACATCGATGTCCACGCTGCAATTAGGTTCAAATGATGCTGCCGCGCTTGAGCTAGTCGGCCTGAATGAAAAAGCCGTGAAGTCACGTAAAGCAAGTGAAGAGGCTGCGGCCGCTATATTCGGGAAAGCAGAACTGGAGGGTGTCGGCTCGGCAACGTGGCAGCAGATGTGGGAGCACGCTCGCGCTTATTCCGCTGCCGCGGCGTATCCTGAGTCCGCATTCCCGAACGTGTCAGATGACTCACGATGCGTTCTTTGCCATCAAGCTCTAGACGATGCAGCGAAGGCACGACTGGCCGGATTTGAAAAATTTGTCACCGACGGCCTAGAGACCGCGGCAAAGACAGCCGAAACAGCTTTAAACGAACGCAGGCGTCGTGTCCCCGCCCTTCCCTCCCAGGCTGATTGGCTCGTGCAAATATCCACCTTGGGCTTCGAAAAGGCGGAAGCTGAATCTTGGTTCAGCTTACTGAGGACGCGGATCGAGCAAATTGCCAAGGGTGTACCCCTCGATGGTCAGCACCTTTTTGACTGGTCGAAGATCAATGAGGCTGTGAAAACGAAGTCCGCGACCCTGGCTACTGAAGAGGCAAGCCTCGCTGCACTTCAGAAAGATGAGCACCGCCAGGCCATGCATCAGCGCGTCCTCACGCTTCAGGCGAAGCAATGGCTTCATCAGAACAAATCCTCGATTGTCACCGAGAAAACCCGCCTCACAGCAGTTGCCTCTCTAGACAAAGCATCACGCTCGGCTGCGACCAACTCGCTCACCACGAAGAAAAATGAGCTTGCCAAAACCGAACTGGATGCTGGCTATCAGGCTCGGTTTGTTAAAGAACTTAAGCTTTTGGGCGGCCACCGCATCCCCGTTTCACCGCAAAGCAAATCCGGGGGCAAGGGAAAAATCACTTTCGGTTTGAATCTGGTGGGGGCTCACGGTGCGCATGGTCCAGAGTACATTCTAAGTGAGGGCGAGACTCGAATAGCTGCACTCGCCGCGTTCTTGGCGGATACCACAGGTTCTAATCAGCTGGCCCCCTTTATCTTTGACGATCCGATCTCATCACTAGACCAGGATTTCGAAGAGAAAGTCGTGGAGCGCCTCGTGCAGTTGTCGCATACGAGGCAGGTCATCATTTTCACCCATAGACTTTCGCTGGTTTCGCTAGTGGATTCTGTCACTGACAAATTGTCAAAAATCCCCGACGTTCCTACTATCAAGCCAACGCTGATCTCGCTTCGCAGGATGGACAAAACCGCCGGTATCGTGGCGACCCAAAGTGCCCGCGACGCCAAACCAGCTAATGCTGTGAAATACCTGATCGACCACACGGTTAAGCACCTGACGAAGCATCAAGAGAACGCCGAAGTCGATAGCTACGAAATCCTAGCGAAAAGCGCTTGCAGTGATTTCAGGATTATTGTGGAGAAAACCGTCGAGTTCATTTTGCTTGCGGATGTGGTAGGCCGCTTCCGTCGTGCAATCAATACTCAGGGGAAGCTACATAAAATCGCCAAGGTAAGCATTGAGGACTGCGTATTCATCGATGATTTGATGACACGTTATTCAGTCTTCGAGCATGCCCAGTCGGACGAACTGCCTAGCAGCGCCGTTGACCTTAAATTTTTGAGGCTGACCTCACAGCGCTTCAAGCTTGGATTGCGGAATTTTCCAAGCGCTCCTAACAGACAGTAAGGTAATTACCAGTGCTAGGTGATCTAGCGTAGCACTGGTCGACCCATAACCTTCGCCCAGTGAAGCGCTACAGCCTTGATGCTTGCGGGTTGCTTTGAAAAACGCGCTCGCACGCCCAGAGGTTCGAGACCGTTGGGCAGAAAAATCCAGTGACGCTCACTGAAAGCCAGCGCCCGAAGTATGGGCTAGGGTATGGGCTGAAAACGATCAGATACAAAAAAGCCCTGAAATATCAGGGCTTTAATGAAAATTAGTGGCGGAAGCGTAGGATTTCGAACCATCCGACATTCTGCTCATTGCCTAGCAGACCGTGACCAATTCGCAGGTCGGCAGCGTTCCAGCGTAGGATTGCAGGAAAGTCATCCTGACGCCGGGCGAACCACACACGCCTGTACCTGAGGCCGACGACACAACCGACGCTCGCGTACTCGTGTAGGAACTATTGCAGACCATCGACCGTTTCGGGACATAACGCCGCCGGGTGACCGGCGGCATGGAAGTTTGCATAGGCAATAAATTGGACGGGGCCGTTGAGCGAATCGTTAAGACTGGTCAGCCAATTCTTTGAATCTTCTTTGTCGCCCAACATCACCTACTCAAAGCCAAGGAATTGTACGCATGAGTAAGGTGGAGTTTTTTGTAATCGAGTACTTGCTCCAAGGGCGGCCCAAGTCTTTCGTGATCCGAGCGCAGACGATGACTAATGCCGACGCCTGGCAATAGGCGAGCTGTGATGCCGGCATTGCCCCTATCCCCAAACCGGGTCGCCCACCGCTTAAACGCTTCTCAAGACCCATGGCGGAATAAAACGGAGTGACTGGGGTCTGCTGGCGAAAAACGTCAGCTGTAATTTGGGAAGAGGAACAGCAAAATGAGCAGAGTTAAGCACCTGTCTAATGAATGCCAATGGGATGAGCAGATCGCTGCCAATACGGCCATGTTTCGACAAGCGGATAAGTTGGACGACGCTGCTTACAAAATCATTCAGGACGAACTTGGAAATGAAAGCGTCTGGAAGCGCTTTTCCGAAGCCAAAACATTGGCCGATGAAACGCGTAGAGCCGCCTATGAGGATTGGCTGCGCATAAAACGCGAAATGAATGAATAGATCCGCACGTCTTTCCGTGCTGTCCGCCATAGTCCGGTCAAGCGTCAACGCCCCGATGCATCGATCTCGCTGATCAGTACTCGTGCCGTCCTCACAGGCAGGGCGCACGGGCTGCGAGTTCGCAACAGCAGCAGGATATCCTGCAGAGCGTGCTCGGTTTCAGCACGGTCAGGTTCCGCAATGTCCGCTGGGAGTCGTATATCGTGCGGAGGCGGCAACTTGATGGACTGCGAGTTCTCCCACAGTTCTACAAGCTTGTGCGGGATTTCTGCCGCAGGCAGCACCACATCGACCAAACCTGTAGCAATAGCCGCCAAGGGCATGCCGTCGAACTCGGCATCAGTGGGGGTTTGTACGATTGTCACACCACCTTGTTCTTTGATACGCGACAGCCCCACGGCGCCATCGCTACCCGTCCCAGAAAGCACGATGCAAAAGGCATATTCCTTGTGCACATCAGCCAGATCGCGGAAGAACAGATCAATGGCGATATGGATGCCAAATGGCCGCCGAGAAGACGTCAGCCGAAGATAGCCGTCGTTCATCGATAGCTGGCTGGCTGGTGAAATGACGTACACATGATTGGGCTGAATGGGGAGCGCATCATTGACCTGCTGCACTGGCATGTCTGTCGACGCCTGGAGCATGCGGTCGGCCACGCTTTCATGGTCGGGTGAGAGGTGCAGCACAACAACGAATGCCATGCCGCTATTGGCAGGCATCTGCTCGAAAAAAGTCTTCAATGCATTGAGCCCACCAGCGGAAGCGCCGATGCCTACCACGGGAAACCGTAGATGACTTGGAGTGATCCCATCTCGCTCAGGCAACGAATTGGGACGTTTCGAAGCAGATCTCATGCAGCTCTCACCTATTGTTAGCGCCCCTTCAGTGGGAGCACTCAGTATAAGCAAGGAACTACGCGCGGCAGCGATCTTCATGACTAGCGATATACGGGAGATATCTCAGGGGATGTTCTGCGGCAAAATACCAACGAACAGTCGTTGAGCATCCCAATGCAACATCCAACGCAGCCCAATCCTCTATCGCAACACCAGCGAACCTGAGGACGACATCACGATCGCCCCATCAAACGGTATGAAGACTGGCCAACGCCACACGGTCGATAGCCTGGAGCCATTGCTCACCGCCCAACACGTGGCCGTTGGTGATTCTCAACAGACAGATGCCGCCGTGAGTCATGAGTTGACACGCATTTATGTCCGCATTTGGCCGATTCTGTTGAAAAGGTCAGATCTTCCAGCTGGCCTGACCTCGGCCCAACCTCTCGACGCGCACTCAATCACCACGTTGCGTGGCCGCACGGCTTCATCGAGGGACGCCGTGCAACTTGCAGACTTATGTTGCGTCAATTAAATCAGGACGTAGAAAGCCCGCGTAGCAGGCTCTCTAGTCACTCACCAAGACAAAATTTTCGCTAGCCTCTAAGTTGAGAACGGTCAACGCAAACTGGTCTTTAACCGCACGCTTGCCCCACTCGGCGGGCTTTCGCAGCGACGGCCACCAGGACTACTAAGACCGCAGCAAGTACCAAGGAGGAACCGATGGTACCAAAGTCCAAACCACCTTTTTCATGCGGCTTAGTCAATAAGTCGCCAAGGGTTGCACCGAACGGACGGGTGAGGACAAACGCCACCCAGAACAACAGCACGCCAGAGACAGTGGTGTAAAACCTGGCTAGCACCACTGCGGTAATTGCCGAACCAATCAGCAGTGCGCCACCGGCAAAGCCAAGGCCGGAATCATCTGCCAAATAGTCACCTAGCGCCGTACCCAGAGTGTTAGAAATAAGAATGGCTGCCCAGTAGAACAACTCACCCTTAGTGGTGTAGATGCTGTCCACAGACAGCTTTAATTCGCTCCGGCGCCAACCCGCAAAAATCGTGATCAGCATGCAGATCAGAATGAGCGAACCCGAGGCATAGCCTAAGCCGAGAGTACGGTCCATAAAATCCGACATTGTCGTGCCCGCAGTACTGGTGGAGAGAATCACGATCCAATACAGCACTGGATTATAACTCTTCGAAAACAGTTGCAAGCCAAGCGTCAGCCAAAAGACGCTGATCAGGATCAACGAACTCATAGCGTAGCCCACGTTTAAGGTCATAGACAACAGATCGCCGGCGGTTTCGCCGAGGGTGGTAGCACAGATTTTCATAACCCAGAAAGCCAAGGTTATTTCCGGCAGTTTGTTTAGGTTGGTATGGGTACTCATAAAAAACACGCTCCTGATAAGGTATAAAGGGTGTTACGCCGAGCGCCGATTCATGCATGGCGACAATCAGCGGGTGTACGGTGATGTAGTGGTTGGTACAAGGTGCACAGCGGAAGGTCAAAAAAACGTTAAATAAATATGAATATAATTTTGCAAATAGTCGCCAACCTAGAGAAATATATAAAAAATTTTGATTGGGAAGTTAAACGACATTTCCTAGCATTTTTAACTTCATTCAACCATATTACTTATAGATCGAATTGTTTGCTAGCCCGTATATTTGTTTGAAGCCCGCCACGCCACATTGGCCGCTGGTACCTTCGCACTGTTGGTCGTCATACTAGGATACCGACCCGGACTAAATTAACAGCTGCAGAGCTAAAATTTCCTGCATTTCGGTATTCAGCGAGACGCGGGCGCCCACTGGCGGCGTAATCTAAGCGACCCTTAGTGGCGCGGTTAGCGACCTTGCTACGGTTTCGGCTGAATTATGCAGTTTCATCCCGACGCCTCATGAAGTTCGGTAGCGCAATGGCAAACGTATAAGCCTCCACCATAATTCGTCCGTCTGCTTATGCCGGTCGGATCCGTCACAGTGTTACATACAAATATCGGGTTTAAACAATCATGGCCGTCATACCTCGCTGCGTCGCCACCGTAGCGCACGAAGCGATGACCCGCAATTACAGCTCCAGATCAATAACCTGTTCGGCTCTTTGGATGGGTACTCGCCACTGACTACCGAGTCAACTGACTTCCACGCGATGGTCGATGCTCGATAGCACAGGCAAACGTGCAGATCTCTCAGGGTAAATCACGCGACCTACCTGCTTATGCCTGTCGGGCCCACGACACAGCGCTCCCTGCAAATATCGGGCTTTGACAGCTTGGACAGCTTTACCTCCCGGCACCATCTCTATCCGCTTACTGTTCGTTAGCCCAGCATTTTGCCTTGGGCATTCTTCAGATTCGCTGAAACCGACTACGACTTATCTCTGGCTAACACATCCCATTGCCGGGGTGTGTAGAGGACTTTCGCTTCCAAGTCACCAGCGAGGCCACAACACCCACTGATTGCGCTTGCGCGCAACGAGCAATGCAATGGCGCACCCAATAAAAACCCCGCTTCCGCGGGGTTTAGATCAGTTTCTGCACTGAAATTGCGTAAATCTCTGCCTTTTATACGTTTCGTATGAGTGCATCAAAATTTTTAGCTGTTATTCCATCGAATCGTTCCAAAAATCGACGGAGTTGGTTTGAGCGTTATTACGAAACCTCCATACGTAGGTCGGATCCAAAAACTTTGATGTTCTTAGATCACCACCCACACCTTGAATAGAGTGGAGCACGGCAGTAGCCGCGTTGACACCAGAATACAAAGGACCTTCAATCCACCCATCCAGGAAAAAAGCAGATTCGCCAGCAAGAAACACCCTACGATATGCCTCTGGAATTACTTCAGTACCGTTTTCCATATAACGAGATGGAGATGCAACGGTATACTGAAAAGCGAGTACAGCATTGTAATTATATTGACCCGCTAGAAGCAAGCGGAATGCACCTTGAAAATACGCCTCATTATGCCATTCAATTTTAAACGTATTTTCCCCAGGAATACCCGACTCCAGAAATTTATTATTAAGGATATCGCCAAACTCATTAAGCGGGGTCGTTCCGGGATTATTAGAAGACATCCCAACATAACTGAGCGTTAATTGGTTCGTTGCAAGCGCGTACTGGATTTTCGAAACTACGCTGGGTGGTTGAGGAATGGGCAACGGCAGGGGATGATAGCGCAGTGCATCAATGCCATTCTGATAGGTTAATAGCACAGAACATTTAGATCCGTCCTCGTTCGGAAAAATAGCGGTTTGACCAAGTTGACGATCTGTGACTATCCATCTTACAGGGTGCTTAACCCCATCAGCGCCTTCAACTTTAGGCCATTCTGGACTTTTTAAATAGTCGCCATGAGTCGCGGCCCAAATTTTCGTCGATGGATAAAATTCAACATTGCGAATCGATTCTCTAATCTGCTTCGTATAGAGCGTGAGCGGAGCCTGTAAATCTGAGGCTATATAGCCGAACGGGCGCTGAGCACGAGACGCGGGATAAATACTACTATCTCCGCTATCAAGTAGCATTGGTTGCATCATTGCTGGGTTACTTGTCGCAATGATGACATAATCGAAGAGTTTTAAAGTGACTTCGTTCGTATCGGGGTCAACATATCGAACCCCTATTTTATTAGATTCAAGCAGTGAGCGATGAATGTCGAAGGCTGCACTCTTAATCAGGTTTTCACGTGGCAAGCCTTCTTCTAGACTTAACTTAAAAAACGATTCAGCAAATCCTGTTGACGTATAATCGGGGCCCCAGCGATAAAGCGCTTCATAGTCCCAGAGATCATAACGAATAAAATCCACCATTGAGGTTGGAAAATCCTGCCCCATCCCTCCCGTTCCGAACCCTACTGCTTTAAACAACCTCACGTCGCTCTCAGTCCAATTGGCTTGCGCATCCGGACCTTGAAGTTTTGTTCGGACGAACATTTCGACGCTGACGTGATCAAATTTGTTGATGATTGCTGTCCAATAGGAAAAAAGGTACTCTTCCTCATGACTTGACAATATTGCTTTTTTGAGTGCCGCAGCAGCTTCGTGTAACCCCCAATATACCTGTGGTGCGACTTCTACAGTTGTTTCCATTAAGAACACGTCATCAAACTCGACACCTAACTTGTTTACACGAGGAGGCAACCCAAAATCTTCTGAGGACGGGTCAGAAATCCAACACGAAGTATTGCCCTCAACGTTCAACGCTGTGGCGACAATGCCAGGATTGGGGAACGGCTGGAAGACAGGGTTTGGGTTCTCAGTTTTCTCAACTGTCTTCTTAAAATAATGCCACATCAGTTTTGCAGTGTCCGGGAAACGCATCGCTCCCATTTCGGCGGGATCAGCTCCAGTTGCAGGTCCGCTATAATGCTCGGTATAACATCTTCCGCCTAGTCGACCGGATGCTTCAAAAATTGTGGGCTTTAACCCGCAACGGGTCAGTTCGTATAGCGCGCAAAGACCAGCCATACCCGCGCCGACAATCGCTACTTCAGTATTTTTTTGTGAATCATTTAAAGTCGCCAACGGTGCTGGGTTATCTCGAACCACCGATGCATAATCCGCGGCGTAGACATCAATAATGCGGGTAACGCCGGTATTCAACGTATCCAAATCTACCGGGCCGGGAAGTTTTTTTCGTCGCTTACTGAATGGAAGAACGGAATTTGCAAAACCACCAAACGCGTCATAAGTAGGGAATGGCATGTCTTTCCTATTGCTTTGATCGAGTTATAAGTGACTGAAAGGATGCCTACCACCCACGCTACGCGAAGGCCCCTCTCGACGAAGCAACGATGATCAAGATAAGCGTGACTACCGTCTGTAGGAAATACCCTCAATTTTTATATCCCCCATACAGGCTGGACGGTGTGGTTCAACACAGCTCCGAAAGGGGGGAGTTCCAACAATCAGTGGGTACCACCAGGTTGCCCAGGGCGGTCTGCATTGGTCCAAGAGGGTGAATAAGTCCCTTCCGGCGGGGCTTATTGTGAATTGCTACGTATCGATGACGATGCTCTTAATTGACTTATTGTCGAGTCGGGAAAATTTTGCGGGGCACCTACCAAACACTTGCCGTTGGCGTACGGAATGCCAATACAGTGAGTCTAGGCAGTTAGGTCATAACATGCCGCTGTTTGCTGTCTGCGATTTTGATTATGCGGTCATCGTTTATCTAGGTGCGTAATGAAGTTCAAATCCGATTTGGTTCGCTGCTCAAGACGTCCGGACTTGATCGGCAGACCGCTTGCCAGCGGCAGGCTTTCCAACTGTCGTTGCGGATGGCGGTGCCACGCGACGTATGGGTACTCGCTGCACAACGTGAACCGTCGGATAACTCGTGAAGCTGAGGTAATCTTGAACGACAACAATCGGTTATTAATCAGAACCCTAAAGCCGCGCTTTTATCAAAAACGGGTGTCATGGTGCTTCTCAAAAAAAACCCGCACAAGGCGGGTAAGAAAAGTAAGGAACTTGAATATCAAGCCGCCCGAGTGTACACCATCAGTTCGGTAGCGCGGCAAGTTCCTATGGTTGCATAGTCAAATCCGCCAGCAGGATCAGATGCCCAAAAGCATGAAGTATCAACAGCCGGCGACCTTCGGCTCTTGCGGCTATTCCTCGGAGCCAAACGTTTTCTCGCCCAGTGAGCCATAGGTCTTACCTAACTGCCTACCCAGACCCAAGATCCGACGGGGAGGTTGCCACAGATAGCTAACGCAGTTCCGATGGTTTAGCCGTCGTTTTGTGCCTTCTCAGGCCTAATCCAGTCGTGCACCTGCGATTCTCCGACAGTGAGCACAATTCCCGGCGCCAGACGGAAGACTTTGCAGTGACTGAGTACGCCATCGAGTGTGGCTAGTCTTCCGCGCCTCGACGACAACTGGCCTGGTCAAATAATGCGTGCATCAACCCCTGCCAGCTGGAGCTAGATAGGGCACGCACTGGCGCTGCAAAACACAGAATGCGCCAACCACGCAGGCTTGTCAGCGCAACTTGCACCTAGTGCGTGAGGAGTACGGCTCTGCTCGATATTCTTCAAGTCATAATCACCGGGCTCCCGCGCCTATCCTGATTAAACTCATTCGCGCAGCCCTATCCTCGATAGCCCCTCAAATCCCCGTACAACCCGTAGTTTCGCGCCATTCTGCCCTCTATCGCCACGCCCACAATGCGCCAGTTTCGCTAAGCGCTATCGCGTCGAAACCCATCGTAGCAATGATTATTTCATGTAAGCGTTGTGCTTGAAGGTTAGGCCATCTCACGCCACTGCGCCGCCTCCCGTCGTTTTCTTTTGGTCAGCGGTGTGCCGCGCGCGTCATCACGATTGCTTCCCGGGAGACTGGGACTAATTAATACTTCCCTGCTTCAGAATAGAGCGTGCCATTTTTGAGGTTCCTCACCGATTGCCGGGAAAGTCGCTGTTAATCTTCGTAAAAGAGAATTCGCTGCCCCAGTAGCCGTAGGCCACACGCTTAACCACCTTGATGCGGTTATTGATCCCCTCCAGTCGACTGGTGTGCATCGGCCAGCGAATCCTGCTCAAAATGTCCTGCCAGTAACCCTTCAAGCGTATAGCGAACTGCTTCAGATCCGGTATTTCGCTTTCATTCGCTAGACGTAACCTGTGCTTCCAGGATGATCTCCAGCCTCAAGCGGAAAGGGGCGATCAGAGTGCTTTGAGCTCTGGCTTCATCCAGATAAACCGTCATCAGTGATTGGTTTGCAGCCAACAGATCCTGCAGGTGCTCCTGCTGATCTTCACTCTTGCGGTTACCCGGATTGCGCAGCAGTAACCAGCGAGCTTTGATGACTTTGCGCGCGGGCTTGTCATGGCGCGGCGGTGGGCCTCATCGACTCGTACACGGGCAAGCACTTCTCGGCCGTATTTGGCCACTACATAAACGGGTCGTAGACCACTCGTGCTTGCGGGCAGTGTTGGCGCACCTCGAGGTCGAAAGCAATATTCTTGTCCATCGCCACCGTCTCTATTTGCGAGCAGCCTTAAGGCCCCCAGCTCTTCGAAGAAGAGTCTGATAGCGGCCCGTCTACGTCCTTCGCCGACCCGGCGGAGTCCGCATCCTGTACGACGCTGGTGTATCGATGCCCTTGGAGTAGGGCAAACTCGTCGAGCTCCGTCTGTAGCGCCCGTCGCTCCAGTAATCGCACGCTGTCCCAGTGCAATCCGAACAGTTGAGCCACATGCAAGGTAGGCGACCGTCGGCCGGTTTGGATAACGGCTTCAGCCAAGCGACGCGTCATACGAGAGTAACGACCCAGCCAGCTGACAGCCTCCATGCGTTTGCCACAACGGCCGCACCCGACTCGTCTGAGTTCGACGCTTAACTGCAGCGAGTGCCCGAGACCAGGCAGGTCTCAAATAAGCCGTTGGCAATATTCATGGGCGGGGTGGTTCTGGGCTCGTTGCAGCCGCTGCAGGTAGGAAATCGGTTAGCTTGGGGGATGAGGTCGATCTGCAGGGCGTCACCATCAGGCCTGATAGAAACGAGAGAAAAACCCTCCCAAAACGGAAGGAAAGTATGAATATCGCGCCTACGTACGCGACTTTGTTAGATGTGTTTGCTCGCACGAACATCATCAATCAAATCGGCGTTTATGTTCCCGTCATTCCCAGGATTGCGTTAAGAGCCATTTTAAGCCGTCCAGGTCTCGCCCTCAGCGAGCTTGACAGCGCTGGACACCTACATTTTGATTTACTTGGGACACTCAGCCCCTTTGGACATCACATGAACGCCGGTTGGGGGGTCGTATAACGGCGCCGCCAGACGCTACCGACGTAGTCTGCACTGCCCTGGTCGTGGTTCACCCAAGTGTGGAACTCATACATCCACGCTCGCGGCATTGATGGTATCGGGTGATATTCGCCGTTGGATGATGGATATTGTACGTACCGCCCGTCGCAATTCCAGTCAAAAACAAAATCATGCTTGCCTCGGTTTAAGCGCCGGCTCTGCTTCGGAGCGGGTTCGAAGTCTACTGGGCACCAAGTTGTTCCATTCACATCGCTGTCAGCAGTCGCCATTCTCGATCTTGGATCCTTGATGGGCGACTGGGGGTACAACTGGGGGTACATTTTGATTTTATTCAAGCCATAACCCTCTAGCTAGAGGATCATCTCGATGTTTTTCGGGGACCCGGATAGTCTTTAAGTGTCGTCGGGCAGGCTCCTAATCTGATTATTTTGCCTTTCCACACACTATGGACCACGGTGTAACCGAGCTACGTTCTGATCGATGCGGTCTTGGATCGTGCGCAAGGTGTCTCGAGTAATAACCTGTGGATACAGGTTCTCGGCGATGCTTTCAAACTGGCTCGCCACATCACAAATGCCGTCAATCATTCTGCCTGCAATCTCCGGGGGCACCTCGGCTTCCTCGGCCAGCCGAAGCATTTGCGTGCGGGAAATCGACAGTGCTTCCCCCATCACATCCATCTGGTGATATCCACTTGGCCCCTCGCAGAAGGTCACGTCGTAAGCCGGTGACAGTCTCCACTGACCGTCTTGCGACATGATGTAGGCGAAGTTCTTGGGATGATCGTCTCTGTTGTTGAACGCAACGTTGAAGACTGCACGTTCGAACGCCCGCGCCATTTCTCGCACGTCGTTGGTACACATCTGTGTTGCCCGCAGGAAGTTGACGTAGTCCAACACTCCCGGGGAGCGGTAATTTGCCCCCGTAAACGCCGCGAGGCTTTGCATGGGTACGCGTAGACCATCCCGACGGTCAAATCGCTTACTGGCGAACGCCGCCAACCCATCAGGCAGATTGAAATACTGCGTGTCAGGGGTCTCGATACCGCACATGCGCAGGCATTCGGCGTAGACCATTTCGACAGCGCACACCTCGGCATGTTCTTCTTTGGCCGGGAACTTGATCAACCATGCTTCAAAGCCCGGCGTGGCGGCAGTGGTAAATCCGCCAGTTTCTGGATCGCGATAGACGAGGGCCTTAGGCCTTGCGCCTTGAGGCGAGCCGCCCACCAGCAGCAACGTCTGCAGGAACTCGCCACCGTCTCCATGGAGGACTTTCTGTACTTCGGCGGCAAGCTGCTGCAGCGGGATGTGGACTTCAGATTCCTGCCCTTCGGGTGCCACGGGCTCAAACGTCATGGCCCCCATTGCATTGCTACCAATGTAGGCCAGCCGTTCCAGTGAACCGATGCGTGCTGTGGTGAGCCCGCGACGCCTGAACAAACGGTCCATCAGCAACATGCCCCACCCATCCGGCAAGGCGTCGTAAACAGGCCCTGGCAAGTACAGTTGGTGCTCTGGAAAATCTCGGCGCAAGTTAGCCCCCCCCAACGGCAGCGTGTAGGAGGACAGTTCCAAGCCCCTTTGCCTGGCTTCATTGCTGTACTCGAACACGATCAACGGGCGACCGGTCAGGGCAGTCGTGGAGACCAGCGTGCCCCATTGCCATCGTTCACCCCATCCCTCGTAGAAGACGTTCACCTGCTCAAGCATTGCCGGACTTCCTTTTTGTACGGAGACGATTGGCGCTGTTTTCGTAGCGCCGAATGTCCTCGATGCTGTCCAGTCTAGGCAGAAACAGGCCTTCCAGTTCCTTGGTTCGGCCAAGAGCCATCGCCACCCGAACGACGTTCTCGAATCCGACATTGCGCCCGGCTTCAAGGTTGGAGACTGTATTTGTGCCGATGCCGGCACGTCCGGCCAAGTCGGCTTGTGTCATATCCTGCGCCAAGCGCTCTGTGCGCAAGCGATCGCAGAGGCGCTTGACGACCTCGCTCGGCTTGCTGAAGCTTAAATCCAACATAGAGTGCACCAAGCCTGTTTTGTGCCAGTTAATTCCCAAAATTATAGAATTAACGCCCAGCCCTATCAAGCAACTTAATTCCCTGAAGTTGTGTCTTATCGCCTAATTTCTAGCTTTAGACACAGTTCAAAGGATTTACATATCATCTGTGATCGGCCTGTTGAACTCGCCTGAGATCCCTGTCTGGTTTGACTGACCGCGCTGCAGGAAGTAAAGACAAACTGCGTTTGATCACATCGTTTGAACCTAGGCCAGTGCCCGACCCTCGGATACTAAAACCCCATAGGTGATGACATGGCAATCGAGGAGACGCTTCTGCGCCAGCGCAAGGTGCTTGCCAAATTTGGCGAGCTGGCCTTGGCGTCAGATGATTTGGAGCAAATTCTCGATGAAGCTTGCCGCTTGGTCGGCGACGGGCTCGGAACCAACATGGCGAAATTCATGCTGTTGTTGGAAGACGAGATCACTTTTTTTGTGCGAAATGGTGTGGGCTGGGCACCCAATGTCGTCGGGAAGGTGAAAGTAAAAGCCTGCGAGGGAACCCCTGAACGTCATTCTCTGGACACCAACGGCCCGGTCATTTCAACGGACATTGCAACGGAAACCCGCTTTCGCTATCACGATTTTCAAATCGAAAACGGCGTTAAAGCGTTCGTCAACGTGCTCGTCCACGGTGCCGATGGAGAACGTCCATTCGGCATTTTTGAGGTGGATAGTCGAATCCCTCGCCAGTTCACCGACAGCGATATCGATTTTCTTCGCGGTTACAGCAATTTGCTTGGCGCAGCTTTAAAGCGTTCCAAAACCATGCAAGCCATGCGCTTGACCGAAAAAAAGCTACGGGAAAGTGAAAGGCACTATCGAATAGCGGCTGAACTCAATCCGCTCTGGCCCTGGACGGCCGACAAAAACGGCAATCTCATTTCCATCGATCATCGCTGGTATGAATACACCGGCCTGACACCTGAGCAAACGCTGGATCGTCAATGGTCCAACGCGGTGCATCTTGAGGACAAGACGGCGTTGATTGTGCTCTGGGATCAATCATTGACCACCTTGCAGCCTTTCGACTCTCAAATCCGCTTACGCAAAGGCACCGGAGAATATCGTTGGTTCCGCGTCCGCGCGTTGTGCAGCCTCGGTATCGACGGTCATTGCGAGCAGTGGTACGGCACCATTGAAGACATCGACGATCGGGTTCAGCTAGAGAACGCATTGCGCGATTGGAACGAGCTGCTGGAAGACCGAATCAATCAGCGCACTCAGCAGTTGGAAGCCGAACAACATGAACGGGCAATGGCCGAGCTCAAGCTTCGGCAGAGCCAGAAAATGGAAGCGGTAGGTCAACTGACCGGTGGCATCGCCCACGACTTCAACAACCTGTTGGCGGGCATCATCGGTAACCTGGAGCTGATGCAACGTCGAATTGATGCCGGTCGCCATGACAAACTGGCCCGTTACAACTCGATTGCCATGACCGCAGCGTCTCGCGCAGCCGCTTTGACGCAACGTCTGCTGGCGTTTTCGAGACAGCAATCACTCAACCCCGAAATTATTGAACCTCGCAAAGTAGTGGCTGATTTTGAAGACATGATCCGCCGTTCGGTCGGGCCGAGCATTGTAGTGGGGTGCTCGTTCAAGACCAGTGATCGTATCAAGTGCGATCTCAATCAGCTGGAGAATGCCCTGCTCAATCTTGCCATCAACGCAAGAGATGCCATGCCTAATGGCGGTACGCTGGATCTTTCGGTCGACCGATGCGTGATCGATGAAGCGTCGTCGTCCGAGAAAATGATGCCTCCAGGATCCTATGTGAGCATATCCGTGACAGATTCCGGCACCGGGATCAAACCGGAACTGTTGTCGCGCATTTTCGATCCGTTTTTTACCACCAAGAAAATCGGCGAAGGTACCGGTCTGGGTCTTTCAATGATCTATGGATTTACCCAACAATCCGGTGGGCAGGTGCGGGTCCACAGCAGCGTCGGCGTCGGCACCACCGTAACCCTGTATTTTCCAGTGGACAATTCTGAACCCGATAAGACCCAAGCCCATTCCGAATCAGGTTCGACGGAGCCAGTGGGGAACGGCGAAACTATTTTGCTGGTGGATGACGAAGCCGCGGTACGCCAGATGGCCTCGGAATTATTGAGCGAAACAGGTTACTGCGTAGTAGAGGCGGTCGATAGCGTATCGGCAATAAAGCAGGCAGAAAAGCTCGGGCACCTGGATTTGCTCCTGACTGACATCGGTCTGCCCGGCATGATGAACGGGATCAGCCTGGCGGCTGAACTGAAATTGAAATTCCCGCAAATGAAGGTGCTGTTCATCACCGGTTTCGCAGGTGGCTCCAGCCTGATTTCTGTCGATGCCACTACCAAGGTGCTGACCAAACCCTTCAGCCTGAATGAACTCAGTTCCCGCGTTCATGCTTTGATACAGGTGAATGCTGCAGACAGTGGTGCTTCGTAAAAAGACCCGCCGGCAAAAGGCTGATGCGGTCACCCTGGAAGCTTTAAACCAAGCCCCGAAAAATCGGGGCTTGGTGATTACAAGGCATCAGGACTGACGCCCTCCGCCACCACTGTTTTCTCCTCCTTTGCGGCCTGCTTCAGACGCCTTGTCCCTGTCATCGGCAAAATTGCCGCCGCGTCCACTTTGCTGACCACCACCGGTGGATTGATCAGCCTCGTTGGATTGCCGTCCACCCGATGCCTGTCCGCCTTTCTGTCCAGGCTTGTTCATGTCCTCCATGTCATCGGTGAACTCTCCACCGCGTTGGGTACCCTGCCCGCCTCCGGACATACGATCAGCATCTCTCGATTGTTGTCCACCTGATGCCTGGCCACCTTTTTGGCCGGCTTCAGATGCTCGTTGTGGATCATTGGCGAAATTACCGCCTGAAGCTTGGCCACCTTTCTTGCCAGCTTCGGATGCCTTATCTCGGTCATTAGAAAAATTGCCGGGATTGTTATTTCCTGTATTGGCCATTTCAATCACCTCTGAATCATTGACACGAGCAGTCGCCCGTTTAATTCGGATGGCATGGGAAATCGAAAGTTTGAACAAAAAAAAGGCTTCGCGACCAGTGGATTTACGACGTTAGTTCAATGAAAAATAAAGACTTTCGACTGACGGAACAGGCACTCAAAAACCGGTTGATAAAGTCGAATATTTCGCTAACGAAAGGTCAATATTTACTAGACTGCATAGCGCATACGCAGCTTTACAAATAATGGATTTCGGAGGTCGGGCCATGACCGAACATATCGTGCATTTTCATTGCCAGATCGACCAGGCAACCACCGAGCGTTTCCGGGATTGCTGTCTCGAAGCCATTGATCAAGGTGCCACGTCTTTACTGTTGAACCTGTCCACATCCGGGGGCAGTACCAATTTCGGTTTCACGCTTTATACCTTCCTGAAATCGCTGCCAGTGCCATTGTGTGCAATCAATGCGGGGAACATCGAATCGATGGGCATCATCATGTTCCTGGCCGCAGGGCGCCGGATCACCTCTCCCCACTCGCGCTTTCTGATCCACCCGATGAATTGGTATTTCAGTCAGAAATCCGTTGATCATCAACGTCTGCGTGAATACCTGTCGAGTCTCGACAATGACCTTGCGCGCTACGTGCAGATTTTCGCGCTGGAAACCGCTGAAGCGCAGACCAAACTCGATATCTTCCATTGCTTGTCCGCGGAGGAAAAAGTCATCGCCGCCCATGAGTCTCTCGCATACGGCATTGCTCACGAGATGAGGCAAATGGTGTTTGCCGATGATGTTAAACACTGGAAAGTCAGTGGCGGATGATCTGGCCAATGCAGAAACAATAACGCGAGTGTTTTATCCCAGCGCAGTATCGAGAAACATCATGACGCCAAAGCCCAGCATCAGGCCCAGTGTTGCCGGCGTTTCATGACCATTGCGATGGGTCTCGGGAATGACTTCATGGGACACCACAAAGATCATGGCGCCGGCGGCGAGGCCAAGTGCGATGGGGTAGCCAAGGGCAAAACTGTTGGAAATACCGAGGCCGACCAAGGCGCCAAAAGGCTCCATCAAGCCTGATCCGACGGCAATCAGCGCCGCGCGCAGTGCCGTAATACCGGTCACTCGCAAAGCCATTGCCACCGCCAGACCTTCGGGTATGTCCTGAAGGGCGATCGCCGTGGTCAGCGGTATTCCCACCTGCATGTCGCCTGTTGCAAAGCTGACACCGATCGCCATGCCTTCGGGCAAGTTGTGCAACGTGATGGCCAGGACGAACAGCCATACCCGATTGATCCGTTTGGCTTCTGGGCCGCGCCGGCCGCTTTTTTCGTGCTCGTGAGGCACAAATCGATCAAGACCGATCATCAAGGCAACGCCCAGTGCCAAACCCAATACGACAATACCGGCTGCCAGTAACCCATTGCCGCTCAGTTGCCGAGCCGCCTCGATGCCAGGAAGAATAAGCGAGAAAGAGCTGGCGGCCAGCATCATCCCGGCAGCAAAGCCGAGCATGATGTCCTGGGTGCGAGCCGCAATGTCGCGAAGCGCAATCGCCACCACTGCGCCGAGCGCCGTTGCGCCGAATCCGGACAATCCCCCGAGTAAAGCAAAACGCAGATTGTCCTTGTTGCCCCCGACAACAGCGCTGTAACCGCTCACCATCAGCAACGCCATCACACAGGCCAACACCAGCCAAAACGCCATGCCACCCCGTCCAGAACGGGTCAACTGTGTAAAGAAAGCACGCAGAGGAGCTACCAATGAAGAAGTCGATTGAGCCATGCAAGCCCCTTGGTTTTAAACACCGCGCGCTCTGCAGCACGCGGTAAACATGTCGGATGGGACTCGATAGTAAAAGCAGCCCGGATGCCAGGCCACATTTATCTGAAACAAATGCATCGGGTTGATTTCAACACCCTGCCCCCAATGACAACCCGGTACAGCCTGGCCTTTGCTGTGCTCCGTTGAGCTCGGGCCTTGGTTGATCCCGCGGGGTCCTGCGATTCGCCAAACAATCAATCGAAACTCTGGAACACAACACCACGTCGATCATTGGTAATTTGTTGACCGGCCCTTATTCAGGATGGGGAAGATGCACGCTGAACCGAGTGCCCTCCTCGGCCGTCGAGCTGACCGCAACCTCCCCGCCATGGGACCTGGCTATTTCTCTGACGATGAACAAACCAAGCCCCACGCTTCGCACATCACTGTCGGTTTCGGTGCCACGGGTCATGGGTTCGAACAGAGCGGCCACTAATGCATCCGCAATTGCCGGGCCGTGGTTATGGACCGAGATCACCGATTGATCGTCACCCCATTCGGAAACAATAGTGATCGGATGCGCCAGATCACCATACGCCACGCTGTTGGCGACCAGATTGCCAATGACTTGCTGCACCCGGTCAGCATCCAGATAAGCGCGGCCAGAACCGTTGGACGTGTGCAAGAGTGTGGCTTGCGGAAAAGCGACACGCAGTTCGTCAATGCTTTGGTTGATGAATCGATGCAAATCCAGCCAATCGGGATTGACCGCTATACCCCGCCCAATGCGCGCCAGGGCAAAGTCCAGCAAATCTCCGATCATGCGCTCGGCGCGGTCGGTCGAGCGACTGATGTGCTCGAGCATCTTGCTTTCCTTTGCGCTGCGCTCGGATTGGGCGAGGATGTCGGAAGCCATTTTGATAGCCGTCAAAGGGTTCTTCAGATCGTGGCTGACAATCGCGACCATTTGTTCGGCGAATGAAGCGCGGCGCTGGGATTTTTCGTAAGCGTCGTTCAACGCTGTTTGCGCCTGTTGCAGGGCCGTTTCGGCTGCTGTTTTTTCCCGCAGCAAAGCTTCTGCAGTTCGCCGGGCGTTGAGCAATTCGCGCTCGTACTTGTCGCGATCGGTGGTGCCGAACAGCGCCAGTTCATAAAACGCGCCACTGTCGTGCTCTCGACGCACGCCGTTGAGCAACATGGTGATGATGCGTTTGTCTCGGTGCAGCAGATCGAGCTTCACTTCGGCCACCGAACCTTGCATCTGCATCAGGGGTGCCCAGTGGGTCTGGTGGAAAATCCGCCCACCCATCGTCAACAGGTCCTGAAAACGCCGACCGACCAAATCAGGGGCATCGCAGCCGATCCAATGACTGAAGGTCTGATTGCTGCGAAGAATGGTGCCATCTTCCCTGGTGACCACCAGCCCGCAGGGAGCCTCGTCGAACAGCGCTTGAGGGTCGAGCAAAAACGGTATGTCAGCCGGCATTGGCAGCCGTCCACGGCAACAAGAAGTTGTCGATAGCTTCAGAACAGGCGCTAGGTACACTCATGTGCGGGCAATGACCGACGTTGGCGACGATGCACAGTGTGCTGTTGGGCATTACGGCTTCCAGATACTTGCCGACCGCAATGGGGGCGATCAGATCATCGGTCGATTGCAGAATCAATGTGGGGGTGGTCAATCCGGCAACATCCTTGCGATTGTCGGACATGAACGTCACCCGTGCGAACTGCTTGGCGATCTCAGGCTCGGTACGACAAAAGCTGTTGGTCAACTCTTCGCTCAGTGCCGGCTGGCCGGGTGCGCCCATGATGACCGGGGCCATGGTGCTGGACCAGCCCAGATAGTTGCTGTCCAGGGTATCAAGCAGCGAGTGAATGTCTTCAAGCTTGAAACCACCCACGTAGTTGTCGGAATCGATATAGCATGGCGACGGGCCGATCATCACATGCGCGTCGATTTTCCCGGGGGACATGCGGTCAGCCAGGACACCGATCATACTGCTGACGGAGTGGCTGACCACGATCACTGGCCCGCAGGCATACTCATCAATGATGTCACCCAAATCCTGAGCGTAGCCCGCCAACGAGTCGTATTTTTGGCGATCATAGGCCCCGAGGTCCGATTGACCCGCGCCTACCAGATCGTACAGCACGACTTTGAAATGCCCGGTGAAGTGATCGACGAGATAACGCCACATGGTCTGGTCGCAGCCAAAGCCATGGGAAAAAATGAGCGTCGCCGAGCCTTCACCGATCACTTTTACATTGTTGCGACTTTGAAGGGACATGCTTGTTATCCAGGGCGGGCCGGAATCAACTCCGATAGCGGGCAGTGTAGATACTCGACAGTGTCCGGTCACGCTTAACTGCCTGCCGGTGGCGTTGACTCATGCCCTTTGATGCATTTTCGGCAACACTGAATTGCTATTGACTCAATTGATAGTCCGCTGATCAGAGGTGCATGCTAGAGGGCTGCATGAGGCCTCATATCATTCCGGATGATAGTTACCTTCGGCTCATTCGATTCGTGCCATACAACCTCGCCGAGCATCATTCGCCAATCTAAACACATTGGCGGATGCATCCATGGAACAGTCATTCAAACATTTGCGCTTCCCGTTGGCTTTATTGGCCATGGTGGTGATCAGCGCTTGCGGCAAGGCACCGGAAACGGCCGCTACGATGCCGGCGGCAAAAGTCAGCGTCGCCAAGGTGCTCGAGCAGCCGGTCAACGAGTGGGACGAGTTCACCGGGCGCCTTGAGGCACCGGAAACCGTAGAGATCCGCCCACGGGTCTCCGGCCAGATCGATGAAGTGGCGTTCACCGAGGGTGCCCTCGTCAAGAAAGGCGACCTGTTGTTCCAGATTGACCCGCGTCCGTTCCAGGCCGAGGTTCGCCGCCTCGAAGCGCTGGTCTCTCAGGCCCGCGCCACCGCCACCCGCAGCGAAAACGAAGCCCAGCGCGGTGAGCGCCTGCGTACCAGCAATGCGATTTCCGCCGAACTGGCCGATTCGCGAACCAGTGCCGCCCAGGAAGCCCGCGCCGCAGTCGGCGCCCTGCAAGCTCAACTGGACCTGGCCAAGCTGAACCTCAGCTTTACCCGCGTCACCGCGCCGATCAGCGGTCGCGTCAGCCGCGCCGAGATCACCGCCGGCAACCTGGTGACCGCCGATACCACCGCGCTGACCAGCGTGGTGTCCACCGACAAGGTCTATGCCTACTTCGACGCTGACGAGCGTGTGTTCCTCAAGTACACCCAACTCGCACGCCAGGGTAAACGCGGCGCCACCACCCCGGTTTACATGGGCCTGTCCAACGAAGACGGCAACCCGCACCAGGGCGTGATGAACTTCGTCGACAACCAGGTCAACCCGAAAACCGGCACCATCCGTGGTCGCGCCGTGTTCGACAACAGCGACGGCAGCTACACCCCGGGCCTGTATGCACGCCTGAAACTGGTAGGCAGCGGCACCTACAACGCCATGCTGATCAATGACGAAGCAGTCGGCACTGACCTTGGCAAAAAGTTTGTGCTGGTGATGGATGCCGACAACAAGACCGCCTACCGCGCCGTTGAGCTGGGGCCGAAGATCGAAGGCTTGCGCATCGTGCGCAACGGCTTGAACAAGGACGACACCATCATCGTCAAGGGCCTGCAACGGGTACGCCCCGGTTCGCCAGTCACCCCTGAAGTGATCCCGATGGCCAGCGAACAAACGCTCGCGGCCCTCGCACAACAACGACAAGCGCTGGAAGCCAGCAACCTGCCACAAGTCGCACCTGCCAAGGTTGCGCCGGGCACGGCTGTGAAACTGGCTGCAGCGACCCCACGCGGTTAAGGGATAACGACTCCGATGAATTTCTCCCAATTCTTCATTTCACGGCCGATCTTCGCAGCGGTGCTTTCGCTGCTGATCCTGATCGCCGGTGCGATCTCGCTGTTCCAGTTGCCGATCAGCGAATACCCGGAAGTGGTGCCGCCGACTGTTGTGGTTCGTGCGAACTTCCCGGGTGCCAACCCGAAAGTCATCGGTGAAACCGTAGCCGCTCCCCTGGAGCAAGCGATCACCGGCGTCGAGAACATGCTCTATATGTCCTCGCAGTCGACCGCCGACGGCAAGATCACCCTGACCATCACCTTTGCGCTGGGCACTGACCTGGACAACGCTCAGGTGCAGGTGCAGAACCGCGTGACCCGGACCGAGCCGAAACTTCCCGAGGAAGTGACGCGCATCGGCATCACCGTGGACAAGGCGTCGCCCGACCTGACGATGGTGGTGCACTTGACCTCGCCGGACAAACGCTACGACATGCTCTACTTGTCCAACTACGCCTTGCTCAACATCAAGGATGAGCTGGCGCGTCTGGGCGGTGTCGGCGACGTGCAACTGTTCGGCATGGGCGATTACTCGCTGCGGGTGTGGCTCGATCCGAACAAGACCGCTTCGCGCAACCTGACTGCAACGGATGTAGTGACCGCGATTCGTGAACAGAACCGCCAGGTAGCGGCCGGTGCCCTGGGCGCCCCGCCTGCGCCGAATGCCACCGCGTTCCAGCTGTCGGTCAACACCCAAGGTCGTCTGGTTTCCGAGGAAGAGTTCGAGAACATCATCATTCGCTCGGGCGACAACGGTGAAATCACTCGCCTTAAAGACATCGCTCGGGTCGAGCTGGGTTCCAGCCAATACGCCCTGCGCTCGTTGCTCAACAACCAGCCGGCGGTGGCGATCCCGATCTTCCAGCGTCCGGGTTCGAACGCGATCGAAATCTCCAACGAAGTGCGGTCGAAAATGGCCGAGCTGAAGAAGAGCTTCCCCGAAGGCATGGACTTCAGCATTGTCTATGACCCGACGATCTTCGTGCGCGGTTCCATCGAGGCAGTGGTGCATACCCTCTTCGAAGCGCTGATCCTCGTGGTGCTGGTGGTGATCCTGTTCCTGCAAACCTGGCGCGCATCGATCATTCCGTTGGTGGCGGTGCCGGTATCGTTGATCGGTACGTTTGCGGTGATGCACTTGTTCGGATTCTCGCTCAACGCCCTGTCGTTGTTCGGCCTGGTATTGGCGATCGGTATCGTGGTCGACGATGCGATCGTGGTGGTGGAGAACGTCGAGCGCAACATTGAACTCGGACTGACGCCGGTCGAAGCGACCAAAAAAGCCATGGGCGAGGTCACCGGCCCGATCATCGCCACGGCGCTGGTGCTGTGTGCGGTGTTCGTACCGGCGGCGTTCATTTCTGGCCTGACGGGTCAGTTCTATAAGCAGTTCGCCTTGACCATTGCGATTTCGACGGTGATTTCGGCCTTCAACTCGCTGACCCTGTCGCCGGCACTGGCTGCGGTATTGCTCAAGGGCCATGACGCACCGAAGGATCGTTTCTCCAAGGTGCTGGACAAGATGTTTGGCGGCTGGTTGTTCCGCCCGTTCAACCGTTTCTTCGAAAAGGCCAGCCACGGTTATGTCGGCACCGTTGCCCGTGTGATCCGCTCAAGCGGTATCGCCCTGCTGCTGTATGCCGGCCTGATGGTCCTGACCTTCTTCGGTTTTTCCAGCACCCCGACCGGTTTCGTACCCGGCCAGGACAAGCAATACCTGGTGGCCTTCGCTCAATTGCCGGATGCGGCGAGCCTGGACCGTACCGAAGACGTGATCAAGCGCATGTCCGACCTGGCGCTGAAACAGCCTGGCGTGGAAAGCGCGGTGGCATTCCCTGGCCTGTCGATCAACGGTTTCACCAACAGCCCGAACGCCGGCATCGTGTTCGTGACCTTGAAACCGTTCGACGAGCGCAAAGACCCGAGCATGTCCGCCGGTGCCATCGCCGGTGCCTTGAACGGCCAGTACGCCGGGATTCAGGAAGCCTACATGGCGATCTTCCCGCCACCGCCGGTACAAGGCCTGGGCACCATCGGTGGTTTCCGCCTGCAGATCGAAGACCGGGGCAACCTGGGCTACGAAGAGCTGTACAAAGAAACCATGAACATCATCAACAAGAGCCACAGCGTGCCGGAACTGGCCGGGTTGTTCACCAGCTACACCGTGAACGTGCCACAGGTCGATGCCGCCATCGACCGTGAGAAAGCCAAGACCCACGGCGTGGCCGTCAGCGACATCTTCGACACCCTGCAGATCTACCTGGGTTCGCTGTATGCCAACGACTTCAACCGCTTCGGTCGCACCTATCAGGTCAACGTTCAGGCCGAACAACAGTTCCGCCTCGAATCCGACCAGATCGGCCAGCTGAAAGTGCGCAACAACAAAGGCGAGATGATCCCGCTGGCGACCTTCATCAAGGTCAGCGACACCTCTGGACCTGACCGCGTGATGCACTACAACGGTTTCATTACCGCTGAAATCAACGGTGCGGCAGCCCCTGGCTACAGCTCCGGCCAGGCCGAAAAAGCCATCGAGAAACTGCTCAAGGAAGAACTTCCGAACGGCATGACCTACGAATGGACCGACCTGACCTACCAGCAGATTCTGTCCGGCAACACCGCGCTGTTCGTGTTCCCGCTCTGTGTGCTGCTGGCGTTCCTGGTGTTGGCGGCCCAATACGAAAGCTGGAGCCTGCCACTGGCGGTGATCCTGATCGTACCGATGACCCTGCTGTCGGCCATTACCGGGGTGATCGCCTCCGGTGGCGACAACAACATCTTTACCCAGATCGGTTTGATCGTACTGGTGGGGCTTGCCTGTAAGAACGCGATTCTGATCGTCGAGTTTGCCAAGGACAAACAGCTCGAAGGCATGAGCCCGCTGGCGGCGGTACTCGAAGCGTGCCGTCTGCGTCTGCGGCCGATCCTGATGACCTCCTTCGCGTTCATCATGGGTGTGGTGCCACTGGTGTTCTCCAGCGGTGCCGGTGCCGAGATGCGTCATGCGATGGGTGTGGCGGTGTTCTCCGGGATGCTCGGGGTGACCTTCTTCGGTCTGCTGCTGACGCCGGTGTTCTACGTACTGATCCGTAACTTCGTCGAACGCGGTGAAGCGCGCAAAGCCGCCAAGGCGCTGAAACTGCAAAATCAGCTGGAGTCGCATTGATGAGTTTGAAAGCTTTCCTGCCGAGCCTGCTGGTACTGGCGCTGAGCGCCTGTGCCGTCGGCCCGGACTACAAGACCCCAGCCACAGAACCGGCCAACATCACCACCGCCACCGACGGTGCGGCCGGTCAGAAGAATTTTGACCGCTCGCGTTTCGAAGGCATCTGGTGGCAGCAGTTCGAAGACCCGACCCTCAACCAGTTGGTGACTGAATCGCTCAAGGGCAACCGCGATCTGCGCGTCGCCTTCGCCCGCTGGAAAGCGGCGCGGGCGATCCGTGACGACGTCAGCAATGACGCGATGCCGACGATCACCAGCCGGGTCAGCAGTGACCTGGGCAAGGGCCAGATCCCTGGCGAAACCACTGACCGGGTCAATAGCGAACGCTACGACCTGGGCCTGGACATGGCCTGGGAGATCGATCTGTTTGGCCGCATCCAGCGCAATCTGGAATCGGCCAACGCCGAGCAACAGGCACTCGAGGCTGATCTGTACCAGCTGCAAGTGACCATGATCGCCGAACTGGTGGATGCTTACGGTCAACTGCGCGGTGCCCAGCTACGGGAAAAGATTGCCCTGGCCAACCTGGAGAACCAGCAGGAATCGCGCAAGATCACCATCAGCCTGCGTGATGCCGGCGTTGGCGATCAGCTCGATGTCGAGCGCGCCGATGCGCGCCTGGCCTCGGTCGAAGCCAGCGTGCCGCAATTGCAGGCGGAGCAGGTGCGGCAGAAAAACCGCATCGCTACCCTGCTCGGTGAACGCCCGGACAAGCTGACTGTGGACCTCAGCCCCAAAGACCTGCCGGCGATTGCCAAGGCGCTGCCGATTGGTGATCCGGGTGAACTGCTGCAACGCCGTCCGGATATTCTCAGTGCCGAACGCAAACTGGCCTCGGCCACGGCGCGCATCGGCGTGGCCAAGGCGGATTTGTTCCCGCGTGTCAGCCTCAGCGGCTTCCTCGGCTTCACCGCCGGGCGCGGTTCGCAGATCGGCTCCTCGGCGGCCAACGCCTGGGCGCTTGGCCCGAGCATTACCTGGGCGGCCTTCGATCTGGGCAGCGTGCGTGCCCGTCTGCGCGGTGCCGATGCCGATGCCGAAGGCGCACTGGCGACCTACGAGCAACAAGTGCTGTTGGCCCTGGAAGAATCGGAGAACGCCTTCAGTGATTACGGCAAGCGCCAACAGCGGCTTATTTCATTGATTCGCCAGAGTGAGTCCAGCCGCTCCGCAGCCGATCTCGCCGAGATCCGCTACCGCGAAGGTACCGCCGATTTCCTCGTGCTGCTGGATGCGCAGCGCGAACGTCTGGCGGCTGAAGATACCCAGGCCCAGGCTGAGGTCGATCTGTATCGCGGCATCGTCGCGATCTACAAGGCCCTGGGCGGTGGCTGGCAGCCGGAGACGGTCGCCAGCAAGTAATTCGGTTTACTAAAGAGCTCCTTTGGTTGGCCGCAACCAACCAATTTTTTTGCCCCGCGTATCATTCGGTCGCGGGGCTTTTTTTGCTCACGACAACACCTCATCACCCTGTAGGAGCCGGCTTGCTGGCGATCGCGGTGTATCAGTCAATAGAGATGTTGAACATTATGCCGCCATCGCCAGCAAGCCGGCTCCTACGGGGGGGTAGTGTTGTTCTGGACGGTCACGGTGGCTGTTGTTCCGGCGCGCAGTTTGCCCTTGCCCGCATAATCCTCGTCGATCCGTATCCGCACCGGCACCCGCTGCGCCAGTTTCACCCAGGTATAACTGGGGTTGATGTTGGCCAGCAAACGCCCGCCCGGCAGGTTTTCACGGTCGGCGATGGCGAAGGCGATGCTTTGCACGGTGCCGCCAAATCGCTCGCCACTCATCAACTCGATAGCGACCCGGTCGCCCTCCCCGATTCGCGGCAATTTGGTTTCTTCGAAGTAGCCGCTGATATAAAACGAATCGCTGTCCACCAGCGCCACCAAGGGTCCACCCGCCGTTGCATAGTCACCCTGGCGGGTCAGCAGATTGGTGACGTAGCCGCTGACCGGCGACTCGACCCGGGTGCGTTCAAGATCATGTTCAGCCTCGGCCAGCGCAGCAATCGCCAGTTGCACGTTGGCCTGGGCAAACCCCAGATTGGCCTGGTTGCGCAGCAAGTCAGCTTCGGCCACCGATACATCGGTGTTGGCTTTTTCCCACTCTTCGCCGGAGATTGCCGAGCGTTCCTTGAGGGTCCGCCGACGGCGTTCTTCGCTCTGGCGCTGGCGAAGCAGTGCCTGGCTGGCGACAATCGTCGCCTGCGATTGACCGAGTGAGGCCTTGGACACTTCCACCGCGCGCTTGGCGTGCTCCACTGCCAGGGTGTAGCGCGAGGGATCGATCTCCAGCAGCAACTGGCCCTTGTCCACATGCTGGTTATCCTGCACGTTGAGTTTGACGATGCGTCCGGCGACATCAGCGGACAACGTCACCACATCGGCACGTACCCTGGCGTCCCGGGTCCACGGCGCGCGCGTGTAATGCTCCCAGGCAAACCAGCCGAGCACAAACGCCAGCGCTACCACGGCTAACGTCGAGAGTCGGGCAAGAATCGTCTTCAAGGCATCAGGCTCCCATCCACAGAATCAGTGTCGCGCACACGCAGGCGTACAGCGCGCCTTCGAACAACGCTTCATGCCAGACCAACCGCAGCACGCCGAGGCGGCGCAGCAGCCAGTCCAGCAGCAAAAATATCGGCAGCCCCAGCAACAGTGCCTGGGCAATCGGCGGCAGATAAACACCGCCTATTTCCAGATCAATGGGCAAGTGTCGGTTCTCCTTGGGGTGCTGTGGATTCAAAGTGGCCGCGGTGTCGTTCCAGGAATGACACGACGATCAGCAGCGCTACGCGCATGCGGAACACCGACCATAAATGTTCATGCACGCTTGAATGCAACGCGTCCAGTTCATCACCCAAGCTGTGCAGGCTGCCTAGCACGCGATCGACATCGATATTGGCCCGGCCGGCGACCAGGCGCCCGGTTTCCCGAACCGTGGCGAATAAACGCTCCTGCGTCTGCGGGCTCAACAACACGTTGCTTTGCCCCTGCTGCCTGAGCTGATTCAAGGCAATGCCCAGGGCCATACTGCCAAGGCTGACTTCGAACAGTTCCCGCGAAGACGAGTCCTCGATGGCTGGCAACAAGCCCAGCATCATGGTCAGGCGATCGACCATGCGGCTTTCGAAAGCAAACTGGTTTTCATCGGTGGCCGCAGCTTTGAGCAAGGCGTAGACCTGTTCGCAGTTTTCCTGGTGCAACCGACGCATGCGCAGGCCGGGCCTGAAGGGGAAAATCAAGGCATAGACACTCAAGGCAAGAGCGGCAGCGCACACGTAAGCACCGGCAAATTCGAACCATTGAATCGCGGTGTTCTGGCCCAAACCGGTGTTTTGCGGACCTAACAGCAAAAACGTGGTCAGCCCCAGACCGATCCCGGTCCCTGTGGTCGGCGGGCTGGACAACCCGACGGCGACCGCATACAGCAATGGCACCAATAACAAAGCGAGCAATTCGAAGCTGCTGATCATCGGTACCAGGGCGAACTGAAGCACCGCCGACACGACCAACGCCAACCCCAACCCTCTGGCGTAACTCTGGACTGCCAGCAATGGCCGGGGAAATGTCGCCATCAACGAACAGAGAATGCCGGTCACGATCATCCCGCCCCGCGCGCCGTCCCAGCCGGTTTCTATCCAGATCAGGCCCGCGACCATCAGCGCGCTGTAGGCGCGGATAGCGTTCATCGCCGCCAGCGTGTAATCCAGATGCAAGGGATTCTTCTGCCCACGAAACATGCTGCTGGCGCCGCGCCCGCTCTGGATCGCGTCGCTCAACTCAAGAATGGTTTCCAGCTGCTGCAGCATTCGCGCCTGTTCCCAGCGCAAAGACCATGACAGCGAGCGTAATGTCGCCTTGAGCGGTTCGGTAAGCTGTTCCGAGCGATAAGCCAGCGCATCAAAACGCTTTTGCAGTACCGCAAACTGCCGTCGTTGCTCCGCCGGAAGTGCGCGCCCTTGCCGGGCCAATTCATCGAGAAACTCCAGTTCTTCGGTGAGCAACTGCCGAATCTCCAAGGGAATCTCACCCTCCCAGCGCTCCAGCAACAATTCGCGCTGATGGCGCAACGCAGTCAGCCGTGCCGTCAACAGCACCAGTTGGTTGCCCAACAATTGCACCAGATCGTCGGCGCTGCGCAACCGCGGTGCATCGTAATAGAGGTGGCGGCGAACGCCTTCCAATGCACCAATCTGCGCAAGCAGCTGCATTTGTCGGCGATGGAACTCGGCCTCGCTTTCTTCAGTACGGATGACGGCGCTGGCGTGCGTGGCCAGCAGCTTGATCACCTGATCGATCCGCGCGAAGTAATCCTTGGCCACGGCTTCCGGGCGTGCGGTCAATAGACTCACCACGCAAACACAGGCCACCGCGAGCAATGTTTCGGTGACACGGGTGACGGCCAGCAAAAATGTGCCGTCAGGTTCCGGCACGGCCAGCAAACCGACGACCACCGCCGTATACCCGCTGAGTACGAATGCCTGCGAACTGGTGTAGCGCAACAAGGTGCCACCGGCAGTACACAACGCCAGCCACAGGGACAGCGTGATAAGAAACGGCACCGGCGCCTGGGGGAAAATCGCCATGATCAGCACCGCCACAGCCGCGCCAAGCGTAGTGCCGATGACCTGGCCGAAACTGCGGGCCAAGACCATGCCGGCCAAGGGCTGGCTAATGATGACCACGGCCATGATCGACCATTTGGGTTGCTCAAGATCGAACACAAATGCCAGGTACAGCGTCAGCAACCCGGCCGCAATGGTTCGCAAGGCAAACAGCAACACCCCGGGGCCGGGGTGAAGGATCGCCTTGAAGTACTGCAAAAACGGCTGCATGGAACGCTCGTTGATTGCTATTCAGCAAGCGTAGACACTGCTTCGCAACCTCGACAACCTGAAGAAAGCGCTTTGCAAGCGCCCAAGGTTTGACTCACAGCCCTGCCTGACCGAAGCTGATCACTTTGCAAAAGCTTGCCAGCCCGGATTCTGCATGCCCAAGTCCCGCCGTTACCTGCTAATCAGCCTCTGTGTCCTGTTCGCCATCGGTCTTGCGTGGGCGTTTCTGCGCAGTACAACCCCTGTGATACCCGAGGCCATCAAGCGTGGTTACAGCGAAGCTCTGGAAAAGGCCCGGGCCGGCCAACCGGGTGCGGCACGGGTGCTTTACCAGCAACTGGCCCGGCCTGACATTTCGCCGAAACGACGCGTCTGGCTGCATGCCGAACTGCCCAACTATCCGAGCTCCGTCGCGCTGAAACTGGCTGATGCGGATTTGCAGCATGAATCAGCGGACGTGCGTATTGCCGCGATCAAAAGCATCAGCGGGCTGGTGTCCAGTGGCCAACGCACTCTGTTGCTGGGGCCATTGCTCGATGACCCCGAGCAAAGCGTACGCCTGGCCGCGGTCAACGCATTGCTCGGGCTTTCACCGGATGACCTTGGTCTGTATTTCGCGCCGCTGGAGCAGGCCATCGATGCCTGGCAGCAAACGCTCAAAAGTGCGCCGCAGAGTGCCGAAAACCAATATCAATTGGCGCGGTTGTATCTGCACAATGCCCAATTCAAAGAAGCGCAGCAGGCTCTTGAAAATACCTTGCGCCTTGCCCCGGACAATTTGCCGGCGCTGGTGATGCAGATCGAGGTGCTGGATAAACTTGGTCAGAACGACGCCGCTCGCCAGTTGCTGGCCAAACAACTGAAGGCGCAGCCCGATTCAGCCTATTTACAACATGCACTGGGGATGTGGCTGTTGCATCACGGTCAAAGCGAGTTCGCCCTGCTCGGCTTGTCCAAGGCCGTGGAGCTTGAACCGGACAACAAGGATTACCGCTATGACCTGGCCACCACGCTGCACGGTGAACAGGAACTGGCAGCGGCGCAGAAGCAATTGCAGGATATCGTGCAGCGACACCCCAACGATCGCCGGGCGCGGGTGCTGCTGATCAACTACTGGAAGGAAAGCGGCCAGTTGCAAAACGTACAGATCCTGCTGGCCCAACTCGAACAGCTCAATCCGGATGATCCGGCCTTGCAGCAAGGTCTGTAAGGACGCGCTCTCTGCGGTGTTTCCTTATACGCATCAACCGCCCATAGCAGAAAAGGTTGAACCGTCGTCTCGACAAAGGGTCAAGTGAAACAGGCAGCCTATAATGGCCATCGTGCCAGCAGCCTCGTTTCCCCTATTCAAGAGAGGGCATTATTTGTCTATATCCAACGAGTTGATCAGCACAAAAGCGGCCACAGGTATTGAAGGCCTGGATGACATCCTCAATGGAGGGTTGTCCCGCGGCCATGTGTTTTTACTTGAAGGCGAACCAGGTACCGGCAAGACCACTGTCGCATTGCATTTCCTCATGGCTGGCGCTGAAGCCGGCGAGCGTTCGTTGTACATCACCCTGTCTGAAACCGAACACGAGTTGCGCCAGGGTGCCCGTTCCCACGGTTGGGAGCTGGGCGAAAACGTCCATATCTTCGAACTGACGCCGCCCGAAAGCGTGTTGAACGCCGAGCATCAGCAATCACTGCTGTATTCCTCCGATCTGGAGCTGGGTGAAGCCACACGACAGATCTTCGAAGTGGTCGAGCGGGTCAAACCGACCCGCGTAATCCTCGACAGCCTGTCTGAAATCCGCTTGTTGGCGCAGAGTTCACTGCGCTACCGCCGCCAGATCCTGGCGATCAAGCATTACTTCGTGCGCTACGATGCCACGGTGTTGTTGCTCGACGACCTGACCACCGAATCTTTGGATAAAACCGTGCACAGTGTGGCCCACGGTGTGATTCGCCTGGAGGAGTTGACGCCCAATTACGGTGCCGAGCGCCGCCGTATCCGCGTAGTGAAATACCGCGGCCAGAAATACCGTGGTGGTTTCCATGACTTCACGATCATGACCGACGGCGTGCACGTGTTCCCGCGCCTGGTGGCCGCCGAACATCGCGGCAACTACGTCCGGCGGCAGTTGACCAGCGGCATTGCCGAAATGGACGCGCTGCTCGGTGGCGGCATCGAAACGGGTTCCAGCACGCTGATTCTCGGGCCGGCCGGCACTGGCAAATCGCTGATTTCGATGCTGTTCGCCGCCGCCGCAGTGGCTCGGGGCGAGAAAGCAGCCCTGTTCATCTTCGACGAAGAGCTTGGATTGCTGTTCGAGCGGATGAAGAACATCGGTATCGATCTGCAGGCGTTGCAGGATGGCGGGAACCTGCTGATCGAGCAGGTGGATGCCGCCGAACTGTCCCCTGGCGAGTTTTCCCACCGGGTGCGGCGCTGCGTCGATCAAGGCAACATCAAGACCGTAGTGATCGACAGCATCAACGGCTATCAAGCGGCGATGCCAGAGGAGAATGCCCTGGTACTGCACATGCACGAGTTGTTGCTTTACCTCAACCGCAAAGGCGCTGCGACCTTCATGACCGTTGCCCAGCATGGACTGGTCGGCGACATGCAGGCCCCGGTGGACATTACCTACCTGGCCGACTCAGTGATTCTATTGCGCTACTTCGAAGCCTTGGGCAAAGTCCGCCGGGCCATTTCAATCATCAAGAAACGTACCGGCAGCCATGAAGCAACTATCCGCGAATACCGCATCAGCGCCAAAGGCATGACCATCGGCGAACCGTTGGAAGCCTTCCAGGGCGTACTGCGCGGCGTGCCGACCTATATGGGCGCGAGCATTCCATTGCTTGGGGATGAAGGCCTGTGATGACCCAACCTGCGACATCCGAACGCGCAATTATTCTCGCCCCGCTGGGGCGAGACAGTCAGATTGCGATGATGTTGCTCAAAGAAGCAGGGTTCGACGGGATCATCAGCCAGGATTTACCGCAACTGTGCAGCGAACTGGAGCAAGGCGCCGGTTTGCTGCTGATCTCTTCCGAAGCGCTGTTGCGCAGTGATCTGGGTCCGCTGTTGACCCTCATCGATCAACAACCGGCCTGGTCGGACTTGCCAATTGTTTTGCTGACGCACCACGGTGGCCCGGAACAGAACCCCGCTTCGCGCTTCGGGCCGCAGTTGGGCAACGTCACGTTCCTGGAACGTCCTTTTCACCCGGAGACATTGATCAGTCTGGTGACCACCGCCTTGCGCGGCCGTCGACGACAGTACGAAGCCAGGGATCGGCTGGTCGACTTGAGCCAAAGCGAACTGCGCCTGCAAAACACCCTGGAAACCCTGGAACAACAGGTCGAAGAGCGCACCGCGCAATTGCGCCATAACGAAGAAGCTTTGCGTCAATCCCAGAAGATGGAAGCGGTTGGCCAACTCACCGGCGGTATCGCCCATGACTTCAACAACATGCTCACCGGCATCATCGGCAGCCTTGAGCTGTTGCGCCGGCGCCTGGCCCGCGGCCGCATCGAAGACCTGGACAGCCTGATCGATCTTGGCGTGACCTCGGCCAACCGGGCCGCTGGTTTGACCCATCGCCTGCTGGCGTTTTCTCGCCGGCAGTCGCTCGATTCCAAACCCGTGGAAATGAATACGCTGGTGGTTTCCATGGGTGAACTGTTGCAACGCAGCATCAATGAGAGCATTCGCCTGGACATGCAGTTGAGCGAACAACTGTGGGTGGCCGAGGCCGACCCCAATCAACTGGAAAGCGCCCTGCTCAACCTGGTCATCAATGCCCGCGACGCCATGCCCAACGGCGGCAGACTGGTAGTGACCACTTCGAACCAACATCTGGAAAAGTCCTTTACCGACCTGCACAGCAATCTCGAACCCGGTGATTACGTGACGCTCAGCGTTACCGACAATGGCTGCGGCATGCCGCAGAGCACCATCAACCGCGCGTTTGACCCTTTCTTCACCACCAAGCCGATCGGCCAGGGCACCGGCCTTGGATTGTCGATGATCTATGGCTTCAGCAAACAATCGCGGGGCCACGTCGCCATTCAAAGCGAAGTGGGTGAAGGCACCACGGTGAGCATTTATCTGCCGCGTTACGGTGGTGATCTGCCGCAAGATCCGCCGGTGGACAGTCACCACCCGCTCTTCGCGCAGAATGGCGAAACCGTCCTGATCGTTGAGGACGACCCGGCTGTACGGGTGCTGGTCAGCACGGTGCTCAGTGATTTGGGCTATGCCTTCGTCGAAGCGTGCGATGCCGACAGCGCCCTGCCGATCTTTGAATCGGCTCAACGCATCGACCTGTTGATCAGCGATGTCGGACTGCCCGGCATGAACGGCCGGCAACTGGCAGAAATCGGCCGGCAGTTCCGGCCCGGCCTGAAAGTACTGTTCATCACCGGTTATGCCGAACACGCGGCCGTACGCGGCGGATTCCTCGATCCGGGCATGCAGATGATCACCAAGCCATTCACGTTTGACCTGTTGACGGCCAAGGTGCGGGAGATGATCAGCGCCTGAAGCGGCCTCTGCCGGGATTCAGGAGAGCATGTCCTGCATGATTTCCTGTAACACGTCCAGGTCGAATGGCTTGGCCAGTATCGGTGCCGAGCGGGTGATCGGGCTGTCTGTTTCACGGATTTCCTGCGGGTAGCCGCTGATGAAAATCACCTTCAGCTCCGGTCGCAGTTTTACCGCGGGCTCGGCGATCTGCACGCCGGAAATCCCACCCGGCAGGCGGAAGTCAGTGATCATCATGTCCAGGTGCGGCTTGCTGGCGAGAATCTCAAACGCTTGCTCGCCATTCTCGGCCTGCAACACCCGGTAGCCCTCCCCCGACAAATAGGCCGACAGGACCATCAGAATCGAGGGGTCATCTTCGACGATCAGTACGACGTCTTGTGCATCTTCACTCATGGGAAGCCTTTGTTCGGTCAATAGCTGCTGATACGACCGTAGGGTCGATCAGAGGTTGCGTTTATCGGGCTGTTTTCCTACAGCGGCAGACAAACGCGAAACAGGGCGCCTTCGCCAATCCGGCTTTCGACGGTAATGGTACCGCCATGGGCGGTGACAATCTGTTCGGAAATAAACAATCCCAAACCCAGTCCGGCGACGGCGTGCTTGGCCGACACCCGCTCGAACTGCTGGAAAATCCGTTGCTGGTTTTCTTCACTGATGCCGATTCCGCAATCACGGACTTCTATCCGTGCTTCGCCGTGCTCACTGTACACCTTGACGCTGATCGGACTCTTGGCGCCGTAGCGCAAGGCATTGGTCAACAGATTGGAAACTACCTGCTCAATGCGGAATTCGTCCCAATTGCCGACCACCGGTTGTTCGGCTTCAAGTGTCACGGTCGCTTCGGCGGCTTCGATCTGTTGGGCAAAATTTTCCAGCAGGGCGCGCACCAGGGCCGAAAGATCAAACCGCGTGGGGCGGATCGACAATTTGCCGGTGCGGATGCGTGACACATCGAGCATGTCTTCGATCAGCCGGATCAGGCTTTTGATCTGCCGTTCGTCGCGATCGACCATGGCGTGCATTTTGTCGAGGGTGAACGCCGAGGCGTTATCCCGGGCCAGGTGCATCTTGCGCAGCTGGGTTTCGAGGATCAGGCCGTTGAGCGGCGTGCGCACCTCATGGGCGACAATCGACATGAAGTCATCGCGCATGCGTACCGCCTGTTGCAATTCCAGCTGGGTGCTCTGCAATTGCTTGAGCAGCGCTTCTTGCTCGCGGCGACTTTGCTCGAGTTCTTCAACTTGCTGTTTCATCGCCTTGCTCTGGCGGAACAGCTCGACGAAAACGTTGACCTTGCTCTTGACCGCATGGATGTCCAGCGGTTTGTGCAGGAAGTCCACAGCGCCGCTTTCGTAGCCCTTGAACGCGTAATTGAGCTCACGACCGGCGGCACTGACAAACACGATTGGAATGTTCTTGGTTTTTTCCGTACCGCGCATCAACTCGGCCAGTTCGAAGCCATTCATCCCAGGCATCTGTACATCGAGAATGGCCATGGCGAATTCGTGTTGCAGCAACAGCGACAAGGCCTCGTCGGCAGATTGCGCTTTGTAGACGGTACGGTCTTCACGCTTGATCAGCGCTTCGAGTGCCAACAGATTCTCCGGCAGATCGTCCACGATCAGCAGTTTGGCCTGGATATTACTTAGCATGCGATTCGTTCCAGCTCGACAAGCAGACGGCCGATGCCGCGGATAGGGAGAATGTGGTCAGGTTGGTGAATATCCAATGCTGCCTGGGGCATGGTTGCAACCTGGGCTTCCTGCGGGTCTTGCACGATGGTCAGACCACCGCGCTGCTTGACCTGCGCCAGACCGTTCGCACCGTCACGGTTGGCGCCCGTCAGCAAGACTGCCGCCAGGCTGGGACCGTAGGCGTCGGCGGCAGACTCGAACAGGTAATCGATGGCCGGCCGCGAATGATGCACGCGGTCTTCCAGGCTCAGGGAAAAGCTGCGGTCCTGTTCCACCGACAAGTGATAGCCGGGCGATGCGAAATACAGGGTGCCGGACACCACCGGAGTCTTGTCGCTGGCTTCCTGAACCGGCAGCGACACGCGCCGGGCGAACACTTCCGCCAGATGGCTGCGACGCTGTTCCGGCAAGTGCAACACGACAATGATCGGCAACACGAAGCCTGCACGCAGCGGGCCGAGAATACTCAGCAGCGCCTCGACCCCACCGGCCGAAGCGCCGATCACGATCGCTTCTACTGAAGGCAAACCCGTTGCGCTGTTCATGATTTTCGATAAATCCGTTCTTGTTTGACCAGCGGTTCGAACTGGTTGCCGAAGGCTGAAAAATCCGGGGTTTCCTTGCTGCCCAGCACCAGGAAACCACGGTGGCACAGCGACTCATGAAACAAACCGAAAGCCCGATCCTGAAGTTTTTTATTGAAATAGATCAATACGTTACGACACGAAATTAATTGTGTTTCTGAAAATACACTGTCGGTAGCCAGGCTGTGGTCGGCAAAGGTCACGTTCTCGCACAGCGACTTGTCGAAAATGGCGTAGCCATACGCCGCCGTATAGTAGTCGGCGAACGAGCGTTTACCACCGGCTTGCTGGTAGTTGGAAGTGTAGGCGCGGACATTCTCCATCGAGAATATTCCCTGCTTGGCCTTGTCCAGCGAGCGCGGATTGATGTCGGTTGCATAAATGATGGTGCGCTCAAGCAAGCCCTCTTCACGCAGGAGGATGGCCATCGAATAGACCTCCTCCCCCGTGCTGCAGCCAGCAATCCAGATCTTGATCGACGGGTACGTCTTGAGTAGCGGCACCACTTCCTGGCGGATGGCCAGGAAGTGCGAAGGGTCGCGGAACATTTCACTGACCGGAATCGTCAGCAATTGCAGGAGCTGCATGAAGGCCATCGGGTCATGCAGGACTTTTTCCTGGAGGGCCGAAATGGTGTTGCATTCGAACTGACTCAGCGCTTGGCTCACCCGGCGCTTGATGGAAGCGCCTGAATAATCACGAAAATCGTAGCTGTACTTGAGGTAGATGGCCTCGATCAACAACCGCAACTCTATCTCGCTGATTCGTTCCCCTGAATAATTGCGCTCCACTTAGATACGTTCCATCTTTGGCAACCACACACGGATCAACGAAAACAACCGATCCAGGTCGATGGGCTTGGCCAGATAATCATTGGCGCCTGCTTGCAGGCAGCGTTCCTGATCGTCCTTCATGGCCTTGGCCGTCACCGCGATGATCGGCAACTTGCGCCAGCGCGGGTCCTTGCGGATCTCGATGGTGGCTTCAAAACCATCCATCTCCGGCATCATCACGTCCATCAACACCAGATCGATGTCTTCCACTTCATTCAATCGCTCAATCGCTTCCCGGCCGTTTCGGCCGATGACCACGACCGCACCTTTATGCTCCAGCGCGCTGGTTAGGGCGAAGATGTTGCGTACATCGTCGTCCACCAACAGCACTTTGCGTCCCTCGAAGACTTTGTCGCGGCTGCGGGCAGTCTTGAGCATCTTCTGTCGCTCATGGGACAACCGCGATTCGACTTTGTGCAGAAAAAGTGTCACCTCATCCAGTAAACGCTCGGGCGAGCGCGCGCCCTTGATGATGATCGAGCGCGAATACTTGCGCAGTTCCGCCTCTTCATCCCGGGTGAGGTTGCGTCCGGTATAGACAATCACCGGCGGAAACGAGCAGATATCTTCGGTAGACATGCGCTTGAGCAAGTCATTGCCGAGCATGTCCGGAAGCTTCAGATCGATGATCATGCAATCGAACATCGTGCTTCGCAGTAAGTGCAGTGCATCCTGGGCCAAGCCGACCGCGGTGATCTCGATGTCATCGTCGCCAATCAACCGGGAAATACTGTCACGCTGCAAATCGTCGTCTTCAACCAGCAAGACGCGCTTGACCTTCTGGGTCAGTTTGGCTTCCAGACGCGAGAAAACGTCCTTGAGTTCTTCACGGGTGGTCGGTTTGACCGCATAACCGATCGCGCCCATGTGCATCGCCGCTTCGACCCGGTCCTCGACCGAAATCACGTGCACAGGAATGTGCCGGGTTTCGGCGTGTTCCTTCAAACGTTGCAGCACGGTCAAGCCGGAATGGTCCGGCAGGCGCATATCCAGCAGGATGGCATCGGGAATGAACTCCCGGGCCAGGTCGTAACCTTCGTCGGCACCGTGGGCCACCAGGCAGTGGTAGCCCAGTTCATGCGCGAGATCGAAGAGGATGTGCGCAAAGTTCGGCTCGTCCTCCACCACCAGGATGCAACGCGAGGTGAACGGCGCCTTCTGCCGGTCATCATTGAAACGCGGAATATCCTGCGCCACCACCGACGCCACGGTAGCTGGCGCAACATAAGGTGCAATCGCCACCGGCGCGGCACGCATCGGTTCGACGGGTTCTTCTCCGGGCTCAATGTACTGCTGCGGCAAGACCAGGGTGAATACACTGCCCTGCCCCGGCGTGCTGCTCACGCTGATGGAGCCACCGAGCAGGGCCGCCAGGTCGCGGGAGATCGACAGCCCCAGACCGGTTCCGCCGTATCGCCTGTTGGTGGTGCCGTCGGCTTGGCGGAACGCTTCAAAAATGCTTTCGTGCTGATCGGCGGCAATGCCGATGCCGGAATCACGGACGCTGAAGGCTATGCCATTGTTCGGCGCTGCGGCGACGCTCAGGCTCACGCTGCCTTTTTCGGTGAACTTCACCGCGTTGGACAACAGATTCTTGATCACCTGCTCCAGGCGCTGACGGTCGGTGAACATCATCGCGGGCACGCCGTCCTGCAAATCGACATGGAATTGCAGCTGCTTGTCGGTTGCCAACGGCTGGAACATTCCGCGCAGGCCGTCCACCAGACGCGCAACACTGGTGTTCTCCGGGCGAATCTCGAGCTTGCCGGCCTCGACCTTGGAGATATCGAGAATGTCGTTGATCAGGTTGAGCAAATCGTTGCCGGCGGAGTAAATCGACTCGGCGAACTTCACCTGTTCGGCGCTGAGGTTTTCCTGAGGGTTTTCCGCCAGCAACTTGGCCAGAATCAACGAGCTGTTCAATGGCGTGCGCAGTTCGTGGGACATGTTGGCGAGGAATTCGGACTTGTACTTGCTTGAGCGCTGCAACTCTTCGGCGCGCTCTTCGAGCTGGATCTGCGCCTGATTGAGTTCAGTGTTCTTGAGGTCCATGGCGTCGCGTTGTTGGGCCAGCACTTCGGCCTGTTCGGCGAGTTGTTCATTGGTCTGTTCCAGCTCGACCTGTTGCGTCTCGAGATGGGCCTGGGATTCCTTGAGAATCCGCGACTGCTCTTCGAGTTCTTCGTTGGCGGTCTTGAGTTCTTCCTGCTGCACTTGCAACTCTTCGTTGAGTTGCTGGGTTTCGGCCAGCACTTCCTGCAAGCGCTGACGATAGCGCGCAGCCTCGATAGACGTGCCGATGTTGCCGGCAATCAACTCCAGCAATTCGATGTCGCGGTCAACCAAGGGCCGCAGGAAACCCAGTTCGATAACACCGTTGACCCGGTCGTCATCACTGGTCGGCACCACCAGCACACTGCGTGGCAGCCCTTCACCGAGGCCGGAGCTGACCTTGAAGTAGTCGCTCGGAACGTTGTCGAGGCGAATCAACTTGGCCTGATGCGCAACTTGACCAACGATGCCTTCCTCACTGTAGATATGTTGCTCAAGTGCCTCCTGGTCGCGCGAAAAACCGTAAGACGCAACTCGCCGCAGGCCACCATGTTCTTCGCGCACGTAAATCGCCGCCACGGCGCTGCCCAGGTACTGCGCGCAGAATTGCAGGATGTTGCGCCCCAGCAAATTCAGGGACAGTTGCCCCAATACTTGCTCGGCCAGTTCGGTCTGGCCGTTGCGCAGCCACGCTTGTTGCTCCAGGCGCTGAGCACTGGCTTGCTGCGCAGCCAATGTCGCGGAGTAGCTTTGCGACAGGTTCAACAGATCACGACGGCCGATGTAGGCCAGCAACGCGCTGATGCCTGCGATAAACAGCAGATAAAGGCCAATGCTCCAGACAGTGGTGCGCCGCACCTCTTCATTGCGCGTGGCACGCAGTTGCTGCTCCATGTCGATCACGTCTTCGAACTGCTTGCGTATCTCGTCGGTCAGGCGCTTGCCTTTGCCGGCGCGGACCGCGCTACGGTAATCGCCGCTCGATCGCTGCAGATCAATCATCGATTGCGCGTAATTGGCCCATTCTTGCTGCAACGACTGCAGGCGGTGCAAGCGATCGGTCTGGACCGGATTGTCAGCCGTCAATTCGAGCAACGTATTGAGCACCACCTCGACCCGAGGCTTAGCCGTTTCATAAGGTTGGAGAAACTTTTCGTCGCCACTGAGCAGAAACCCGCGCATCCCGGTTTCCAGGTCGACCGTCAGCTTGACGGCCTCATTGGCGTTATTGATGACCCGATCGGTGTGCTCGACCCATTGGATCGTCGACAGCAGATAGGTAATCAATGACACGAAGAAAACAGCGCTGATGGCGCCGACACCCAGCGGCAGGCTGATATTGCGGCTCAGGAGTTTGCGGAATCGTTGCTCATCAACCAAAGACGCAGAGGTCATGGGGCAGGCCTTGTCGAACTGTCAGAATTGGGCGAGTTTGCCCCAAAACTGGCACATTGATCCATTTTTCTCACATGTTTTAACGCCAGGTCCTACATTCCCCTGCGCCAGTTGATGGACGCGGGTATCCTTGCCTGACATGTGCGACCAATCTTTTTCCGTCCCTCGGGAACTTGTCGGGAGCCGTCACTTACTCATGCAAGAGACCGGCGCTTTCGCAAGCCGGCAACCGCCAATCATTTTTCAGGAACCCCACTATGTCCACCGCCAATGCGTCCACCATTCTTGTCGTCGAAGACGATGCCATCGTGCGCATGCTGATCGTCGATGTGCTGGAGGAGTTGGAGTTCAAGGTACTTGACGCGGATGGTAGCGAACAGGCGCTGGAGTTCCTCAATGACGAGGACCAGCACATCGACTTGATGATGACCGACGTCGGCCTGCCGGTGATGGATGGTCGGGAACTGGCCATCCAGGCCCGGATGCTGCGCCCGCAATTGCCCATCCTGTTCGCCAGTGGTTATGCGGAGAATATTGACGTGCCCGAAGGCATGTCAGTGATTGGCAAACCGTTTTCGATCGATCAGTTGCGAGACAAGGTCCAGGGAATTCTCGCGCAGTCGAAGTAAGCTGGTTTGGATGAACAACAATTGCTGGTGATCCGCATTCGATTCAGGTGACCTGGAAGGTTACGTACACTCTCACCTGTTTTTCCCTGGTATCGCCTTATTCTCGTTTGTAGCCTGGAACAATCGCCCATGAATCAACCTCGCCAAACCAAAGTCCTGGTCATCGGCTACGTCTGGCCCGAGCCCCGTTCTTCGGCGGCCGGTGGGCACATGATGCAAATTCTCGAGACCTTCTTGCAGCAAGGTTGGGACATCACCTTCAGCAGCCCTGCCGGTTATGGTGAGCAGCGCGCTGACCTGACGTCGCTGGGCATTCGCGAAGTGCCGATAGAATTGAATAACAGCAGCTTCGACACATTCATCCGCGAACTCGCGCCGGATGTGGTGCTGTTCGACCGTTTCATGATGGAAGAACAGTTCGGCTGGCGCGTGGAAAAACACTGTCCCGACGCCGTTCGCGTGCTGGAGACGTCGGACCTGCAGAGCTTGCGTGATGCCCGGCAGCAACGTCTCAAACAGCGTTTGAAGGCCAGTGACGACGCGAATGACTTCAGTGAACTGTTTGCGCCCAGCCTGCGTGAAGAGTTTGAGTTCATGGCCGATAACGATCTGGCCAAGCGTGAGATTGCCGCGATCTATCGTTGCGACTTGAACCTGATGATTTCCGAAGTGGAAATCCAATTGCTGATCGAACAGTTCAAATTGCCCGCTACCCTCTTGCATTGGTGCCCGCTGATGGTCGATCTGCCGAGTGTGGCGCCGGCCGCATTTGAAGACAGGGCGCACTTTCTCAGCATTGGTAACTTCCGGCACGCGCCCAATTGGGATGCGGTGTTGTGGATGAAAACCACGATCTGGCCGCTGATTCGCGAGCAACTGCCCGCGGCGCAACTGCACATCTATGGCTCATACACGCCACCCAAGGCAACAGCACTGCATAACCCGGCCCAGGGATTTCATGTCATGAACTGGGCAGAAGATGCCTTGCAAGTCATGTCGGCGGCTCGAGTGTGCCTGGCACCGCTGCGTTTCGGTGCCGGCATAAAGGGCAAGATTGTTGATGCGATGCTCTGCGGCACCCCCAACGTCGCGACGCCCGTAGGGGCGGAGGCGATGCATGGCGACGAAGCCTGGCCCGGCGCTGTCGCTTGCACCGCTCGCGAGATTGCCGATCAGGCTGTGCAACTGTACACCGACAAGCCTCGCTGGCTTGAAGCACAGGCGCATGGCCAGACCTTGCTCGCCAACCGCTACCGGCAATCCTTGCATGGCCCGGCGTTGATTCAGCGACTGATGGAATGTCGACAGAATCTGGCGAACATTCGACGGGATAATTTCACCGGCAGCATGTTGCGCCATCACCACCACAAAAGTACCCAGTACATGGCGCAATGGATTGAGGCAAAGAACCGGAATACGATCGACGCCATGTAACCAAAACACAAAAGCGCCCTGCCATGACCCGAATCGCCAGAGTCACCGACCCTTCCTACGAATTGATGGACGACCACAACGGCTTGTCCATCATCTATCGTCAGCACGGTTTTCCTTGTCCGTTGGTGCGCTGGCATTTCCACAAGGAATACGAACTGCACCTGATCGTCGCCAGTTCCGGCAAAGTATTCATCGGCGATTACATTGGCAATTTTTATCCCGAAACCCTGTTTCTGACTGGCCCTAACCTGCCCCATAACTGGATCAGCCAGGTCGCCGAAGACGAAGTCGTGCCCAAGCGCGACATGCTGGTCAACTTCACTGACGAGTTGTTCGACAGTGGCTATCAGGTCTTCGCCGAACTCAAGACCCTCGCGCCACTGCTGGAGCGCGCCAAGTACGGCATCGAGTTTCGTGGCAAGCAGACGATTGGCCGAGCGATGGACCTGATGCAACGCATCGCCGATAGCACCGGCGTGACCCGGCTCGGGCACTTTTTCATCCTGCTGGAATTGCTGGCCGCTACTGACGACTATCAGTTGCTGTCCGGCGCAACCACGCCGCAACTGGCCGACGAACACAATATTGATCGCACCAACCGTGCAGTGGATTACATTTTTGCCCATTACGCCCGGGACTTGACGCTGGAAGAAGTGGCCGAGCATCTGGGCATGAAGCCGACCTATTTCAGCCGGGTATTCAAGCAGGCCACCGGGCGCAACTTCATCGAGTTCGTCAATCGCCTGCGTATCAGCAAGTCCTGCGAGTTGTTGGCCGATGGTGATAAAGCGGTGACCGACGTTTGCTTCGAGTCGGGCTTCAACAACATTTCCAACTTCAACCGACGCTTCCAGCAGCTCAAGGGCATGACGCCTTCGCATTACCGGCGGTTGGTGGTGCAGCGGTTGACCGAACAAAACCTCGGTTAAATACCGCGCAAGCTTTTGTAGGAGCAAGGCTTGCCCGCGATAGCGACCTCAAATACGCCATCGCGGGCAAGCCTTGCTCCTACAGGATGTTTGGCGACCTTGGGGTAGCGAAGACCTGTACGGATTCAATACCCCTGCCTCGCTGGAACCCCCTTCCCTGCGTCTACATCGCCAAACAGCAGTGCAAAAAAGTATCGATCCCAGTGCGATGGATGATTTGTCTCGCCCGCCATTGAAGGCTGTAATCAGCACAGATTCTTCCAGCCTTCGGAAGACACAAAAACAATAACTGTCCTTCTGTTGCCCTTCGGGTGCAGAAAAGGAGTGCTCGATGCAACCTTCAGTCAAAGCTCTGCTTGCCCTCACCTGCATGACCCTCAGCAGCGTCACCCTCGGCGCCCAGACCCTGACCATCGCCACCGTCAATAACAGCGACATGATCCGCATGCAGAAACTCTCGAAGACCTTCGAGGCCGAGCATCCAGAGATCAAGCTCAATTGGGTGGTGCTGGAAGAAAACGTTCTGCGCCAGCGTCTGACCACCGACATCGCCACCCAGGGCGGGCAGTTTGACGTGCTGACCATCGGCATGTACGAAGCGGCACTTTGGGGAGCCAAAGGCTGGCTGGAGCCGATGAAGGACCTGCCGGCCAGTTATGACCTCGACGACGTGTTCCCGTCGGTGCGTGAAGGCCTTTCGGTGAAAGGCTCGTTGTACGCCCTGCCGTTCTACGCCGAAAGCTCGATCACCTATTACCGCACCGACCTGTTCAAGGACGCCGGTCTGACCATGCCCGAGCGTCCGACCTGGACCCAGATCAGCGAATTCGCCGGCAAACTCACCAACAAGGACAAGGAACAGTACGGCATCTGCTTGCGCGGCAAGGCCGGTTGGGGCGAGAACATGGCGTTGATCACCACCGTGGCCAATGCCTACGGCGCCCGCTGGTTCGATGAAAAGTGGCAACCGGAATTCAACGGCCCCGAATGGAAAAACGCGCTGAACTTCTATGTCGATACCATGAAAAAGTTCGGTCCGCCGGGCGCATCGAGCAACGGTTTCAATGAAAACCTCGCGTTGTTCAACAGCGGTAAATGCGCGATCTGGGTCGACGCCAGCGTTGCCGGTTCGTTCGTCACCGACAAGACCCAGAGCAAGGTCAGCGATCACGTCGGCTTCACCTACGCGCCCCATGAAGTCACCGACAAAGGCTCGGCCTGGTTGTATTCCTGGGCGCTGGCGATCCCGACCAGTTCCAAGGCCAAAGACGCGGCAAAAACCTTCAGCACCTGGGCCACTTCCAAGGAATACGGGGCACTGGTGGCCGAGAAAGACGGCATCGCCAACGTGCCGCCAGGCACTCGGGCCTCGACCTACAGCGAGGCCTACATGAGCGCCGCGCCATTCGCCAAGGTCACACTCGAATCGCTCAAGGCAGCAGATCCGAGCAAGCCGAGCGCCAAACCGGTGCCGTACATCGGCATTCAATTGGTGACCATTCCCGAGTTCCAGGGCATTGGCACCCAGGTCGGCAAATCCTTCTCTGCGGCGCTGATCGGCCAGACCACAGTCGACCAGGCCCTGGCCGCCGCCCAGCAAACCACTGAACGAGAGATGAAGCGCGCCGGTTATCCCAAGTAACCCGTAAACATCCATTTTTGTGGCGAGGGAGCTTGCTCCCGCTGGGCTGCGAAGCGGCCCCTGCGATCTAACAGTCGCAACGTGCGAACCGGTTTTACGACGGCTTCGCCGCCGAGCGGGAGCAAGCTCCCTCGCCACAGAGAACTCGTCGGACAACGAGCAAGTGATCACCATGAATACTTCAACTGCCAAAGCTCACATGGAAATGCCCCAACCGGTACGCAAGAGCCGGTTGGTCAACCCCGGCTGGTTTCTCGTCAGCCCTTCGGTAGCATTGCTGCTGTTATGGATGATCGTGCCGTTGGGAATGACCGTCTACTTCTCGACGATTCGTTATAACTTGCTCAATCCCGGCGATAACGAGTTCATCGGGCTGGAAAACTTCACCTATTTCCTTACCGATTCGGGGTTCCTGCCCGGTGCCAGCAACACTCTGTTGCTGGTGGGCAGTGTGCTGCTGATCAGCGTGGTGTTCGGCGTGTTGATCAGTGCACTGCTGGAGGCCAGCGAGTTTTTCGGTCGCGGCATCGTGCGGGTGTTGCTGATCTCACCGTTCTTCATCATGCCCACGGTTGGCGCGCTGATCTGGAAGAACCTGATTTTCCATCCGGTGTCGGGGATCCTCGCCTACGTCTGGAAGCTGTTCGGCGCGCAACCGGTGGACTGGCTGGCGCACTACCCACTGCTGTCGATCATTATCATCGTCTCGTGGCAATGGCTGCCGTTCGCGATCCTGATCCTGATGACCGCCATGCAGTCCCTCGATCAGGAACAAAAAGAAGCCGCGCGCCTGGACGGTGCCGGGCCACTGGCGATTTTCTGGCACCTGACCCTGCCGCACCTGGCGCGGCCGATTGCGGTGGTGGTGATGATCGAAACCATCTTTCTGCTCTCGGTGTTCGCCGAAATCTTCACCACCACCAACGGCGGCCCCGGCTACGCCTCGACCAACCTCGCCTACCTGATCTACAACCAGGCGCTGGTGCAGTTCGATGTCGGCATGGCCTCGGCCGGCGGCTTGATTGCCGTAGTGATCGCCAACATCGCGGCCATCGTGCTGGTGCGGATGATCGGCAAAAACCTGACTGACAAAGCCTGAGGCCTGCCATGACCCTTCAACAATCGCGCCGTCTGCAAAGCCTGCTGCTCGGCACCCTGGCCTGGGCCATCGCGATCCTGATTTTCTTCCCGATCTTCTGGATGGTGCTGACCAGTTTCAAAACCGAAATCGACGCGTTCGCCACGCCGCCGCAGTTCATCTTCGCACCGACCCTGGAGAACTATCTGCACATCAACGAGCGCAGCGATTACTTCAGTTTCGCCTGGAACTCGGTGGTGATTTCCTTCTGCGCCACGGCCCTGTGCCTGCTGATCGCGGTGCCGGCCGCTTACTCGATGGCCTTCTACGAAACCCAGCGCACCAAGGGCACGCTGCTGTGGATGCTCTCGACCAAAATGCTGCCGCCGGTGGGTGTGCTGATGCCGATCTACCTGCTGGCCAAGAGTTTCGGCCTGCTCGACACGCGCATCGCGCTGATCGTGATCTACACCCTGATCAACCTGCCGATCGTGGTCTGGATGATTTACACCTACTTCAAGGACATCCCCAAGGACATCCTCGAAGCCGCCCGCCTCGATGGCGCCACGCTGTGGCAGGAAATGGTCCGCGTGCTGCTGCCGATCGCCAAGGGTGGCCTGGCCTCCACGGTTTTGCTGTCGCTTATCCTGTGCTGGAACGAAGCCTTCTGGTCGCTGAACCTGACCTCATCGAAAGCGGCGCCGCTGACCGCCTTGATCGCTTCGTATTCCAGCCCCGAAGGGTTGTTCTGGGCCAAGTTGTCGGCGGTCTCGACCCTGGCCTGCGCGCCGATCCTGATCTTCGGCTGGATCAGCCAGAAGCAATTAGTGCGCGGCCTGTCGTTTGGCGCCGTGAAATAAACGGTTCGCCCCTTGTAGGAGCCAGGCTTGCCGGCGAAGGCGCCCGTCAAATTGCCTTCGCCGGCAAGCCTGGCTCCTACGAAAAGCCGTCCGGTTTAAATGAATAAAAACATGCGGAGGCCCATCACCATGGCCAACCTGAAAATCAAGAATCTGCAAAAAGGCTTTGAAGGCTTTTCCATCATCAAGGGCATTGACCTTGAAGTGAACGACAAGGAATTCGTGGTGTTCGTCGGCCCATCGGGCTGCGGTAAATCCACCCTGCTGCGGTTGATCGCCGGGCTGGAGGAAGTCAGCGGTGGCACCATCGAACTCGATGGCCGCGACATCACTGAAGTCAGTCCAGCCAAGCGAGACCTGGCGATGGTGTTCCAGACTTACGCTTTGTACCCGCACATGAGCGTGCGCAAAAACATGTCGTTCGCCCTTGATCTGGCCGGCGTGCCCAAGGCCGAAGTGGAAAAGAAAGTCGGCGAAGCGGCGCGCATCCTTGAACTGGGGCCGATGCTCGAGCGCAAGCCCAAGCAACTGTCCGGCGGGCAACGCCAGCGTGTGGCGATCGGCCGGGCCATTGTGCGCAACCCGAAAATCTTCCTGTTCGACGAACCACTGTCCAACCTCGACGCGGCGCTGCGGGTGCAGATGCGTCTGGAGTTGCTGCGCCTGCACAAAGACCTGCAAGCGACGATGATTTACGTGACCCACGACCAGGTCGAAGCCATGACCATGGCCGATAAAGTCGTCGTGCTCAATGGCGGCAAGATCGAGCAAGTCGGCTCGCCACTGGATCTGTATCACCAGCCGGCCAACCTGTTCGTCGCCGGTTTTCTCGGCACGCCGAAAATGGGCTTCCTCAAAGGCAGGATCACCCAGGTCAATGGCCAGGGCTGTGAAGTGCAACTGGACGCCGGCACCCGCATCAGCCTGGCGCTGAGCGGCGCCAAGCTGAGCGTCGGCGGTGCGGTGACGCTGGGCATTCGCCCCGAGCACCTGGAATTGGCCAAACCCGGCGATTGCACACTGCAAGTCACCGCCGATGTCAGCGAACGCCTGGGCAGCGACACCTTCTGCCATGTTCGCACCGCTTCCGGCGAAGCCCTCACCATGCGTGTACGCGGCGACCTCGCCAGCCGTTATGGCGAAACCCTGAGCCTGCATTTGGATGCCGAACACTGCCATTTATTCGATGCCGACGGCGTGGCGCTGACCCGTCCTTTGCGCGTTGCTGCCTGATTTGCGAGAGTGTGTGATGAAACTGAATAAACAGAACCTCAACCGCCTCGCCCCCGAAGTGGCACTGCCCGCCTACGCCCTGAGCGACACGCGCCAAGGTATCGCCCACATCGGCGTCGGCGGTTTCCATCGCGCCCATCAGGCGTACTACACCGACGCGCTGATGAACACCGGCGAGGGCCTGGACTGGGCGATCTGCGGTGTTGGCCTGCGTGCCGAAGACCGCCGCGCCCGCGACGATCTCAAGCAACAGGATTGCCTGTTCACCCTGTTTGAGCTGGGTGATACCGATGACACCGCAGTCCGAGTGATCGGCGCCATTCGCGACATGCTGCTGGCAGAGGACGGTGCGCAAACGCTGATCGACAAACTCGCCGACCCGCAGATCCGCATCGTCTCGCTGACCATCACCGAAGGCGGTTATTGCATCGATGACAGCAACGGCGAGTTCATGGCGCACCTGCCGCAGATCCAGCACGACCTCGCCAACCCGGACTCACCCAAAACCGTGTTCGGTTTTCTTTGCGCGGCACTGGCCAAGCGCCGGGCCGCAGGTATACCCGCGTTTACCTTGATGTCCTGCGATAACCTGCCGCACAACGGCGCGGTCACTCGCAAAGCACTGCTGGCATTCGCCGCGCTGCGGGACGCCGAGTTGCGCAACTGGATCGAGCGCAACGTGACGTTCCCCAACGCCATGGTCGACCGCATCACGCCGATGACCAGTACTGAGCATCGCCTGCTGCTGGCGGACAAACATGGCGTCGATGACGCCTGGCCGGTGGTCTGCGAACCCTTTGTGCAATGGGTGCTGGAAGACAAGTTCGTCAATGGCCGGCCGGCCTGGGAAAAGGTCGGCGTGCAGTTCACCGACGATGTCACGCCCTATGAAGAGATGAAGATCAAACTGCTCAATGGCAGTCATCTGGCCCTGACCTATCTAGGGTTCTTGAAGGGCTATCGCTTCGTTCACGAAACCATGAACGACCCGCTGTTCGTGCGCTACATGCGTGCCTACATGGACCTCGACGTCACGCCGCAACTGGCGCCAGTGCCAGGCATTGACCTGACCGATTACAAGAACACGCTGGTCGAACGCTTCTCCAATCAGGCCATTGCCGATCAACTGGAACGTGTGTGCTCGGACGGGTCGTCGAAGTTTCCCAAGTTCACCATTCCGACCATCAACCGCTTGATCGCCGATGGCCGCGAGACCAAGCGTGCGGCGCTGGTGGTGGCCGCATGGGCCTTGTACTTGAAAGGCGTGGATGAAAATGGCGATACCTACTCGATACCGGATCCACGGGCGGCGTTCTGTCAGGCGTTGGTGGCCGACGACGTATTGATCACCCAGCGCTTGCTGGAGGTTGAGGAGATTTTCGGCACCGCGATCCCTCGCTCGGCAGAGTTTGTCGCGGCGTTTGAGTGGTGTTGCAACAGTTTGCGCGAGGTGGGTGTGACGCGCACGCTGGAGCGGGTTCTGGCGTAAGCATGCGGTGAATCTGCTGCCGTCATCGCGGGCAAGTCGAATCGTCGCACCGCCGCACCCACAGTGATTTCTGATCGTTTCCACGCTCTGCGTGGGAATGCAGCCCGGGACGCTCTGCGTCCCCATCCAGAAGCAGACGCGGAGCGTCCATTGAGGCGTTCCCACGCAGAGCATGGGAACGATCTTCATACACCAAGGACCCACCATGGCAGACCAACAATTATTCCTCGGCATCGACTGCGGCACCCAAGGCACCAAAGCCATTATCCTCGATGCGGTCAGTGGTGCCGTGATTGGCCAGGGCGCCGCTGCCCACACCATGATCAGCGGCGCCAACGGCCGTCGCGAGCAGGACCCCGCTCAGTGGCTGGATGCTTTCGCCAGCGCCACTCGCCACGCATTGCTGGCGGCCGGTGTCGATGGCCAATCGATCCTCGGCATCGGTGTGTCCGGACAACAACACGGCCTCGTCCTGCTCGATGATCAGGGCCAGGTCCTGCGCCCTGCCAAACTCTGGTGCGACACCGAAACCAGCGCCGAGAACGATCGCCTTCTCGAACGCCTGGGCGGTGAAAAAGGTTCGCTGGAGCGCCTTGGCGTGGTCATCGCACCGGGTTACACAGTCTCTAAGCTGCTCTGGACCAAAGAACAGCACCCGGCGGTATTTGCCCGAATCGCCCGCATTCTGTTGCCCCATGATTACCTGAATTTCTGGCTCACCGGCCGCAGTTGCAGCGAGTACGGCGATGCTTCCGGCACGGGCTATTTCAACGTGCGCACTCGCCAGTGGGATTTACAATTGCTGCGCGACATCGATCCGAGCGGGCGCCTGCAAGCGGCATTGCCGGAGCTGATCGACGCGCACGCAGCGGTCGGTACGATCCTGCCGGCGATCGCTGGACGATTGGGTATCAATCCGCAAGCCCTTGTTTCCAGCGGCGGTGGCGACAACATGATGGGCGCCATCGGCACCGGCAATATTCGGCCAGGCGCCATCACCATGAGTCTCGGCTCATCCGGCACGGTGTACGCCTATGCCGATCAACCGATCGTCAGCCCGGACGCTGGAGTCGCCACATTCTGTTCTTCGAGCGGTGGCTGGTTGCCCTTGATTTGCACCATGAACCTGACCAATGCCACCGGGGTGTTCCGTGAGTTATTCGAGCTGGATATCGATCGCTTCAATGCACTCGCGGCCCAGGCACCGATCGGTGCCGAAGGCGTTTGTGTGCTGCCGTTTTTCAATGGTGAACGCGTACCCGCCCTGCCCCACGCTACCGGCAGCGTGCGCGGCTTGACCATGACCAACCTGACCCAGGCCAATCTGTGCCGTGCAGTGGTTGAAGGCACGACCTTCGGATTGCGTTTCGGTGTGGACCTGCTGCGCCAAAATGGCTTACAAAGCCGCAGCATTTGCCTGATCGGCGGCGGCTCGAAAAGTACGGTATGGCGCCAGGTAGTCGCGGACATCATGAACACTGCGGTGGTCTGCACTGAACAAAGCGAAGCCGCGGCCCTTGGGGCGGCGATTCAGGCGGCCTGGTGCAAGTCCCGGGAAAGCGGCCGAGAAGAGAGCCTGGCGGATCTGTGCGAGCGCTGCGTGACGCTCGACCCGGCGAGTGAAACCTTGCCCATTGCACAAAACGTCGTGGCTTCGCAGCAAGCCTACGAACGCTATCAACAGCATGTCGCAACCCTTTGAAGAGTGAACAATTATGTATCTGGTGTGTGGCGAAGCGCTGTTTGATTTTTTCAGTGAAAACGATGCCAGTGGCCTGGCTTCAAAAGTGAATTTCAAGGCGATTGCCGGCGGTTCGCCGTTCAATGTTGCGGTGGGTTTGCGCCGATTGGGTGTGAACGTGGCGCTGTTTGCCGGGTTGTCCACCGATTACCTTGGCCGACGACTGTTGCAAGTGCTGCAGGACGAAGGGGTACAAACCGGCTATCTACGGGATTTCGCCGCACCAACCACGCTGGCGATGGTTGCGGTGGGTGCTGATGGTTCGCCACATTACAGCTTCCGTGGCGAAGGTTGTGCCGATCGGCAATTGAAAGTTGAGCATCTGCCGGAACTTGGGCCTGACGTACGCGGCTTGCACATCGGCTCGTTTTCGCTGGTGGTGCAACCGATTGCCGACACGCTGCTGGCGTTGGTGCGACGGGAAAGCGGTAAACGCCTGATCAGCCTCGATCCGAACGTGCGCCTCAACCCCGAGCCAGATATCGAGTTGTGGCGTTCGCGCGTGGCCACGCTGGTCGAACATGCCGATCTGATCAAGGTCAGCGATGAGGATTTGCGCCTGTTGTATCCCGAACAGGACCCTGCGCGGGTCATCGAGGGCTGGTTGCAGCACCGTTGCCAGTTGGTGTTCCTGACGCGCGGTGGCGAAGGCGCGACGGTGTTCAGCCGGGTCCATGGTTCGTGGTCGGTGCCGGCCTGCGCGGTCAAAATCGCAGATACCGTGGGCGCTGGCGATACTTTTCAGGCGGCGTTGATTGCCTGGTTGACTGAGCAACAACTGGATTCAATCGAGGGATTGCGTGAGCTCAGCCGCGAGCAGATCGAAGCGATGATGCGGTTTGCGGTTCAGGCAGCGGCACTGACTTGCGGCAAAACCGGGCCGGACCTGCCCTATCGAAAACAACTGGCATAACGCACCTGATGGTGTGGTCGTCCGCCGAACGGTAGTGGCAAAGCGACAGGTGGCGTTCAGGAGAATTAACCAATGCTTAATCGTGCAGTCCAACACTTACTGGACCGCACGCCCTCAGAGTTCTCTGACGCCCAGTGCGGCAGGTTCGACGATCCGTCGAGCTGACTTCCGTCTGCACTGGAGATTGCCCCATGAACTCGCGCGTTTTGCTCGTTTCTTCAGCTCTTGTCTGTGCCAGCTTTTCAGGTTTTACCGTAGCGGACACCACCGTCGCCGACGCGATACCCTCGTATCATTACGGAATGCCCCTGCACATTGGCAAAGTGATTGCCCTGACCGAACCCACGACGATGGATTGTGAAGTGATCACGGCAACGATGACGTATATCGATAAGCAGTCGGGCAAACCCGCGGAACTCGCCTACCGAAAACTGTCGGACGCTTGCAGTTATCAAAACTGACTGATCGCACAAGTTGCATTTATGCGTTCGATCTGGCGCTGGGCCTGGTATTTTGATCCAGGCCCGCAGCGCACGGCAGATTCAAACGTTGGGCTACAGCGCTTTGCCCAGTACCTCACGGTGCTCGTTTTCCCCGTGATGGTGGTAAAGGTCTGAGCGCAGCCCCGCAATCAACTCATGGATTTCCCTGCAGCTGTTCAGATGCTGGGCATCGATATCCGTTCTCAATAGATCGAGGGTATCAGTGCCATCCTCCGCGAAGACCTTGACGGTCATCTTGAGGTCCGGAGAGAGCGAACATTGGCAGCGTTTCGGCAGGAAACTGCTTTCAATGATGTTGCGAAGTTCCAAGGCAGAAAGAAACATGGCGACCCTCTCCTTTGTGAGACTGCCAACGGTTATCGATGGCTGACTCGTGTGCGATCCCGGTCAGCTTAAGAACATCTACAGCATAAAACATGCCTTGAATTCAGCTATGCAGCTCATCGGTAAATCAGAGGTTTAGGTTAACAACCTGTAACAACCGTCATGCAAATTGCACTATCGGCCTCAGATAGCCCTGCAAATTGCACACAGCGTGAGTTTGCATCGGGTGCCCGTGGAAGGGAGAATGCGCGCAGGCGATCGTTCGCTTCTGTTTACCTGCAAGGAGGCACCATGAGTCCTTTATTTTTTCGCACATCCATCGGCGTTATCGCGGCTGCACTGTCGGGCGTCATCCACGGGGCAACGCTGGAAAAAACCGCGCCATTTCCAAAAGCCGAGGACGGCTTCAGCCGCCAGGTCATTCACTTGGCACCGCAAACCCGGGAAGACGATTTCCAGGTCGAAATACTCGCTGGCAAGACCCTTACCGTCGACTGCAACCGCCAACGCCTGGGCGGCATGCTTGAGGAAAAAAACCTCGAAGGCTGGGGTTATCCGTTTTACCGACTGGAAAAAGTCATCGGCCCGATGAGCACCCTGATGGCCTGCCCGGACGGCAAGCGCAAACAGGATTTCGTGCCCGTGGTGGGTGACGGTTTCATGCTGCGCTACAACAGCAAACTGCCGATCGTGCTCTATGTACCTGAGGATGTAGAGGTACGTTACAGGATCTGGTCGGCGTCGACTAAAGTCGAAAAAGCCGTTGCCGAATAATCCTTGCACATCATGCCAACGCGTCGCCAAACGCGGCGCGCTCGACCGCATGGATGCGGCTCAACAGCTCTGATCCGGACATTTTGGCGATTTGGAAGCGGCTATCGCGAGCAGGCTCGCGCCCACAGGCCTGGTGAACATCACCCGATTCATTTCGCCAAGCGCTTGAGCCCCAGCACCATCACCCCTGCCCCCAGCAGCATCGCGCTCAAGAACAACGGATAAGAAATCCACCACGGCGTGCCTGCCGTCATCATGCTGAATTCGGACATTCCGCCGATGCTTGCGATCAGGTTCAGCGGCAAAAACACCACATTGATCAACGTCAGTTTGCGCAACAGGTTGTTCATGCTGTTGTTCATCAGATTGCCCCGCGCGTCGATCAGCCCGGAGAACACCGTCGAGTAGATTTCCGCCTGCTTGTAGCACTGGTTGTTTTCTATGATCAGGTCGTCGATCAGGCTGATGGCATGGGCATTGAAGTGTTGCTTTTCTGCGTGGTTGCGCAGTCGGGTGAGGACCGCGCCGTTGCTGTGGATGGCATTGATGTAATAGATCAGGCTTTCGCTGAGGTTGAACATCTGGATCAGGTGCTGATTCTGCATCGACGCATTGAATTTCTGCTGCAGCTCCCGGGCAACCAATTTGATCACCTTGAGGTGACCCAAGTAGTGATGGATGTTGTTGAAGAGCAGATCGAGCAACACATCCATCGGCGTGTTCAGCGCCTGACGCTTGCCCAACCCGCTCAGCGGCGCGTCATCGGTGGCGATCACCAGCAAGCGGTCCGGGCAAAACAGCAAGCCACAGGATGACACTTCAAACGCCAGGCTCTGCGAGCCGGAGTAGTTTTCCGGGCGTTTCCAGATCAGGAACAGGTTGTCGGGGTGAAACTCGATGCGCGACACCTCGTCAGGGTCGAGTGCCGACGCCAAGGCGTGTTCATCGAGTTTGAAATGGCTGTGCAACAGGTCGCGCTCGGCCACATCGGGATTGCTGAACAGCACGACCGGGGCATCCAGCCGATCGACGGCGTGCAGAGCGCCGTGGGTCAATTCAAAGCCCTTGATCATCGGCTGATCACCAGGCCTGGCCGCGACGTTTCAGTTCCAGGCGTCGCACGAACTCTTCCAGCACCAGTGAATACAGGTCGTCTTGCAAGTACGCGTCTTCGATACCCGCGTCCATGTTCGGGTTGTCGTTGACCTCGATCACCACCACTTTGTCCCCCGACTGCTTGAGGTCAACGCCGTACAGACCATCGCCGATCAGGTTGGCGGTCTTCACTGCCAGCTCCACCACCGCTCGCGGCGCTTCGTGGACGGCCAGGGTTCGGCACTCACCGTTGATATCCTGGCCTTTGGCCTTGTGGTTGTAGATTTGCCAATGGCCCTTGGACATGAAGTACTGGCAGGCAAAGATCGGCTTGCGGTTCAGCACGCCGATGCGCCAGTCGTACTCGGTGTAGAAAAACTCCTGCGCCAGCAATAACACCGAATGCTCGAACAATTCAGCGGTAGCTTCGAGCAAGGCTTGCTGGCTTTCGACCTTGATGACACCCCGGGAAAAACACCCGTCGGGGATCTTCAGCACCAACGGAAACCCCAGGCGTTCGCCCACCCGCTCGAAATCTTCCGGTCGTTCCTTGTAGAGTATTTCAGTAGCGGGCATGCCCAGTTGGTGACTCTTGAGCAGATCGGTCAGGTACACCTTGTTGGTGCAACGCAGAATCGACGCCGGGTCGTCCATCACTACCAGCCCTTCACTTTCGGCCTTCTTGGCGAATCGATACGTGTGGTTGTCGACGCTGGTGGTCTCGCGGATCAGCAAGCCGTCGTATTCGGCAATTCGCGAATAGTCCTTGCGCTCGATCAGATCAACGTCGATGCCCAGCGTCCGGCCGACCCTGACAAAATTATCCAGCGCCTTGGCATTGGAGGGCGGCAAGGCTTCCTGGGGGTCATGCAGAATGGCCAGGTCGTATCGGGCCAATCGCCGGGATCGCGGCTGGCGCCAGATTTTTCGACTGAAACTATCCAGGGATTGTGCAAACTGATCTTCCTGATCTTCGCGCAACTTATGCAGTGCGCCCGACTTAACGCCTTCGATGTGCCAGCCGTTAGTTCGACGAAATTCAACTAACAAAATCGGGCAGGCAAATACTTCAAATAATTGCCGCGCCAAATCCTGCAACGGCTCGATATTGGTCTTGCCGAAGTAAAGTGTCAGGGTAAAACCTTCGGTATCGCTGTAAGCATGATGACTGAGCGCTTTTTCCAGGGTTTTATCCAAGTCATCCAACGCTAGGCCGTACAAGGATTTACGGGTGAGTTCACTGATGGTTCGCACAGAGGGAATGACCTTGTGCCCACGGGCCTCTGCCAGCAGCGAGCAGTAGTACCCGTGCCCCAGATACTTGTAGCTGCGGCACAGGTTGATGACCTGAACCCGCTTGCCCTGGTCGTTGTCGCGGGTTTGTTCCAGGTATTCCTGGGCCGTGACAATGTCCTCGCTGGGAAAGTAGGAAGCCCAGTCCTCCCTGCGTTCGACGATGATAATCAACTGGCTGGAAGTTCTACCCGACTCATTTGAAGAACCTTTTAAATAAGTTTCAGAAGTGATTGCCGCCGGCAAAGTTTGCTCGGATACTTCGCGCCAATGACCTTGTACCGCTGACATAGTGATCGATCCGTTGGTGAACAAGACCTTTCCTATTAAGCACGATGTTTTTTGAAAGTCCCGTTTCGTTACGCAACTTTTACGGCGGTCGTATGAATACAATATTTCGTTTGGCGGTATTGCAAGACGTGCCTCAGTTATTGCAACTGGAAGAGCAGTGTTTCACCACCGATCGGCTCAACAGTCGCAGCTTTCAATGGATGATTACTCGTGCCCACGGGCAACTGTTGGTAGCACAGCACGGTGAGCATTTGCTGGGTTACGCCGTGGTGCTATTTCATCGAGGTACGTCGCTGGCACGACTGTATTCGATCGCCATCGCCGCCCAGGCACGAGGCAACGGATTGGGTAAAAAATTGCTCGATTGCGTCGAGGCCTGCGCTCTGGAGCACGACTGTGCTTATTTGCGGCTGGAGGTGCGTATCGACAATCCTGCGGCGATTGCCTTGTATGAACGCAACGGCTACCGGCGCTTCGCCGTGATTCATGACTATTACCAGGACCATGCCGATGCGCTGCGCCTGCAAAAACGCATCCTTGAGCATCGCGAGTCGCGTAACGTTCAAGTGCCTTATTACGCACAAACCACCGAATTCACCTGCGGTCCGGCTTGCCTGATCATGGCCATGGCCGCACTGCAGCGTGACCAATATCCGCAGCGCCGCGAAGAACTGCAGATCTGGCGCGAGGCGACTACCGTTTTCATGACCTCCGGCCACGGTGGCTGCAGCCCTCAAGGCTTGGCGTTGGCGGCCTGGCGCCGCGGGTTTCGGGTGCGTCTGCAACTGAGCATGAGCGGGCCGTTGTTTCTCGACGGCGTGCGCAACGAGCATAAAAAAGACGTAATGCGTCTGGTGCACGAAGCGTTCACTGAACAGTTGCTTGCCAGCGACGTCGAGTGCGAAATCGGCGGACAGCTGGACCTCCCACGGCTGCTGGAGCAAGGCGGTCAGCCTTTGGTACTGATCAGCAGCTATCGCCTGACTCGCTCCAAATCACCGCACTGGGTGATCGTTACCGATTGCGACGACGAATTCGTCTATCTGCACGATCCCGATGTGGACCACAGCCAGCATCGACAAACCATGGACTGCCAGCATGTGCCGGTCAGCCATAGGGAATTCGAGAAGATGTGCAGCTTTGGTCGGGACAAGTTAAGGGCGGCGGTGATCCTGCATAACCGTTGAAAAGATCGCAGCCTGCGGCGGCGCTTCCAGGTCGCGCGTGTTCATACAGGCGCTGCAGCAGGCTGCGATCCTTTTTGCGTTACTTCAATCCGACTTTATACAACGCGCCGTCCTCTTCATCGGTCAACACATACAAGTAACCATCCGGCCCCTGCCGCACATCGCGGATGCGCTTGTTCAGTTCCCCCAGCAGGCGCTCTTCGTGAACCACCTTGTCGCCGTCGAACTGCAAACGGATCAGTTCCTGCGTGACGAGCGCACCAATGAAAACGTTGTGTTGCCAGGCCTTGAAACGATCGCCGTCGTAGAACGCCATGCCGCTCAACCCGGGAGATTTTTCCCAGAAATGCCGTGGCCCGACGGTGCCTTCGGCGGTTTTGCCCTGGGCTTCAGGAATGGGCAGCCCGGAATAGTTGATGCCGTGAGTCGCCAATGGCCAACCGTAATTCTTGCCGCGCTCAATCACGTTGATCTCGTCCCCGCCCCGAGGCCCGTGTTCGTTTTCCCACAGTGTGCCGGTCCATGGGTTGAGCGCCGCACCTTGCGGATTGCGCACCCCGTAGGACCAGATCTCGGGACGCACACCGGACTGACCGACAAACGGGTTGTCGTCCGGTACCTTGCCGTCGGGATATATGCGAACGACCTTGCCTTGGAGTTTGTCGAGGTCTTGTGCGGTCGGCCGGTCGTTGTTTTCCCCGAGGGTAATGAACAGATAACCATCACGGTCAAATACCAGCCGTGAGCCAAAATGGTTGCCGACGGATAGCTTGGGTTCCTGACGGAAAATCACCGTGAAATCCCTGAGGCTCGTCAGGTCTTCGGACAGCCTGCCGCGACCGACGGCCGTACCGGCCTTGTTACCCTGACCACCACCCTCGGCGTAGGACAGGTAGATCAAGCGGTCTTGCTTGAAGTCGGGTGACAGCACCACATCCAGCAAGCCGCCCTGCCCTTTGGCCCAGACCTTGGGCACTCCGCTGATCGGCGCCGACACCTTGCCCTGCGTGTTGACCAGGCGCAGATTACCGGGCCTTTCCGTTACCAGCATGCCCTGGCGATCCGGCAGAAACGCCACGGACCAGGGGTGCTCCAGCCCCTCGGCGATGGGCGTGACTTCAAGCGTGCCCAGTTCACTTTTCATCGCCTGCGCGGACGCGGCAAGCACAGGCGGCGTAACGGTCAACATTGCACTGGCACAGAGAGCGGTCAGAAGAGATTTACACAACATGCACGATTCCTTTTGTCATGAGAATGGCGGGGAGAAATGCAGATTTTGCCGTTCAACGAATGGGAGTACCCCGCGCTGGCGGGTTGGGTATGAATCTGGGAGAGCTGGCGGGAGCCGCTGGCGTCTGCGGGTAGCGATTGCCGATGCCACCGTTGTCGAGGGTTGGCGGACGTGGCACAGGGACCGTGTTCGGTCCTCGGATCGCTGGGGCACTGGGTTGCGTGCCTTGCATGCTGTTGGGATTGGCCCGGCGAATCGGGCTGTTGTAGGGGTTGTTGTTACCGCTGTTCGGCAGGCTCTGCGCCAAAAGCAACGGCGCGTGAGTCGAAGGGACTTGCGCCTGGGCCAGCGGGCCGAGAATGCTGCTCGAGGCCAACAGGATGAAGCCGAGGATGCATCTGTTCATGGGTTGCCTCTGGGCACGCGCGTGTAAGGTCTTCGATAGCACGCTACGCCCCGGGTTCGGATTTGTTAATCAAAACCTCAACGGCAAGGTGTAACACGAAGTTGATCTTGCGCGAGAGACGGGCTGCAGGCCGCTGAAACTTTTGCTCGAGGCCTACGGTCACCTGATCATCACTCGCGAGAACACGACCATGGCACGGGCAATCTGGAAAGGCGCGATCAGTTTCGGACTGGTGCATATCCCCGTGGCGCTGGTCTCGGCGACCTCTTCCCAAGGGGTGGACTTCGACTGGCTCGACAGCCGCAGCATGGAGCCGGTGGGTTACAAGCGTGTGAACAAGGTCACCGGCAAGGAGGTGACCAAGGAACACATCGTCAAAGGTGTAGCCTACGAAAAGGGTCGTTATGTGGTGCTCAGCGAAGAGGAAATTCGCTCAGCGCACCCCGTATCCACGCAAACCATCGACATTTTCGCCTTTGTCGACGGCGAGCAGATTCCGCTGCAAAACATCGATACGCCCTATTACCTGGCACCGGATAAACGTGGCGGCAAAGTCTACGCGCTGTTGCGCGAGACGTTGACCAAAACCAAGAAAGTCGCGTTGGCACGCGTGGTGTTGCATACCCGCCAGTACCTCGCGGCATTGATGCCACTGGAATCGGCGCTGGTACTGGTCAAGCTGCGTTGGCCGGCGGAAGTCCGCAGCCTTGACGAGCTGGCGTTAGGGCCGGACGTCACCAAAGCAGAACTGGCCAAAGGTGAACTCGACATGGCCAAACGCCTGGTGGAGGACATGAGCGCAGAATGGACGCCCGAAGATTACCGCGATGAATTCGAAGACAAGATCATGGCCCTGGTCGACAAGAAGGCCCATGAAGGCAAGATCGAAGACGTTGAAACGGCGACTGGCGAAGAAGAGCGCAAGACCGCGGATGTCATCGATTTGACCGAACTGCTCAAGCGCAGTCTTGGGGGCAGGAGCGCCGACAAGGCGCCAGCCAAGAGCAAATCAGCGAGTAAACCGGCTGCGCGGAAGAAAGTCAGCAAGTGATGCGGTGAATGTTCCGGCGTCATCGCAGGCAGGCCCGCGATGACGTCAGCAGCAGCACTGACAAGAGATTCAGACCAGGACAAAAATCGCCAGCAGACCACCGAAGAAGGCCCATTTCTGCAAGTAATAGAGCTTGCGATTACGCTTCTTCAATTCCTTGCCGCGCAGACGAATCTTGTAAATCCTGCCGAACAGGCGATTGATGCCACCCGTCTTGTCGCCCGCCTCGTTGGGCGCGCCGGCAGCCGACATCACCGTGCGGCTGAACCAGCCATTGAACGCGGCCGCCCAGCGATACTTCATGGGCCGCTCGATATCGCAGAACAGAATGATGCGGTTCTGTTGGGTGGTGTTTTCCGCGTAATGAATGAACGTCTCATCAAACATCACGGCTTCGCCATCACGCCAGTGATAGTTCTCGCCATCGACGTTGATGTAGCAACCAGCATCATTAGGCGTTTCCAGTCCCAGGTGATAACGATAGGAACCAGCATACGGATCACGGTGACGAACCAGTTTGGAGCCCGGCGGCAACTCGGCGAACATCGCGGCCTTGATCGAGCCGATGCTCTGAACCAACTCAGTAGTGCGCGGGCACAGTTTCATCGCCGACGGGTGATTGTCGCCGTACCACTTGAGATAGAAGCGCTTCCAGCCCGTCTTGAAAAACGAGTTGAAGCCAACATCATCGTATTGGTTGGAACGCTTGATCTCGCCGGCACGCAGCAGGTTCTGGCCTTCGGCGCGGATTTCCTGCCAATGGGTTTGCAGGGGCGTCAGGTCGGGAAAGTCCGCCGGATCCAGGTAGGGCTTGTTGGGGACTTTCGAGAACAGATAAAGAAAGCAATTGATCGGCGCCAGAAACGTCGAGTGATCGCTCAACTGGCGCCCCAACTTGTGGCGCACGCGACCGCGCAGATGGACGTACGCGATGGATACAACGTAGACAGCGGCAATGATCAGTTTCACGGAAATCGTCACACATCAGAAGTGAACAAACTGCGCCCCTTGCCAGCCAGCGGCGTGTGGAGGCTTGTGCAGCGTCTTTTGGCCCGTTTTCGAGCCAGGCCGTATGTCGGCCTCGGTGAGAGATGGCATTTTAGCCACACTTTGTAACCAATAGTTAACCTATAACATTGAAAATGCGCACTGCTACCGCCAAAACGACGGTGTGGCCTCCATTGCCCTATCGTTTAAAGAGCCAGACCAGTACAATCGCCGCCAAACTTTACGCGCCACCTCGTTGATGACGGAAAAAACCCGTTTCAGCGCACCTTGACTCGGGTCAAGCGCGGTCCAGCCGCCACCCTGGCTACTCTGAATGCTTCGCAGGAAAAACCTTTGATCTCTACAGCTAACATCACGATGCAGTTCGGCGCCAAGCCGCTATTCGAAAACGTTTCGGTCAAATTCAACGGTGGCAACCGTTACGGCTTGATCGGCGCCAACGGCTGCGGCAAGTCGACTTTCATGAAGATTCTTGGCGGTGACCTCGAACCTTCGGGTGGTCAGGTCATGCTCGAGCCGAACGTGCGCCTGGGTAAATTGCGCCAGGACCAGTTCGCCTACGAAGAATTCACCGTGATCGACACCGTGATCATGGGTCACGAAGAGTTGTGGAAGGTCAAGGCCGAGCGCGACCGCATCTACTCGCTGCCGGAAATGAGCGAAGAAGACGGCATGGCCGTGGCCGAACTGGAAACCGAGTTTGCCGAAATGGACGGTTATACCGCCGAGTCCCGTGCCGGTGAGCTGCTGCTGGGCCTGGGCATTCCGCTGGAACAGCATTTCGGCCCGATGTCCGAAGTCGCTCCAGGCTGGAAGCTGCGCGTATTGCTGGCCCAGGCGCTGTTTTCCGATCCGGAAGTGCTGTTGCTCGACGAACCGACCAACCACCTGGACATCAACACCATTCGCTGGCTGGAATCGATTCTCACCGTGCGTAACAGCACCATGATCATCATTTCCCACGACCGTCACTTCCTCAACAGCGTGTGCACCCACATGGCTGACCTGGACTACGGCGAACTGCGCCTGTTCCCGGGCAACTATGACGAGTACATGACCGCGGCGACCCAGTCCCGCGAGCAACTGCTGTCGGACAACGCGAAGAAGAAAGCCCAGATCGCCGAACTGCAAACGTTCGTCAGCCGCTTCTCGGCCAACGCCTCGAAAGCCAAGCAGGCCACTTCCCGTGCCAAGCAGATCGACAAGATCCAGCTGGCCGAGGTCAAGCCATCGAGCCGCGTGAGCCCGTTCATTCGCTTTGAACAGACCAAGAAACTGCACCGCCAGGCTGTCACCATCGAGCAGATGTCCAAGGGCTTCGACGGCAAGACGCTGTTCAAGAACTTCAGCTTCACCGTTGAAGCTGGCGAGCGCGTAGCGATCATCGGCCCGAACGGTATCGGCAAAACCACCCTGCTGCGCACCTTGATGGGCGAGCTGACCCCGGACGCCGGTTCCGTGAAGTGGACCGAAAGCGCGGAGCTGGGCTATTACGCCCAGGACCACGCCCACGACTTCGAAGACGACGTCAGCCTGTTCGACTGGATGGGCCAGTGGACACAGGGCGAGCAGATCATTCGCGGCACGTTGGGCCGGATGCTGTTCTCCAACGACGAGATCCTCAAGTCGGTCAAGGTCATCTCCGGTGGTGAACAAGGCCGCATGCTGTTCGGCAAGCTGATCCTGCAAAAGCCGAACGTACTGGTGATGGACGAACCGACCAACCACCTGGACATGGAATCCATCGAAGCGCTGAACCTGGCGCTGGAGAACTATCCAGGCACGTTGATCTTCGTCAGCCACGACCGTGAATTCGTATCCTCCCTGGCCACTCGCATCATCGAGCTGAGCCCGAATGGCGTGACCGACTTCAGCGGTACCTATGACGATTACCTGCGTAGCCAGGGCGTAGTGTTCTAAGCCTGCGCTTCAATCGAAAAGCCCTGTCTTTGTGACGGAATGCTCTTCACTTAAGGACGAACACTGTATCTGTGGCGAGGGAGCTTGCTCCCGCTGGGGCGCGAAGCGACCCTAAAAATGGGACTGCTGCGCAGTCCAGCGGGAGCAAGCTCCCTCGCCACAGGTTACTTGTTGTTCGCTCTATCTCTTAAGTGAACAGCATTACGTCCTTGTGACGGGGCTTTTTGCATACCAGGGCTGGAATTTTCAGGTGCCGAATCCATCGCGCGCAGGCTCGCTCCTACAAGGGCTTTGCGCTGAGCACCAAACCGCGGCCAGCCTCAAAACCCGTAGGAGCAAGGCTTGCCCGCGATGTGGGCATCACAATCGACGAAGAGTTTAAGCATTCAATCGTTAGCCAGCTTTCTTTTATCCCGCACCCCAGCCATCATGCAGCTCTCCCACCGCCGCCCGCGAACGAGCCCTCATGTCTGCGCAGCAACAGCCACCGCACAGTTCCATGGCGATCACCTTGCAGATCGTCTCCATTGTTTTCTACACCTTCATTGCTTTCCTCTGCATCGGCTTGCCGATTGCAGTGTTGCCGGGGTATGTCCATGAACAACTGGGGTTCAGTGCTGTAATCGCGGGGCTGACCATTGGTTCGCAGTACCTTGCGACCCTGCTCAGTCGGCCCATGGCCGGACGCATGTCCGATAATGTCGGGACCAAACGGGCGATCGTTTACGGGTTGTCAGGGATTGTGTTGAGCGGTGTGCTGACGCTGCTGTCGACCTTGCTGCAAGGGTTTCCGTTGTTAAGTTTGTCGATCCTGATAGCCGGCCGCTTGTTGCTGGGGATCGCCCAAGGCTTGATCGGCGTCGGCACCATCAGTTGGTGCATGGGCCAGGTTGGCGCGGAGCACACGGCACGTTCGATTTCCTGGAATGGAATAGCTTCCTACGGTGCGATCGCCATCGGAGCGCCGTTGGGGGTGGTGATGGTCGCTCAGTTGGGGTTCGCCAGCCTGGGCATTGCCCTGTCGGTACTGGCCTTGGCGGCGCTACTGTTGATTCGCAACAAACCGTCGGTGCCAGTGGTGCGTGGTGAGCGCTTGCCGTTCTGGGCGGTGTTCGGGCGCATTGCACCGTTCGGTGCGAGCTTGAGCCTGGCGTCCATTGGCTACGGCACCCTGACCACCTTCATTACCTTGTACTACTTGAACCGCGGCTGGAGCGGTGCGGCGTACTGCCTGACGGTGTTCGGCGTGTGCTTTATCCTTGCGCGATTGTTGTTCATTTCCAGCATCAGCCGGTTTGGCGGATTCAGCTCGGCCATTGCCTGCATGACCATCGAGACAGTCGGCCTGGTGCTGCTGTGGCTCGCACCCTCAACCGGGTATGCCTTGATAGGTGCCGGGTTGACCGGGTTTGGCCTGTCGCTGGTTTACCCCGCGCTCGGTGTCGAGGCGATCAAACAAGTGCCCAACTCCAGCCGTGGCGCGGGACTGAGTGCTTACGCAGTATTTTTCGATCTGGCATTGGCGATTGCCGGCCCGCTGATGGGGGCCATTGCGCTGAACATGGGGTACTCGTGGATTTTCTTCAGTGCGGCGCTGTTGTCGATCAGCGGTCTTGGATTGACGCTGCTGCTCAAGCAGCGTTCGATGGCCCAATGAACTGTGGGGGCGTTGAGCTACTGATCGGCGGTTTGCATCCCGGCCCGGGTTGCCTTGCCCAGGGTACGCGAGAAAAAACGTCCAGCCTCGGCAATCAGATTGCGATGAATGTCTTCGCGGTCGACGCCATCAGCATCGGTGCAAAGTGCCGGCATGATCGCGATCTGTTCGTCATTGCAAGGTGCCATGAACACGAAGTGCCCTGCCCCGGACAATAATCTGAAGTCCGGTGCGATGGGCAGTTTGCGCGCCAGCGCTGCGGCGTTCTTGTCAAAGGCCACCAATTTGTCGCCGTCACCGCTGTAGAGCAGCACCGGCACATGCACATCGGCCAACGTGTGTCGGCCGAACTTCAGGCTCAGCGGCGCCATCAGCAGTAACGCATGGACCCGCGGGTCAGCCACCGGTTGCAAATCATCACGGTCGACAATCAACTCACCCTGGGTATTGCAGGCGTCACGGTCATCCGGACGCTCCTGGCAGTAACGGCGCAGGCGATCGAGATCGGGCGTCGCGCCGGACAGAATCAACGCGGTCTCCCCGCCGGCTGAATAACCGATAACGCCCACCTGCTCGGCATTGACGAACGGCGCGAGCATACGATCGCCCAACGTCGCGGTGATGGCTTCGGAGATCTGGATCGGCCGCCCGTACAGGTTGCTCAAGGTGCCGAGTCGGCTGTGGTCCCTGGAATTGTCCCCGGGGTGAATCACCGCCACCACCACAAACCCTTTGCGAGCCAGCGACGTGGCCAGGTCGTGCAGCGCCAGCGGGGTTCCGGTATTGCCGTGGGAGAGCATTAGCATCGGGAAGCGGCCCATGGCGACCCTGGTGTCTTCGCCGGCTTCGACCGTGTAGCCCTCAAGCTTGCTGGAATGTTCTTTTTCGCTGGAGGGATAGAACGCGATGCCGCGCATCGGCTGCAGATCGAGCGGGTCGAGAAAACTCATCTCGTGATAACCGACGCTCCAGTGAGGATGTGGCGCGGGGGCGGCGTGCACCGAATTCAGGCTGCTCAACAGGCATATCACTAAGGTTGCACAAAGACGCATCATGGGATGCCCACCTTGTTACCGGACCATGGAGGTAAACCCTCGATTGCATATCTTGGGCCACAACCTGTAACGACCAGAAACAAAAAACTCCGCACCTGGTACTTGCGTATCCAGAATACAGAGTTTTTTGGGGCTTTACCTGAACGGTTTGCTGCTTTACGCAAGCCTTACGCAGCGGCGAACAGTTGCTCGCTGATTTGCGTCTGGGCGTCGTTCATGGCTTTGGTACGCACTTCATCACCATAGGCGAGGCCGTGGGCGCGAACGAACTCGATATCGGTGATGCCGATGAAACCGAACAGCACTTTCAAGTACTCTTCGTGGGCTACGCCGGTCGCCTGACCTGCGTGCAGGCCGCCGGACGTCGAAACGATCACCACTTTCTTGCCACCGCACAGGCCTTCAGGACCGGCTTCGGTGTAACGGAAGGTCTGACCGGCCACGGCGATGCGGTCGATCCAGGCCTTGAGCTGGGTTGGAATGGTGAAGTTGTACATCGGCGCGGCAATCACTACTGCGTCGGCAGCGAGAAATTCAGCGAGGGTTTGGGCGCTCAGTTCGGCTTCGTGCTGTTGTGCGGCATTGCGCAGTTCAGCGCTGGTCCCGGCAGCAACCAGCGTCGTCGCGGAAAAGTGGCTGATGGCATCAGCGGCCAGATCACGATAGGTCACCACAGCGGATGGCTCGGCAACTTGCCAGGCTTTGACCACTTCACCGCTCAGCTGACGGGAAGCCGAGTTGTCACCAAGAATGCTCGAATCGATATGCAGCAGTTTCATGTGGGATCTCCAGGTGAGGATCGCCCACAAGGGCGATCTGATGGAAACAATCCTACAGACGAAACCAATAGCTGATTAGCATGCAACAATGCGATAGTTTGTCTCACTGATAGAACAATCGAGCACACACGCATGCAAGACCTCAATGACCTTTATTACTTCGCCAAAGTTGTCGAGGCTGGCGGCTTCGCAGCGGCCGGGCGCTCGCTGGGGATTCCCAAATCGCGCTTGTCGCGGCGCATTGCCGAACTGGAAGAGCGTCTCGGCGCACGTCTGCTGCAACGCACCACCCGCCAGCTCAAGCTGACGGCTGTAGGTGAACGCTACCTGCGACACTGCCAGGCAATGCTGCTCGAAGCGGAAATGGCTGATGAGGCTGTGGCCAGCATGTCCAGCGAACCACGCGGTCGTTTACGGGTGTCTTCGCCGGTCGGATTGGCCCATGAAATGTTGCCGGGTGTGATCAGCAATTTCCTCGAAAAATTTCCCCAGGTGCAATTGGAAGTGATGCTGGTCAATCGCCGCGTCGATCTGGTGACCGAAGGCGTGGACGTCGCTTTACGTGTACGCGAGCCCGGCGACGAAGACCCGCTATTGGTTACACGCCGACTGCGTCAGGCGCAAATGCTGATGGTGGCCAACCCCGCGTTCCTCAAGGGACATGACATCAGTCATCCCGATGACCTGAAAAGCCTGCCAGTGCTGGGTGCACTTGAACCCGATCGAATGGTGCACATTCGTCTGGTTGATCGTCAGGGCAAAAGTTACGAGCTGTCCCTTGAAGCACGACTGGGCATTGATGACTTCATCGTGCGCAAGACCTGCGCCCTCGCCGGCCAGGGCTTTACCACGTTGCCGATGATGTACTGCGAGCAGGAACTGGCAAACGGCTCTCTGGTGCAGTTGCTGCCCGAGTGGTCCTTGCCGGGAGGCTGGCTGCAAGCCGTCTACCCTCATCGACGTGGGGTGATGCCGGCGGTTCGCGCCTGGCTTGACCATTTGATCGAAACATTCAATGCCTGCGGAGATCGCTTGATATGAAGGCTGGGCGCATGAGCGAAGACGAGGTCGCAGCATTCTGCCTCGCACTGCCGGGTGCACGGGAAGACTACAAATGGGGCGGCGTACGGGTGTTTTCGATTGCCGCAAACAAGATGTTCGCCCTGCAGGGCCTGCGCGGTGCGTCACTGGCGTTCAAGGTCGACAAGGATTTGTTTCTCGGTCATTGCGATCGCCCGGGAATTCATCCGGCGCCTTATCTGGCACGCGCCCAGTGGATCATCATGGCCACGCCCTATCCGCTGGGCGGCGAGGAATTGCAGGCGCTGCTAAGGCGCTCCCATCAACTGGTCGTCAGCAAATTGCCCAAGCGCAGCCAGGTCGGCTTACTGCTTTAGAACAGCGCGAACAGGTGTGCGCCGAGGAACAAGTGGTCGATCCAGAACACCTGGTGCATCAGCACGATCAACCAGAACACCACTTGGAACGAAACCTTGCGCGTCTTGTGCCGAAACGCCTGTTGAGCCAACAAGGCGCCCGGCCAGCCACCGGCGAACTCCAGCGCATGCAGCACGTTTTCCGGGGTTCGCCACTGATCGGCGCGGGCCTTGCGCTTGTCGCTCCAATACAGCAAAAACGCCAGCACACTGACGATGCCATAGGCCGCCAGGGGAATCGTCGACACCCCATACAGCCATAACGACATCGAACCGAACAGAGGCAGCGCACACAGGATCGCAAACACCAGCCACTTCAGGCGAAGGTTTTGCACCCCTCCCCCGGATTGCCGACCGGGGTTGTTGCGTGCGCTGGAATCACTCATGGCTGGGCCGCTGTCCAATCGACCCAGCCGAACTGCCAGGTGGCCAGGATCAGCAGGCCGAAGGCAATGCGATACCAGGCGAACGCCGCATAACTATGGCTGGCGATGAATTTGAGCAAGCCACGTACGGCGATCATCGCAAAGATGAAAGCGGTGACGAAACCTATCGCGAACACCGGGAAGTCTGCCGGCACGAACAGGTCGCGGTACTTGTAGCCCGAGTACACCGCGGCACCGACCATGGTCGGCATGGCCAGGAAGAACGAGAACTCGGTAGCGGTCTTGCGCGACAGGCCGAACAGCAGTCCACCGATGATCGTCGAGCCGGAGCGCGAAGTGCCGGGAATCATCGCCAGGCACTGGGCGAAACCCACCTTGAGCGCATCTTTCCAGGTGATGTCATCGACGGTTTCGGCATGCACTTCATGCTGACGCTTTTCGGCCCACAGCATGATCACGCCACCCACGACCAGGGCTGCGGCCACGGTGATCGGGTTGAACAGGTAATGGTGAATCAAGTCAGCGAAGATCACCCCCAGAACCACGGCCGGCAGGAAGGCAATCAGCAGGTTCGCGGTGAAACGTCGCGCACTCGGCTGGGTTGGCAATCCAATGACCACGTCGAAAATCTTGCGGCGAAACTCCCAGACCACCGCCAGGATCGCCCCGAGCTGGATGATGATGTTGAACGCCATGGCGCGTTCACCACCGAACTCGAGCAAGTCCGCAACAATGATCTGGTGCCCGGTACTGGAAATGGGCAAAAACTCCGTCAGTCCTTCTACAACGCCAAGAATCAAAGCCTGAAAGGCAGTCCAAAGGTCCATCGATCCCCCAAAAGGCTATGCATCTGCGCATGCCCCGTCATTAATACCAAGCGTTCACTGCGATCAGCGTCGTTGAAGTCCGCGTGCGCAAAGTCCCCCCTGGCCCCTGAAAATCGCGTGGAAAATCAATTTGGATTCAGGTTTTTGCGCGCCGGGCCGAAATCCTAACAGACAAGTCTGAAAAGCGCTGCCGCGTTATCGGACCTGGCAGGATGCTGGCGATCACTTTACAAAAACAAGAAACCGGAGCACCGCGTTATGAACAGCTTGCGCAATATGTCGATCAGCCGTCGGTTGTGGCTCATCTTGATCGTGGCCGTCATGATGCTGCTGGCCTTGGGCGTTTTGATGCTCAAGCAGATTCACGATGACCTGTATGACGCCAAGGCTCAAAAAACCCAGCATGTGGTGCAGACGGCCAGCGGTATCTTGAGTTATTACCATGGCCTGGAGACCACCGGCACGCTGAGCCGTGAAGACGCCCAGAAACAGGCGCTGACCGCCGTACGCGGCCTGCGCTATGACCAGAATGACTACTTCTGGATCAACGATCTGACGCCGGTGATGATCATGCACCCGGCCAACCCGAAGCTCGACGGCCAGAACCTTTCGGCGATCCGCGATCCCGACGGTTTTGCCGTGTTCAACGAAATGGTCGCCGTGGCCAAGAGCAAAGGCGCCGGGATCATCAATTACCGCTGGCCGAAACCGGGGGCCAGCGCGCCGGTCGAGAAAACCTCCTACGTCAAACTGTTCGAGCCCTGGGGCTGGGTGCTCGGCTCGGGGGTGTACATTGATGACATGCAGGCCGAGTTTTACGGGCAAGTATGGAAAGCAACGATCATTGGGGTGACCATTGCGCTGATCATGGTTGCGCTGGTGATCCTGATTGCCCGCAGCATCGTGCGTCCGCTCCAGGAAACCGTGAACGCAATGGCCAACATTGCCAGCGGTGAAAGTGATCTGACCCGCAGCCTCGACACCCATGGCCAGGATGAAGTCACGCAACTGGCGCGGCACTTCAATGCTTTCACCGCCAAACTGCGCCTGGTGATCGGCGAGTTGCAGGCATCTGCCAGTGCCTTGGGCCAGTCGTCCAGCGAACTGGGCAACGACGCCACTCAGGCCCAGCAACGCAGCCAGCAACAGTCGCAGCAAATGGAACTGGTGGCCACGGCGATCAACCAAGTCACCTATGGCGTGCAGGATGTGGCCAAAAACGCCGAACATGCCGCCAGTGAAATGCGCGACGCCGAAGCCCAGGCTCAACAAGGCCAGATCAACATCGACGGCAGCCTGCAACAGATCGATACGCTGTCTTCGACCATCGATCAGGCCGTGGAAGTCATTCGTACCCTGGCCGCCGAAAGCACGCAGATCGGCAGCGTGCTGGAGGTGATCCGCTCCATCGCCGAGCAGACCAATCTGCTGGCCTTGAACGCGGCCATCGAGGCTGCCCGTGCCGGCGAGCAAGGTCGCGGATTTGCCGTGGTGGCCGATGAGGTTCGACTGCTGGCCCAGCGTACACAGAAGTCCACGGCGGAGATCCAGTCGATGATCGAACGCCTGCAAAGTCATTCCGAAGCGGCGGTCAAGGTCATCGGCGACAGCAGCCGTGCGTCGCAACTGACGATTGAACAGGCTGGCCTCGCCGGCGCGAGCCTTAATGCCATCGGCCAGGCATTGCGCAATCTGAACGGATTGAATGCCTCGATTGCCAGCGCGACCTTGCAGCAGGCGCATGTGGTCGAGGACATCAATCAGAACGTTACGCAAGCAGCCGGGTTATCCCATTCCACTGCACTGGCGGCGGAGCAATCCAGTGCCGCCAGCGTGCGGCTCAGGGGCTTGAGTGAGCAGTTGAACGGGCTGCTGAAGCAGTTCAGGGTATAAGCCTTAAAAGAACGCAGGCTTGGGCAGCGGCTAAAGGCTTGCCGAAGTCTGCGTTCTGTTGATCTGCAAACCAAAATCCGCTGCCTGCGGTTACAATCCGCCCCTCTTCGATTTTCTCCAAGGAACCGACATGTCCGGGCTTGAACTGTTTGCCGCCACCCTCGGTGTGATTGCCGTCTGGTTGACGGTCAAGCAGAACCCCTGGTGCTGGCCGATCGGCCTGGTCATGGTACTTATCTATAGCTGGATCTTCTTCGAGGTGAAGCTGTATTCGGACATGTTGCTGCAAGTGATCTATGCCGCGTTGCAATTGTATGGCTGGTGGCAGTGGACACGTGCGGGCGATGCCAGCCATGGCCGTGAAGTGAGCCGGCTGGACACGCAATCAGTGACCCTCGGATTGATCCTCGGTGCCATCGGCAGCCTGCTGCTGGGCGCCGCGATGGCGCACTGGACGGATGCCGCCCAACCCTGGCTCGATGCGGCCCTCACGGGTTTCAGCCTGGTGGCGCAAGTGTGGATGGCGCAAAAGCGCGTCCAGTGCTGGCCGCTCTGGATCGCAGTGGACGTGATTTTCGTCGGGCTATTCATTTACAAAGGCATGTACTTGACGGCCGCACTGTACGGTCTGTTTTTGCTGCTGGCCGTGCAAGGTTGGCGTGAATGGCGCGCGGCCCCGGCGTTACGCACATGAAAGTACTGGTACTCACAGGTCCCGAGTCGAGCGGCAAGAGCTGGCTGTCGGGCGAGCTGCAAGCGCATTTCGGCGGGGTGCTGGTTGGTGAATACGTGCGCCGATTCATTGAAGAGAACCCGCGAGATACCTGTCTGGCAGACATCCCGACCATCGCCCGCGGCCAGTTGCAATGGGAAGACGAGGCTCGCACCTTGCTACCGCAACTGCTCATCCTCGACACCCATTTGCTCAGCAATATCCTCTGGAGTCGCACGCTCTTTGGTGACTGTCCAGGCTGGATCGAGCAGGCACTCCTGGCCCGGCGATATGACCTGCACTTGTTGTTGTCACCGGACAACGTTGAGTGGACCGACGATGGTCAGCGCTGCCAGCCTGAGTTGAAAGAACGCCAGGTTTTTTTCAACGACATCCGGGCGTGGCTTGAACAGCATGGGAAACCGGTGAAAGTCCTATGCGGCAACTGGGCTGAGCGACGCGCCCAGGCGTTTGATGCGGTTGCGAAATTGATTGGCCCTAGCCCCTGATTCTGGGGGTATTTACCCATCCTTTGCCCTTTTCTGGGGAAAAAGTGTCCGCTCCTGAAACACCCTTGTACCCGCAGAAGGCCTATCTCAACACTCTTCCCTCGTTGCCAACGCATTTGTTAAAGCGTTGATACACCTTCGCGCAAAGTACTGTTCTAGAGCATCGCAAGCACTTTGGCCCGGCGTAAGCACGACGAGCTGTCTCATGGTTGAAACAGCGTCGTTGCCGTGCGCCCGGACAAAATCCACAAACTATTGAATCCAAACACAAATTCAAAACAGGCATAGCTTTCGCTCTCTCCTTCACAACGCTGACCAGGGCCAGCCCACAAAAAGAAGGAATTGTACCGTGGGGACTTACACGAAAGGCTTGACCTGCCTCCTGCTGATCGCAAGCGCCGCCAGCTCGGTGCTCAGTTTCAATGTCCAGGCTGAAGGCGATGGCGTTATCGTTCTTCAACGGACTGTCCAGCCGGTGCACATCGGCCGCAATCAGGGCAAGGATCCGAATCCGGTTACCGTCAATACCAACCCCTCGGCACGCATCACTGGTGAACTGAGCGATGGCGATTTCGCCAACGTCGCCAGCGGCACCTCTTTCCGTGGCGCCAACAACCAGGCCATGGGCGGCATGCAGGGTCTCAACACTGTCACCAACCCCAACGGCATGCCCGGCATGGGTGCCGGCCATCAGGGCGGCAGCGGCAATGCGATTTCGGGAACCATCAACCGCGCCATGAGTTCCGGCCTCGCCCCACTGGGCAGACTGGCTGGAGGTCAATGACATGAATCGCTCCCTGTTTTTCCTCGCTTTGTTCGGCTGCGCCAGCGTCATGGCTGATTCCGGCGTGAAGGCCATCAACAACGCGGACATCCAGGATTCCGGCACGCAATACAGGGGCAACTTCAACGTCAACCAGGCCGCTGGTGACCAACAGCAACAGACCAACGTTCGAGCGATCGCCATTGGCACAGAAGCCGGTGCGACCACCATTGTCAACCAAAGACTCAATACGCCCGCCAATCCGTCAATGAACGCGACGGCCACCATCGGCGGCACTTCTTTCAGCAATGGCAACGGTGTACTGGGCGTCAACCAGAGCGCCGGGGCCAACAACCAGATGGCCAACGTCATGCGCATCAGCATCAGTGCTGCTCCGCAGGCGATTGACGATAGCGCCCTTTCGCAACAGAACGTGGCGTTGCTACCAGGCTCAGGAGCAACTGGCACCCCAACCGGCAGTCGCCAGGTCGTGACAAGCGACCAGGCTTTCACCGGCAGCCGAGGGGTGATTCAGGTGAACCAGAGTGCCGGGGTGGGAAACCGAATGGCTAACACCCTGAGCATCCGGGTCGCTGACTGACCCAAACGCAGTGCGATTAGAAAGTACCAACACTTAACCAACTAATAAGCACGGAGAAACACCATGAAACCTACAATGGCCTTAAAACCACTGGTTTTCGCTCTCGCAGCAGTGATGGCAATCGCAGCACAAGCAGGCGGTCGTGATGATCACGGTCATGGCAATGGTCACGGCAACGGGCACGGCAACAACGGACCTAGAGGCCCGTCTCTGGAACAAATTCTGCAGATCACCGCCGGTGCCGGGGCCACCGTCATGGATCAGCAAAGCAGCAGCGGCAACGAAGTACTGAACCAGGGCACCACCAACCGTGCCACTGTCGAAAACTCGGCTAATGGCTCCAACGGCAATGTGGGCCTCAACAACGCTGGTGGTGACGGCAACCAACAAGACAACGCCGCTGCACTGGCTACGGCTGACGAAAGCTTCATCTTCGGCACCGCAGTCGCCGCTTCCAGCGCTACTCAAGTGAACGGCGGCAACACCGTATCCAACTACTCCAGCACTGCTCGCGCAACCCTCGACAACGTGGGTAATGGTGGTTCCGGCAACATGGGTGTGAACAACGCTGCCGGCAACTTCAACCAACAGAAAAACAACCTGGCAATTGCCGTATCGGGCGGCCGTGTCGCACAAGCTGCTGCAGCGGCCAACCAAAGCTCCACCGGCTTGAGCGTTACCAACAATGCTGATCAGGTCTACTCCACCGACACGCTCACCGGGACCTTCAACGCTGCCGGGAAGTTCGTCGCAGTCGGCAAGGCAAAAACCGAAGGCAACGGCGGCGGCCACGGTGGCCCACGTCATGGCGGCGGCCACGGTGGTGGCCACGGCGGCAACGGCGACACCACTTCCGACTTCGTAGCCGTAGGTGTATTCGGTCTGGCTGGCGTAACCACTCAACAAGTGATGACTCCAGACGGCTGGAAAAACCCTGTCACCAACAATGCCAGTGTCAGCAACGTAGGCAACAACTTCTCCGGCAACGCAGGGTTCAACAACGCTGCCGGTGTTGGCAACCAACAAAGCAACTCGCTGTCCATCGCTGCCGGCTGCAGAGCCTGCCTGTAATCGCGATAGCACTGAAAGCCCCGGCAACGGGGCTTTTTTCCTCAGTCCCAAGGCGTATCGACCATGCGTAAGACTGCCCTTATCGCCCTTCTCTGCCTGTCTGGCCTGACCGAGGCCGCACAGATGTCAGTGGCCGCCCTGCCTGGCGGAACACTCATCTACAAACAGGTGCAGAGTTTGCGTGAGCGCAAATTCAGCAACATTGTCGAACAGAAGACCGATTTCAGCTGCGGCGCCGCCGCGCTGGCAACGATCTTGCGCCAGGCCTATTGGCTCGACGTCGATGAAGAGCACGTCATCAAAGGCATGCTGGTCAATGCAGACCAGGACCTGGTTCGTACCCAGGGTTTTTCCATGCTCGACATGAAGCGCTACATAGAAAGCATCGGCATGCGCGCCCGGGGCTACAAGATCCCGCCGGAAAAGCTCGACGCAGTAACAATCCCGGTGGTGGTACTGACGGAAGTTCGCGGTTACAAGCACTTCGTGGTGTTGCAGCGTGCTGACAAAAACTGGGTCTACATCGCCGACCCGGTACTCGGTCAAAAACGCTACTCCCATGATGACTTTGTCAAAGGTTGGAACGGTATTGTCTTCGCTATTGTGGGTGCCGGTTACGAAAAAACAAATGTACTGCGCAGCCCACCGGAACCCCTGACAGCCAAGAACAAGCTGGATAACTTCAACCCGGTCAAAGATGCTGAATTGATGGATTTTGGTTTCATACAGAGCGACTTCTTTTAATCGCCAACAAGAAGATTTGGAGCAGGACGCTCCGGGAGCAGCACATGAAAACCTCTTATTGGGTGGCGGCTGCGTGTCTGGTAGCCAGCACCTCAGGTTTTGCCAATGGATTCAAACCCATCGAGATAAAAGATCAGGAGCTGGCCGAGCTGCGTGGTCGATATGTGATGCCGGGCAGGATCATCAGCTTCGGTGTGGTCATGAGCAGTACCTGGCGCAATGCCAGTGGCGATCTGATCGGGGCAACCACCTCAATGCAGATACAGGCCGCAACGGTAAAACCCGAGTTCTACGTTTCAACCTATAGCCAAAGCGGTAACGGTGGACCTGCCGAACAAGGCACCGGCAGTGTGATTGGAGGTGCAGGACTCAACAGCACTCAGGGTATCAACCAGAGTGTGCGCGCCGCAGGTGACGGCAACAGCGCTTACAACAACATCGCCATTGATGTGAAAGAAGCCAGCCATGCGCCGGCTTTGGTACCGGCCCAAGGGCAGGCACTGATGGCCGGCCATACCATCACCGGCAGCAGCGCCGCTGGCAGCATTGCGGTTTCTGCCAGCAATGGCGGCGTGCAAATGGCTATTCAGGCCAACAACAATCAAGGTTCGGCCATCCAGCAAGTCGCCCAGGGCGGCCTGCTGCAAAACACTCGATTGCTGGGCAACAGCAACATGGTCAGCAACCTCACTCAGCTCAACGTCGTTCTCAATAACAATGGCCCGACTGCAGGTGCTTTGGACTGCAACCTGAACCAACTCACTGCCCTTCGCTCCCTGGGATATTGAACTACGCTGAGTCTCGACCATTAGGCATTAAAGGGACGGCTTGATTCATGTATCGATCAGTATCACTGCGTGCAGTTGTATGTTTGAGCACTCTGTTCCCGGCGGTGATGGTGCAAGCAGCACCGAATGCGGAAGTAGAGCTTCTGAAACAGGAACTTATGGAGCTGAAGCAACGATACGAAGCACAACAAAAAGCCCTGGCGGTACTCGAACAACGGGTCCGCCAGGTTGAGGAACAACCGGCAGCCCCTCCTCCGAAACGCCTGGCCAAATCGCCAGCAGACATGAAAGGCAACTCGCAAGTCGCGGTCGGCACCGGTGCTGCTGCGGCTTCGGGAGGCGCAGCCGGGGGCGGCAGTTCCTACGGGCAGTCGCTGGCAGACGATTCCCAACCGGCACAAAGCGTTTCCAACCTGTATGACGAGGCCAGCGGATTCTTCGGCGGCGGCAGGTTCAGCGTGGAAACCGGGCTGACCTATTCGCGGTACGACACTCGCCAGTTGATCCTTAACGGTTTCCTCGCACTGGATTCTATCTTTCTGGGCAACATCAACCTTGACCGGATCAAGGCCGATACCTGGACACTCGACCTGACCGGTCGCTACAACTTCGACAACCGCTGGCAATTCGACCTGAACGTGCCGGTGATCTACCGCGAATCCACTTACCAGTCGGGCGGAGGCAATGGTGGCTCCGCCGGTGTGACAACCGAAGAAACCGTAACCCGCGATCCGGAAATCGGTGACGTCAACTTCGGTATCGCCTACAAATTCCTCGACGAGTCGGTCAACACGCCCGATGCGGTGGTCACCTTGCGCGTCAAGGCTCCTACCGGCAAGGACCCGTTCGGCATCAAGCTGCGCCAGGTGGACGCCAACTCCAACCTGTTCGTACCTGACACTCTGCCGACCGGTAACGGCGTCTGGTCGATCACGCCAGGCATTTCCCTGGTCAAGACCTACGACCCGGCCGTGCTGTTCGGCAGCCTGTCATATACCCATAACTTCCAGGAGTCATTCGACGACATCAGTTCAACGGTCGGACAGGACAACCCGGGCAAAGTGGACATCGGCGACAGCTTCCAGCTCGGTGCCGGTATTGCATTCGCCCTCAACGAGAAGATGAGTATGTCGTTCTCGGTATCCGATGTGGTGCAACGCAAAAGCAAAATCAAACAGGATGGCGGTGATTGGGAGTCGGTGGTGTCCAGTGACGCCAACGCGGGCTACTTCAACATCGGCATGACCATTGCCGCCACCAACGCCCTGACCATCGTTCCCAACCTGTCCATCGGCATGACGGACGATGCCCCGGACTTCCAGTTCAGCCTGAAATTCCCGTACTACTTCTGACCCACAACATAAAGCCTGGCTGCGATCTCAATCACAGCCAGGCTTTTTTGTTGGCTGCCTAGCGAATTTGATGCTTGTGCAACAACCGATAGAACGTCGGCCGCGAAACGCCCAGCACCCGTGCAGCCACACTCAGGTTGTCACTATGGCGATTCAACACATCGCACAGCGCCTGACGCTCGGCCCGGGTCTTGTAGTCCTCGAGCGTGCCCATTGGCGTGGCAATTGCCTGCTGGCTAATCAAGCCCAGATCCCGCGCTTCGATCTGCCGGCCTTCAGCCAGTACCAGCCCACGACGGACCCGGTTGGCCAGCTCCCGGACATTGCCCGGCCAATCATGTTTACCCATGGCAATCAACGCGTCTTCACTGAAGCTGCGAGGACGGCGCCCGGTTTCATGGCTGTAGAAATGGGAAAAGTGGTTGGCCAGCATCGACAGATCGCCATGACGCTCACGCAGTGGAGCTGTCACGACTTGCAGGACATTCAACCGATAGTACAAGTCTTCACGAAAGCGCTTCTTTTCAATCGCTGCTTCAAGATCAACGTGGGTCGCAGCCAAAACCCGCACATCCACGGGAATAGGCTGACTGCCACCGACCCGTTCGATGTGTTTTTCCTGGAGGAACCGCAGCAGGTTGGCCTGCAGTTCCAAAGGCAAATCACCGATTTCATCGAGAAACAACGTGCCGCCATTGGCCGCTTCGATTCGTCCGACCTTGCGTTGATGGGCGCCGGTAAAGGCCCCCTTTTCGTGGCCGAACAGTTCCGACTGGATCAGATGCTCAGGTATTGCCCCGCAATTGATCGCGACAAAAGGCTTGCTGTGACGTTGGGATTGTCGATGCAGCGTGCGCGCGACCAATTCCTTGCCGGTACCGCTCTCGCCCCGGATCAGCACCGGCGACTCGGTGGGTGCCAGTTTGCTCAGCAGTTTGCGCAGCTCCCGTATCGGCTTGCTGTCGCCAAGCAATTCATGTTCAGGCTGATCGATATGAACAGTGCCCTGACCGCGCAGGCGCGCCATGCCGAACGCGCGCCCGAGCGTGACCTGTACCCGGGATACATCGAACGGCAAGGTATGGAAATCGAAAAACCATTCACAGACAAAGTCGCCTACGTTCTGCAATCGCAGGACTTCCTGGTTGAGAACGGCAATCCACTCCGTACCGCTGCGGCTGATGAGTTCTTTGACGGCATCCGGTCGTTCGAGGTGAAAAGGCTGCAACCGTAGCAGCCCCACGTCACACGTTCGGTCGATGGCGTTTTCCAGCGAACAGCTGTCTACATCCCAACCCACGGAGCGCAATCCCGGTAATAGACGATGACAGTCGTCACACGGGTCAACCACTAATAGACGTCGTAAGGCAGGCGCTTCACTCATGACTGTTCCTTGGCGCCAAATTTAAGAAATTTTATTAAAAACAGTCATTTGGCGGACCTGGCTGTAACATTAGCAAGAATTTGACGTGTGCTTGTACCGATTGACTATAGGGTTATTGCGTAATTAGTTATAAGCAGGTAGTTGGATAGTTACCTAACGAACTTCAATCTTTCATTAAGCTTTCAAATAGCCACTTTTGCCTGGGCCTTTCGAAAGAAAGTTGAAATTTCTTTTGTTTGGGTGTGACCTGAACCTTGGTTGCGGACATCAGTACAAGTAACCAGCCGATTGGTAAGCCCAACCTTCGGCACATCATCTGATTGGGCAATACTGAGAGAACATTCCATGAACGCCCCGATCCGTATCAACGAAGCTCTTTTAATTGCCGACCGCGCTTTCAAGCCTTTTCAGTGCGTGGCCTGGGCGCCACAGGATGGCAACGGTGAACTCAGCCTGACGGTTATTGACCGGACCAATACCAGTATAGGTCGCAAGCTGATCCCCAGCAGTGCCTACACCGATCCGGCACAGCTCGAACGTTTGCTTGAACAGGCCCGTGCCGAGTTGAGCGAAGAAGGTTACACGCTCCAGTCATGGTCGATGCCGCATTGATCCTTGTGCGGATTACTCCATGAGTAATCCGCGCCCTCTTTGTCTTGATTAGTTGCCTGGTCAACCCTGGCATATCTGTATTTGCGACGTATTGCTATTTGAACTCCGCAACGCCTGGATTCTTTGCAGGCTTGCCTTTGGTTCGAAAAGACACTGTTGTGGCGCACTACGACCCTCCGTCTGTTAGTTCTGTCAGTTGTGCATCCAAGCATTCAAGGATTGAATGATCTCCTTATCAGGTCGCCTCCCCCAATCCGGATAAGGACGACTCGCAAGGAGATGCGTGCATGTCAACCCAGTCCGTTTTAGCCTTCCCTCTACCCGCCCATTCCTCGGGACAGCTCGACACACGTTTTGCCTCCCATGGCCAAGCGCAGGTGTATTTCGCCGACAGTCTTTCAAGCATGACCAACGGGGTCACGATCGATTCCAGCGGCCGGCTGTTGGTGGCGGCGAAAGTCGGCATGGCGGACGGCAGCCGTTTCGGTCTGGCGCGCTTGCTGGAAGATGGCTCGGCAGATTTGGGCTTCGGCAAACAAGGCAGCATCATCGGCCAGTTCGAACCGGGCTTCGATGCGATGGCCGGGAAGGTTCAGGTACTGCCGGATGGTCGCCTGCTGGTCATCGGCCTGCATTACGAGAATGCCCACCGCACGCTGCCGGCCCTGGCGATGTTCGACGCACAAGGCCGTCCCGTCCAGGAATTCGGTGACAACGGCCTTTGCGTCGTTCGATTGCCGGGCAATCTGTCCCATGGTGTGCGCGATGCCTGGCTGCCACCCGGCGTGCCGGGGGCCGAAGCTTGCGATATCAACGTCCAGGAGGATGGCCGGATTTTGCTGGTGGCCAATCACCATTTTGAGCTGGCAGACCACGCTGGCATTCTCATACGCCTCGACACCGATGGATCCCTGGACCCAACCTTCAATGGGCGAGGTTTCGTGATCGTCAGGCATTTGCTGATGAACACCTGGCTCAGTACGCTGAAACTGCAGAGTGATGGCCGAATCCTTGTCGGCGGCTCGATCAACTTCCCCGAGGAAGGTTTGCTGGCCCGTTATCACAGTGACGGCAGTCTTGATGAAAGTTTTGCCGTGGACGGTTTCATGAGCTTCAAGGCGCAGGGCCGCAGTGCCCAGATCAGCCACATCGTCCAGCATCAAAACGGTGACATTCACTGTTTTGGCAGCAGCCGCGATCCGATGCATTGTCTTGCCTTGAAAGTGCACAGTAATGGTCGTCCGGACATTCATTGCAACGGCGGCCTGCCGCAATTGCTGGAAATCGCTCGTGGAGGCAGTCAATGGACCGCCGCTCACCTGGAGCCTGATGGCCATGTGCTGACCGCCGGAGCCACCATCGGTGGTATCGAGGCCGATTTCCTGGTGGGCCGCTATCAACCTGACGGGCAGCTGGATTCGGACTTTGGCGACCGCACCGGATGGGTTCGCACGCGTCTGGGCCGCAGCCTCGACACGGCCACCTCTATCACCGTCCAGGACGATGGCAAGATCGTTGTCGGCGGCTATTCACTTGATGGCAACTATCGGGCAGTTGTCGCTCGCTATCTGGCCTAGTCAAAAGGTACTTTTCCTACACTTGATCTTCTTCTCCGCTTACGGCAACTTGCGCGCTTCTTTATACAAGGAGTAGCCGATGTCCGGTTCCATGGCCCAGGCGTTCGCGCATAACTTTCTCGGCAACTCACCCCGCTGGTACAAGGTTTGTATTATCAGTTTCCTGATACTCAACGCGTTGGTCTTTTGGACCGTAGGGCCGGTTGCCGCAGGATGGCTGTTGGTGCTGGAGTTCATCTTCACCCTCGCCATGGCGCTCAAGTGCTATCCATTGATGCCGGGTGGCTTGTTGTTGGTCGAAGCGCTGCAGCTGAAAATGACCACCCCTCAGGCACTCTACGACGAACTTCTGCACAACTTTCCGGTGATCCTGCTACTGATGTTTATGGTGGCGGGTATCTACTTCATGAAAGATCTGCTGCTGTTCCTGTTTTCACGCTTACTGCTAGGGGTTCGCTCCAAGGCAATGCTGGCGTTGATGTTTTGTTTCCTGTCTGCGTTCTTGTCGGCGTTTCTCGATGCATTGACGGTGACCGCCGTGATCATCAGCGCCGCCGTGGGGTTCTATTCGGTGTATCACCGCGTGGCATCCGGCTCCGATCCGCGTCAGGACAGCGAGTACGGCGATGACCAGAAACTACCTGCACTTCATCATGGCGACCTGGAACAATTCCGCGCGTTCCTGCGTAGCCTGCTGATGCATGGCGCAGTGGGCACCGCGCTCGGCGGCGTTTGCACACTGGTGGGTGAGCCGCAAAACCTGTTGATCGGCCATGAAATGGGCTGGCACTTTTCCGAGTTCTTTCTGAAGATCGCGCCGGTCTCGTTGCCGGTGTTGGTGGCAGGCCTGGTGACCTGCGTAGTGTTGGAGAAGCTGAGCTGGTTCGGATACGGCACGTTGCTGCCGGACAACGTACGCGCGGTGCTGGCCAATTACGCTGATGAAGACAATGCCGAGCGTACTTCGCGTCAGCGCGCTGCATTGATCGTGCAAGGCGTGGCGGCCTTGATTCTGATTGTCGCGTTGGCATTCCATGTGGCGGAAGTCGGCCTGATCGGGCTGATGGTCATTGTGTTGATTACCGCGTTTACCGGTATTACTGACGAGCATCGGCTTGGCAGTGCGTTCAAGGACGCCATGCCGTTCACTGCACTCTTGGTGGTGTTCTTCGCTGTAGTGGCGGTGATTCACGATCAGCAGTTGTTCACGCCGCTGATCCAATGGGTGCTGGCCCTGCCCGCCGATCAACAACCGGGCATGCTGTTCATCGCCAATGGCTTGTTGTCTGCCATCAGTGACAACGTGTTTGTCGCGACCATTTACATCACCGAAGTGAAGCAGGCATTCATCTCCGGACACATGAGCCGCGAGCATTTCGAAACGCTGGCCATTGCGATCAACACCGGCACCAACCTGCCAAGCGTGGCAACACCCAATGGCCAGGCAGCGTTCCTGTTTCTCCTGACATCCGCTATTGCACCGCTGATTCGACTGTCCTATGGACGCATGGTCTGGATGGCCTTGCCCTATACCGTGGTAATGGGTGCGTTGGGTTGGTATGCCGTGAGCTACTGGCTGTAATCGTTCTATCCCTGCAGGGGCTGCCGAAGGCGGCGATTTCTTGATCTTGAACTTGAACTTGAAGAACAAAATCAAAAAATCGCAGCCTCAGGCACCTCCAGAGGGCGGTATCTGAGGCTCGAACCCCACGGGCAGCAGCAACGTGCCGTCCAGGTCATCGGGCAGAACGCGGGTCGCTCAGTCCAAACAATGCCAGACCCGACCATCACGGCTCAGCAGTTCTTCAGCGGACGGCGGACCGTCCTCGCCCGCCGCGTAGCCTTGCACCGTTGAATCCTGCTGCCAGGCATCGAGAAAGGGTTGCACTGCGCGCCAGCCATTCTCGATGTTGTCGGCACGCTGGAACAGCGTCTGATCGCCGGTCAGGCAATCGTAGATGAGCGTTTCGTAGCCGGTGGACGGCTGCATCTCGAAGAAATCCTTGTAGGCAAAACCCAGTTCGATGTTGTCCATCTTCAAGGCCTGCCCTGGCCGTTTAGCCAGCAAATCGAACCACATGCCTTCATTGGGCTGGATCTGGATCCGCAGATAGGTCGGGGCCAGTTCATCGACTGCGGTATCGCGGAATTGCGCGTAGGGCGCCGGTTTGAAGCAGATGACGATCTCGGTGTCACGCACACTCATGCGTTTGCCGGTGCGCAGGTAGAACGGCACGCCAACCCAGCGCCAGTTGTCGATCATGACTTTGAGGGCGACATAGGTTTCGGTATTGCTGTCGGGGGCCACCTTGTCCTCTTCGCGATACCCCGGCATGGGTTTGCCGTCGACCTCGCCAGCGGTGTACTGCCCGCGCACCGAGTTGGCCCGGGCCTCTTCGACCGACCAGGGGCGGATCGCACCAACGACCTTGGCTTTCTCACTGCGCACGGCGTCAGCGGCAAAAGCAGCCGGTGGCTCCATGGCAACCATCGCCAATAATTGGAACAAGTGATTGGGCACCATGTCGCGCAGGGCGCCGGTGTGTTCGTAGAAACTGCCACGGGTTTCCACGCCGACGGTTTCGGCGGCGGTGATTTGCACATGGTCGATGTAATGGTTGCTCCAGAACGCTTCGAACAGGCTGTTGGAAAAGCGGCTGACGAGAATGTTCTGTACGGTCTCTTTGCCCAGGTAGTGATCGATGCGGTAGATCTGCTTTTCCGACATGACCTTGAGCAAGCAAGCGTTCAACGCTTCGGCGGTGTGCAGGTCAGACCCGAAAGGCTTTTCGATCACCACCCTTCTGAACGCCTCGGGCGTTTCTTCCAGCAGACCGGAGGCGCCGAGGCGGCGAACGACCTCACTGAAGAAACGCGGCGCGGTAGCCAGGTAAAACACCGCGTTGCCAGTGCCGCTGTCGGCAATTTTCGCCGCCAGCGCTTGATAGGTGCTGTCGTCCAGGAAGTCGCCCTGGACGTAGCTGATGTTTCTTGCGAGTTGAGCCCACAATTGCGGATCAAGAGACTGATCTCCCTTGCCGACCTTGGTGGCCACTTCGTTGCGAATGAAGTCTTCGAGTTTTTTCGCGAAGCCTTCATCACTGATGGCGTTGTGGTCAACGCCAATGATCCGCAGTCCATCCCCGAGTAACCCGTCGCGCTTGAGGTTATACAGCGCCGGCATCAGCAGACGCTTGACCAGATCACCATGTGCGCCAAACAAAAACAGAGTGGTCGGTGGTGCGGGTTCAGTCTTGGATTTTCTGCGGATCGCATGGGTCATTTTTTCGCAGTCTCCACGTGGCCGCCGAAGCCGAAGCGCTGGGCCGAAAGGACTTTGTCGCCAAATGAGCCCTGCCCGCGTGAACGGTAGCGAGAGAACAGCGAGTTCGACAGCACCGGCACCGGCACCGCTTGTTCCATGGCGGCTTCAATGGTCCATTGACCTTCGCCGCTGTCGGCTACGGAGCCGGAGAAACCATCGAGTTTCGGATCGCTGGCCAGCGCGTCGGCAGTCAGATCGAGCAACCATGAGGACACCACGCTGCCGCGACGCCAGACTTCGGCAATGTCGGCGACGTTCAGGTCGAAGCGCTGATCTTCGGGCAGTTTCTCGCTGTTCTTGGTCTTGAGGATGTCGAAGCCCTCGGCAAAGGCCTGCATCATTCCGTACTCGATGCCGTTGTGGATCATCTTGACGAAATGCCCGGCGCCAGCAGGGCCGGCGTGGATGTAACCGCGCTCGGCACGGTCGTCATCGGACTTGCGGTCTTTGGTGCGCGGGATATCTCCCATGCCCGGTGCCAGGCTTGCGAACAACGGGTCGAGGCGCTGAACGGTCTCGGTATCGCCGCCGATCATCATGCAGTAACCGCGCTCCAGGCCCCAGACGCCACCGGAAGTACCGACATCGACGTAGTGCAGACCTTTTTCGGCGAGGGTTTTCGCCCGGCGGATATCGTCCTTATAGAAGGTGTTGCCGCCATCGATAATAGTGTCGCCGGCTTCGAGCAAGGTGCTCAGGGTGTTGATGGTGTCTTCGGTCGGTGCGCCTGCCGGCAACATGACCCACACCGCTCGCGGCTTGCTCAGGCCAGCCACCAGGGCCGGCAGATCGGCTACGCCGGTGGCACCCTCTTCGGCCAGGGTTTCGACAAAAGCGGTATTGCGGTCGTACACAACGGTGGAATGTCCGTTGAGCATCAGGCGCCGCGAAATATTACCGCCCATGCGGCCCAGTCCAATAATCCCGAGTTGCATGTGCTGATGCTCCCTACTACAAATAAAAAGTGTGTCAAAGGTTATAGCCCAACGCGACTCATTCGGTTTAGTCCAGCGAGCAGGCGTGAAGTTTCCGGGCATTGTGCCCGATCCTGATTGATAACGTCGGGAATCGTGCCGAAGACACACCGACCATGAAAAATAAAAAAGTTCCCTTCGGGGGCAAAAGAAATCAAAATTGGCGCCGATAGTAGATCAGCCGCTGATTTCAGGCGGATCTACAGTTGAGACACGCCATTTGCGAGGTGAGCAATGGGCACAGTACACACCGCACTGCCAGCACAAACCCTTTACGTCACAATTCGTCGCGATGAATTGCGTCAGTTGAAAGATGAGCACGAGCAAATGAAGCAGGAGCTGGCGCACTTGCGCTTGCTGATCCAGGGTCAACAGCCGTTAGCGGTGACCCAGCGCGCCCCTCACGCCTGATCTCTCGCTTGAATCGGAAGCAGCACCGCCCTGCTTCCGACACGCCATAGCGCTTTGCCAGTCCTGGCAACTCACAAAGTTTTCACATCCGCTTGTTGATACTCCGGTTCATTGTGGCCGCTCGGTATGCGCGCGCCTCCCGTTCGTCGGCGACTTTGCAGTGGCTCGACGGTGGAAGTGAATAGAGATTGGAGCGGTGAATGTCTTGGTTTAAACGCAGCGAACAGTCTGCGAATGGTTTCGATTGGGCAGGCTTTCTCTGGCTCTTCCTGTTCTTCTGGTATTTTTCCGGCATCACCCAACTGCTGATTCAGTTGACCGGCACTTCCGGTTTTTCCGGCTTTCGCCAAGCCTTCGTGATGAGCGCCATCTGGCTCGCGCCGATGTTGCTGTTCCCGAAACAGACCCGCGTCATGGCTGCCGTGATCGGTGTTGTGCTGTGGGCCTGCTCCATGGCCAGCCTGGGTTACTTCTTTATCTATCAACAGGAATTTTCACAGAGCGTCATCTTCATCATGTTCGAATCGAACGTGTCTGAAGCCGGCGAATACATGACGCAATACTTTGCCTGGTGGATGGTCCCGGCCTTCCTCGCCCATACCGCCTTCGGCTACTTCCTGTGGACGCGCTTGCGCCCGGTGTACCTGCCGCGCGGCAAGGCTTTGGTCGCAGCCACAGCGATCCTGGTGGCCGTTGTCGGTTATCCATTAGTCAAGCAAACCCTGCGCACCGGCAGTTTTGCCGCCGGCTTCGAAAAATTCGAAACCCGTATCGAACCGGCAGTGCCTTGGCAGATGGCTGTGGCCTACCACCGCTATCTGGACACCCTGGCCGGCATGCAAGAAATGCTCAACAGCGCCAGCACGATTCCACCCCTGCACAACTTCAAGGATTCGATGGCCAACCAGCCCTCCACCCTGGTGCTGGTAATCGGTGAGTCCACCAATCGGCAACGCATGAGCCTGTACGGCTACCCGCGCAAGACCACGCCGGAACTGGACAAGCTGAAGGATCAACTGGCTGTCTTCGATAACGTCATCACGCCACGCCCCTACACCATCGAAGCGTTGCAGCAGGTATTGACCTTCGCCGACGAAGACAACCCTGACCTGTACCTGAGCACGCCTTCGCTGGTCAGCATGATGAAACAGGCCGGTTACAAGACCTTCTGGATCACCAACCAGCAGACCATGACCAAGCGCAACACCATGCTCACGACGTTCTCCCAACAGGCCGACGAGCAGGTGTACCTGAACAACAACCGTAATCAGAACGCCGCCCAGTACGACGGCGACGTCATCGAGCCGTTCAACAAGGCCCTGGCTGACACAGCGCCGCGCAAGCTGATCGTCGTGCATTTGCTCGGCACGCACATGAGTTACCAGTACCGCTACCCTTCGACTTTCGACAAGTTCAAGGATCGCAATGGGGTTCCGGCCGGTGTCCGTGACGATCAGTTGCCGACGTACAACAGCTACGACAACGCGGTGCTGTACAACGACTTCGTGGTGTCGAGCCTGATCAAGGACTACGCCAGGACCGACCCGAACGGCTTTTTGCTGTACCTCTCCGATCACGGTGAAGACGTCTTCGACTCCCCGGGCCACAGCACGCTCGGGCGCAACGAAAGCAAACCGACAGCGCCGATGTACACCATCCCTTTCATGGCCTGGGCCTCGCCAAAATGGCGTGAAACCCATGACTGGAACTTTGCCGCTGATCTGGGGCGGCCGTACAGCAGCTCCCATCTGATCCACACCTGGGCAGACTTGGCGGGCCTGAGTTTCGATGAGCTCGATCACAGCAAGAGCCTGGTCAGCGACAGCTTCAAACCTCGCCCCTTGATGATCGGCAACCCTTACGAGCGGCAACAGCGGGCGTTGATTGATTTCAGCCTGATCAAACCGAAAGCGCCGGTCGCGGCGGAAGTTGTCCTCAAATAGTCAGTTCATTGCAACACAAACCCGGTGGGAGCACGCTTGCTCCCACCGCAGATTCAAAGATGTGCAATAGCGTTCCCATTTAACGGAATCGGCGGATAATGAGCGTTCGACTTTGATTCATTGACTCATGGACGACAGGCATCCGACATCTGTAAGTGGGAGGCACACCATGAAACGCACCACACTCATTCTCGCCGCACTCATGACATTCGGTTCCGCCAGCGCATTTGCCGAAGGAGGCGCCGAGCGCATGAGGTATTACTTCGAAACGCTGCGCTACAACCAGCAACTGGCACTGGGCAATATCACGCAAAGCCAGGCCAACGAGCTGCGAGTCCCGGACGACCAAACCGCACAAATGACTGAAACCTACAAACCGAAATGATTGACCTGGCTACTTGCTTGCAAGCGCGAGCCTGCTCGCGATGATCGCCGACGATGGCGCGTGAACTCTGATTCACCGCGGCGTATTCGCCTTCTTCGCGAGCAGGCCCCCTCCTACAGTGGCTTGATCCAGAACATCATGCGCCCGTGGGCGGGGTCGAACTCGCCTGGCGCAAAGCCGAACTTGCCGTAGGAGGCTTGCGCCACCGCATTGCCCTCCAGCACCTCCAGAGTGATTTTGCAGCAGCCACGCTGACGGGCTATTTCTTCGACCTTTTGCAGCATCCGCTGGCTCAAACCCAACCCGCGAAACTTCGGCACCACCGCCACATCGTGGACATTGACCAATGGCCGGCAGGCAAAAGTCGAAAAGCCTTCAAAGCAATTGATCAGCCCGGCTGGTTCGCCATTGACGAACGCCAATACACTGAACGCATGCGCGCGCTTGGCCAGCTCGCCCGGTAGATGCTCCAGAACACTGGCGGCCAAGGCATGACCGCCGCCCATCGGGTCCTGGGCGTAGCTGTTCAGCACCAGCCCGATGGCTTCGGCATGCACCGGGTTGGTGTAGCTGGCTTGCAGTACAAGAATTTCTGCGGAATCCATTTCCATCCTCGATCGAAAAAAGGCCCCGGAACGCAGTTCGTCCTGGAAGGCCGGCGTGACGATATCGCGAGCAGCAAAAAATCGAAAGGTCCTAATGCCCCCAGATCAAGGCTTCGGTCCAGCCTAACTCGGCGAAATCCTGTGCTCGCAGGGACGATTCACCCGCGCAGAAAAACTCGTCCAGTTGCGGTGGTTTGACCCGCGTTCCACTGAGCATCGCGTGAACCTGGCCACGATGATGGATCTGATGCTCGAACAGATGTGACAACAGGCGTAAACGGCTGTCGTACTGCGGCGTATCGCGGGCAATGGTAACGATTTTGCCCAGATCGGCGTCACGCATTTGTTCGCAATAAGCGATCAGGCGTCGGTCAACATGTGCCTGTTCGCGCTTGAGATCCACAGCGCGGGTGAACGGCTCGTCCTCATTGAAAAACACTTGGCAATCGGGATGAGGCTCATCGCCGCGCAGCTCCCGCTCAAGGGCATCCACGTAAAACCAGTCGCAAGTCAGGATGTGATTCAGGGTCGCGCGGATACCGGGAAAGAAACTGACGCGGTGCGCCTGCAGCTCATCCTCGCTCAATTGGCACCAGGCCTTGGCCAGGCGATGATTGGCCCAGGCATTCTGGTAAGCCATGGTCAGCAAGTGATGCGAAAGAGGTTGATTCATGGTCATTCCTCCTGGGGTTCAAACCTCGGCGAAACGTTCCAGCTGCATTTCCTGCAGACGACTGAGCGTGCGGCGGAACGGGAATTCCAGATAACCCTCGGTGTACAGCGCATCCATCGGCACTTGTGCTTCGAGGTATAACGGCACTTTGCGGTCGTAGCACTCATCCACCAGGGCAATAAAACGTCGCACGCCGTCGTCGTGCACCGACAACTGCGGCAACTCCCGGTCGCCGGCTTCCACGCGCACGGGCGCGTCTTCGGTGCCCCGGGCAATGCGTCCGGCACGTTTTTGCGCGCTGAGGTTGGGCACGTCACTCAGCACAATAGCGCTGAAGGTGTCACACAAAGCCATGAAATCCATGGCGGCGAACGGCTGCTCACAGAGATCGGCGTAACGACACCAGAGCACGGATTGACTGGCTTGCACCACAGCCAGCGGTCGATAACCCACGTTGATCGGCGCGCTGGAAACCGTTTGCCCCACGGTCAGGACCTTGAACACATCCGCCAGCGGACTGGGCTGTCCGGGTTCGGCAACCCAGTAGCGTTGCAACCCCTGCCCCGGATGCAGACGATGATCCTCGCCGCCGTCGACTGCAATCACCTGCATATGCTGTTTGATCGCGGCAATGGCCGGCAAGAACCGGTCGCGGTTGAAGCCATCGGCATACAGTTGATCGGGTGGAAGGTTGGAGGTGCAGACCACCACCACGCCCTGTTCGAACATCACCTGGAACAGGCGCCCGAGAATGATTGCGTCACCAATGTCGTTGACGAACAACTCATCGAAGCACAGCACCCGCACTTCTTCGCTCAATTCACGCGCCAGCGCCTTCAGCGGGTCAGCGGTACCGGTCAATTGAAACGAGCGCTGGTGCACCCAGCCCATGAAATGGTGAAAGTGCTGCCGCCGGGCCGGCACCCGCAAGTGCTGGTAAAACTGATCCATCAACCAGGTCTTGCCGCGCCCGACCGGCCCCCACAGATAAACGCCCATGACGGGCGAGCGCCCTTCATGCAGCGCCTCATGGCACTTCTGCAAGGCCCAGACGGCATGTTCCTGGGCTTCGTCCTGGACGAAGCCCTTCTGTTCGATGGCGTGTTGCCAGGCTTTGAGTGGGGAGTCGACATTCATGCGCGGCAGTATGCCACCAGATCGCGACAGCTACAGTGAAATGTCCAACCGGGCGATCTTGCCCTGATCATTGAGGCGGAACATGTAGCGCAACGTCAACGGACTGCCGGGAAATGTGCCGGAAATCAGGCCGTTGACCAGCACCTTTCCAGTGCGTTGCTGCACTCCCAGCACTTCGACCCGTGGCTGGTACCGCTCGGCCGTGTCCTGCATCCATTGGGCGATGGCCTGGGTGCCGACCCGATGCTGGCCCTCATCGAACACATTGGCATCTTCAGCGAAAAAACTGCCGACGCGCGAAGTGTCACGGGCATTGGCGGCAGCAATGTAGGCGGCGATGGCCGGCGCCAGCGCAGAAGCTGAATGAGACATGATATGGCTCCTTGTTGGTTGATTCTGGAGCCATGCTAGAACAGGTGAATGTCAGTTCTTGTCAGGAGTGAAACGCCCTGCATCGTCCAGTTGCATCTGCTTGCGCCATGTTCGCAGCAGGTCGCTGCGTCGCCCCGGATAGCGCTCGCCCTGCTCCCTCGCTTGCGAAATACGGTCTGTGCGAAAGGTGCGATAGGCACTGCGCAATTCGCACCAGGCGACGATGATTCGCACCTCATTGAGAAAACCCAGGGCCAGTGGCCAGATCAACCGCTGACTGGGCACTTGCTGCGCGTCTGCATAATCGATGTGCAACTTGGCTTGACTGCGAATGGCCTGGCGAAACACGTTCAACGGCACCGCATTTGGCGCAAAGCCATAACCGGACGGTCCCGGCAGAACGGTCGGGTTGTGCAACGCGTCCAGCGCTTCCGGCGCCAGTACCGCGGCAATCTTGGCCAGGGCGTCGGCAGCGGCTTTGCTCAATACCTCGTCCCCTCGCTGGTCGACATAACGCAAGCCAAGCACGATGGCTTCGGTTTCATCGGCATTGAGCATCAACGGAGGCAGGAACAGACCGCTGCGCAACACGTAGCCAATTCCCGCCTCGCCATAGATCGGTGCACCGAGGGCGGTGAGTTCGGCGATGTCGCGATACAGCGTGCGTTCGGAGATCTCCAGTTCCCCGGCCAGCGTCGCCGCCGTCACCGGCCGGCTTCTGCCGCGCAACACTTGCAGCAACGTCAGTAAACGAGTGGTTCGCGACACGATCGGCAGGCCCAGTCCGGAAATTCGAGTGAGCTTAGCAGAGGCCACTGACAGAAATTGGCAGTAGCAAACACTCAGATTCGGGCGCCATCATAGCGCCCGCTTGAAGTGTGCAAAATCATTTGGCCAGTTCAGCTTGCTCCCACGGGAGATTGCTACTTAACGGTCGACTTTATGTTTTGCCGCATAGAGGCACAACATTTCCATTGCCAACGTCGCCGCCGCGAGCGAGGTGATGTCTGCATTGTCATAGGCTGGCGCCACTTCCACCACATCCATGCCCACCAGATTGATCCCGCGCAAGCCGCCGAGGATTTCCAGCGCCTGCACCGTGCTCAATCCGCCACACACCGGCGTGCCGGTCCCCGGGGCGAAAGCGGGGTCGAGGCAGTCGATGTCAAACGTCAGATACACCGGATTGTCGCCGACCCGCGCCCGAATCGCTTCGACGATTGCATCCACGCCACATCGATGCACCTGTCGCGCGTCCAGCACCTCAAACCCCTGATGATCATCGTTGGTGGTGCGCAAGCCGATCTGCACTGAGCGCGACGGATCGACCAGCCCTTCCTTGGCCGCGTGCCAGAACATGGTGCCGTGGTCGATGCGCTTGCCCTCTTCGTCCGGCCAGGTGTCGCTGTGGGCGTCGAAGTGGATCAGCGACAGCGGCCCGTGTTTGCGGGCGTGAGCCTTGAGCAGCGGATAGGTAATGAAGTGATCGCCACCAAAGGTCAACATCGCGCTGCCGGCACCGAGGATATGTTCGGCGTGGGCTTCGATGGCTTGCGGAGTCGACTGTGGTGAACCGTAATCGAAGTCGCAATCGCCGAAGTCGATCACCGCCAGATGATCGAACGGGTCGAAGGCCCACGGCCAGTGGCGTTCCCAGGCAATCCCGGTGGACGCTGCACGAATGCCGCGTGGCCCGAAGCGTGCGCCGGGACGGTTGCTGGTGGCGGTGTCGAACGGCACACCGCTGACCGCCACGTCGACACCGCGCAAATCCCGGCTGTAACGACGGCGCATGAAACTGGTGATGCCAGCGTAAGTACTTTCGGCCGCGGTGCCGTAGAGGCTGTCACGGGTGATGGCTTGGTCGTTCTGCGCTGGGACGTCCATTGAAGGCTCCTTGTTATTGACGGCTACGGAAACTGGTCCATACGCGGGTGCGCTGGCGCATGTCCTTGAGGCTCATGCTGCGGTCGGCATACAGCCGCTCACGCACCTCGGCGGGCGGGTAAATGTCCGGGTCGGTGCGCACAACCTCATCCACCAGCGGCGTTGCAGCCTGGTTGGCGGTGGCGAAAAACAGGGTATTGGTCAGTGCGGCGACGGATTCAGGGCGCAGCATGAATTCGATGAACTGGCGCGCCGCTTCGGGGTGCGGTGCATCCTTGGGGATTGCCAGGTTGTCCTGCCACACGAGCGTGCCTTCCCTGGGAATCCGGTAGGCAATGTCATAGGGCTTGGCCGCCTTGCGCGCCTGCTCGGCGGCCATGCTCGCGTCACCGTTGTAGGTCAGTGCCAGGCACACACTGCCATTGGCCAGATCATTGATCTGCCGGCCGCTGGCGACGTACAGCACCGATGGCTGCAATTGCTGCAATAACGCCTGGGCCGATTCGAGATCGCGCTTGTCGGTGCTGTAGGGGTTTTTGCCCAAGTAGTGCAGTGCCAGGCCGATCACCTCTTGCGGTGAGTCGATGATCGCAATGCCGCAGTCCTTGAGCTGGTGGGCATATTCGGGCTTGAACAGCAGGTCCAGGCTATTGAGCGGCACGTTCGGCAGGCGTTGTTTGACCGCCTGCACATTCATTCCCAAGCCCAGCGTGCCCCAGGTGTAGGGCACGCCGTAGCGGTTGCCGGGATCGACCGCCGCCAGTTTTTCCAACAGGTCGGGATCAAGATTGGCGTAACCCTTCAAGCCATCGTGGGGAATGGCTTTGAGTGCACCCGCCGCCAGGCCGCGTGCCAGCACACTGGAGGACGGCACCACCACGTCATAGCCACTGCCACCGGTCAGCAGTTTGGTTTCCAGCACTTCCGGCGCATCGAAGGTGTCGTAGCGCACATGAATGCCGGTCTCCTGCTCGAATCGCTTCAAGGTTTGCGGTGCCACGTAATCGGCCCAACTGTAGAGGTTGAGCACTTTCTCCTCGGCACTGGCCGACGCGGACACGACAAGAAACAACGCGGGTAAACACAGCTTGAACGTGGGAGCCATGACGAACACCTGACCATTGGAAGTGGTTGCAGGATGCCGCGTCGGATACATTGGTGAAATATCACGTTTATTAACCTGACATTACCCGGGAGTAATGTTTGATGCTCGGTCAACTCCACGATGTGGACCTGCAACTGTTGCGTCTGTTTGTCAGTGTGGTGGAGTGCGGCGGCTTCAGCGCGGCGCAGGGCGAGCTGGGCTTGAGCCAGTCGAGCATCAGCCAGCAAATGGCCAAGCTCGAGACTCGCCTCGGCTATCGGCTGTGCAGCCGTGGCAAGGGTGGCTTCAATGTCACGCCCAAGGGCGAGCAACTGCTCAACGCCACGCGCAGCCTGTTCGAGTCCATCGAAGCGTTCCGTCACCAATCCAATGGCGTGGCCGGTCGCCTGATCGGCGAAGTGCGCCTGGGCTTGTCCGAAGCGCTGGATCAATCGGTGCTGCAACGGGTCGCGGAGGCCATCCGACGCTTTCGCCAGCGCGACGAATCGGTGCGTATTGAGTTGATGAGTGCCATGCCCGGCGAAATGGAACGCCTGCTGCTGCAACAGCGACTGGATTTGGCGATCGGGTACTTCTCGCAGATCCAGAACGCTTTTGATTACCGCCAACTTTTCAGTGAAACCCAGCATTTGTATTGCGCAGTCGGCCATCCGCTGTTCGCCGATGCAGCGCCGGATGACCGGGCCCTGCAAGCCTGCGACCGGGTCGATCACCCTTACCGCTTCCTGCGCAGTGACGAGCCCTTCCAGGGCAAACTGTGTTCGGCGCGGGCAGAACAGGTCGAAGGCACCCTCGCCTTTATTCTGTCCGGCAAGCATATCGGTTATCTGCCCAGCCACTTTGCCCGTGCTTGGGAAGACAAAGGCCTGTTGCGCGCGGTGCGCCGCGAGGAAATGAGTTTCGACGTGGCGTTTCATCTGGCCAGGCATCGGGCGCTGGTGCCGGGGGATGCGCAGAAAGCGTTTGAAGAGGATTTACTGGCGGCTTTTGCCTGAAGGTTCTTTTGCCGTGATCGGACCGTTCTGGCATCCTGCGCCTCCATTTTCCGACCCGGTCCCGCCTCCCGGCACGCAAACCACCATGACCTCCCCAGAAAAAACCCCGCGCAATAATGACCTGATCTACGGCCTCGACGACCGCCCTCACCTGACGGCTACCGTGTTCGCAGCCCTGCAACATGTGCTGGCCAGTTTCGTCGGTATCATCACGCCGACGCTGATCATGGGTAGCGCCCTCGGCCTGCAAAGCGAAATACCGTACCTGATCAGCATGGCGCTGTTCGTTTCCGGCCTGGGCACATTTGTTCAGGCGCGACGCTTCGGACCGGTCGGTTCAGGCCTGCTGTGCCTGCAAGGCACGAGTTTTTCGTTCATCAGCGTGATCCTCAGCGCCGGGTTCATGGTCAAGGCCCGGGGCGGCGGCACCGATGAGATTCTCTCGACGATCTTCGGCGTGTGCTTCTTCGCCGCGTTCATCGAAGTGGTGCTGAGCCAATTCATCGGCAAGCTGCGTATGCTGATCACCCCGGTGGTGACGGGCACCATCATCACCCTCATGGGCTTGTCGTTGATCAAGGTCGCGATGACCGACATTGCCGGCGGTTTCGGCGCGCCTGACCTCGGTGCAGCGAGCCATCTTGGCCTGGCCGCACTGGTGCTTGGCACTATCGTGGTACTCAACCGCGTGGACGTGCCGTTCCTGCGCCTGGGGGCAATCGTCATCGGCCTGACCCTTGGCTATGTCGTCGCCTGGCTGCTGGGGCACGTCGATTTCGCCAGCCTGCCTGCTGTGCCGTTGATGAGCGTGCCGGTGCCGTTCAAGTACGGCTTCTCTTTCGATTGGGTCGCGTTCGTGCCGGTGGCGGTGATTTTCCTGGTGTCGCCACTGGAAGCCGCCGGTGACCTGACCGCCAACTCAATGATCTCCCGGCAGCCGGTCAAAGGCCCGGTGTACATTCGCCGGATCAAATCCGGATTGCTGGCTGATGGTCTCAACTCGGCGATGGCCGCGGTGTTCAACAGCATGCCGATGGTGACGTTCGCGCAGAACAACGGCGTCATCCAGCTGACCGGCGTGGCCAGCCGTTACGTGGCGTTTTTCATTGCGGGTTTGCTGGTCGTGCTGGGGCTGTTCCCGATGATCGGCGCCGTGCTGCAATTGATGCCAAAACCGGTACTCGGAGGCGCTGAACTGGTGATGTTCGGCACGGTTGCCGTGGCCGGGATCAAGATCCTCGCCGAAGCCGGTCTGCATCGGCGCAACATGCTGATCGTGGCGATTTCCATCGGCATGGGCCTGGGTGTGGCCGCGGTGCCGGAAGTCTTGCGTGAGCTGCCGAAGGCGCTGCACAACATCTTTGAATCGCCGATCACCGTCGGTGCATTGTGCGCCATCGTTCTGAACATCTTCCTGCCGGAAGAATTCATCGAGCTGGAAGAAGACGATTTCGATCCTGAAGCGTCGATTCTGCAGGTCATGGAAAACCCGGATGTCCCGGCCAAGAGTGAACCCGCCAGACCTGCGGTTGTCGCACAGTTGAACAGCTAGGCAAATGCTCAAGGGCCGAGCCATTGCGGCTCAGCCCTTTTTTACTTGTGAGAGCACGTCCATGCGCAGCGTCCACGCCGTTATCCTTTCCCTGTTGTTACTCTCCCTCAGCGCCTGCGCCCTGCTCCCGAATCGCGATCCGTTGAACATCAATGTGGTTGGCATCGAACCTTTGCAAAGCCAGGACATGGAGATCCGTTTTGCGGTGAAGATTCGTGTGCAGAATCCCAATGAGGGCTCGATCAGTTTCAACGGGGTGGCGCTGGATCTGGACATCAACGGCCAACCCTTCGCTTCCGGTGTCAGCGATCAGTCGGGTTCGATTGCGCGCTTCTCCGAAACCGTGCTCACGGTTCCCGTCAGCGTCTCGGCGTTCTCGGTGCTGCGCCAGACCTTCGGCTTGAGCAAGACGCAGACCCTGAACAACATGCCCTACATCCTGCGTGGCAAACTCGCCGGCGGCTTGTTCGGCACCATGCGCTTTGTCGATAGCGGCAAGCTCAGCCTGCCAGGGCCGGCGACGGGCAGCCGGTAACGCTGCAGATGCAGAGGCTATGAAGCAAAGCGCACACCCGGTTTCGCTCGCTCATCCACCGTCAACTCGAACACATCCGGGCGCGCATAGTGCCCGACCACGTCGTAGTCGTAACGCGCGCGGATCAAGTCGTCCGTGTCAATTTCGGCGGTCAGCAAACCGCGACCACCACGCAGCGGACCGGCCAAAATATCGCCCATCGGCCCGACAATCACACTGCCGCCAGCAATCAATGGCCGGTCCGAAGGCCAATTGGCGACTTCCAGGCCCAAGGCCTGTGGCGAGTCCTGAACCTGACAAGCGCTGACCACAAAGCAGCGCCCCTCGTGCGCGATGTGCCGCATGCTGACTTGCCACATTTCCCGCTCATCCACCGTCGGCGCGCACCACACCTCCACCCCCTTGGCGTACATCGCTGTGCGCAACAGCGGCATCATGTTTTCCCAGCACACCACCGCCGCGACCCGCCCGACCTGGCTGTCGATCACCGGTAACGTCGAACCATCGCCCTTGCCCCAGATCAGCCGTTCGGTGCCGGTCGGCATCAATTTGCGATGCTTGCCGACCAGTCCCGCCTGCGGATCGAAATACAGCGCAGTGCAATACAACGTGCTGCCCGAGCGCTCGATGACGCCGATCACCAGGTTGGCGCCGGTACGCGCTGAAAGCCCGGCCAGCGCTTGCGTTTCCAAGCCCGGCACGTCGATGGCGTTGGCAAAATAACGGGCAAAGGCTTCGCGCCCTTCCGGCAGTCGATAGCCCAATTGGGTGCCGAACCCTTCACCTTTCGGATAACCGCCGAGCAGCGCTTCGGGCATCACCACCAGAGCGGCGGCGGATTCGATGATCGCACTTTCATACGACAGAATTTGCTCCAGCGTGTCGGCCTTGCCGCCGGGCAAGGCGCCGATTTGCAGCGCAGCAACGATTGACTTGGGCATCACAGTAACTCCAGCGGGGTCAGATGTTGCTGATTCTGCGGCGACACGGGATCATGAATAAAGCCCAGTCAGCTGCTGAATGATATGAACCAAATGAATATCAGCGATATCGATCTCAATTTGTTGAAAGTCTTTGAAGCCCTGCACGAAGAGTCCAGTGCCAGTCGAGCGGCGCTGCGCCTTGGTGTCACGCAATCGGCGGTCAGTGCCGCATTGCGGCGGTTGCGTGAGGTGTATGGCGACCAATTGTTTGTCCGAACCGGCCGGGGCCTCGCGCCAACGCTCAAGGCCAATCAACTCAAGCCGGTGGTCAGCGATGCACTGAATAAATGCCGGCAGAGCCTGGCGATGGTCGATCCGACTACCCACCATTACGACGGACGCTCGGTGAGTATCGGCTTGTCGGATGATTTCGAGATTGCCTACGGGCGTCGGCTGATAGAGGAAATTGCCCGCTGCGCGCCGAAGTTGCGCCTGATCTTTCGCCAGACCCACAGCCAGATCGTCGCTCAGGCCTTGATGGAACGCAGCATCGATCTGGCGATTACCGCCGGCGGGTTCGCCGAACGCTTGCTGAGCCGTCAGGTGCTGGGGGAAGGAAGTTACTTGCGTCTGGTCGACCCGCTGAGCCTCAGCGAGGGCCAGCAGACCATCAGTCTGGAGGAGTTCGTCACCCGTGAGCACATCCTTGTGTCTTCGGGGGGCTTTATCGGCATTACCGATGAAGGGCTGGCGGCAGTGGGCTTGAGTCGCCGGGTGTGCGCCTCGACCACGCACTTTGCAGCACTGCCGCATCTGCTCAAGGGCAGCCAGGCGGTGGCGACCATTCCGGCTCACGCGGCCAGGAGCATTGCTGCGCTCAGCGGCCTGACATTGCTGCCTTGCCCCTTGGCATTGCCGCGCTATCCGATCGAACTGGGCTGGCGTACCAGCACCCAACCAGACCCGGTGGTGCTGAAAGTGCGCGAGGCGATCGTGGCGAGTTTTATGTAGCGACTTACTTGTTGGCGGCCATCAGGCGATTGACTTCACTGCGCACCATGTTCGAGTACTCCGGTGGCGACATGCCGTCCAGCTCGGAACGAACCCACTCGGCCCACTTGCCTTTGCGTTTAGCACGTTCGCCAAACAAGCGCGCCGCTTCACCCTTGGCTTTGCCCAGGTTGTTTTGCCAGAGTTCGAACAGACGGGATTTTTCATCTTCAAGCGCAGCGCGCTCGGCGAGGGATTTGTCGGCCAGATTGAAGCTCATGGGATTTTTCCTGCTGCATAAAATAGGCGACATCTTACACTGTAGGATGAATCGTCCTGCGCTGGATTTCTTTGGAATCGGGCTGACGCGAGAAATCGCTGCAACTTTTTCCAGTGCCGAGGACTCCATTGTTCACTGTTCACCCACTGCAAGGAGTACTTCAATGGCCCGGAAAACCGCCGCACAGGCTGCCGATGAACAAATCAAGGATCAAGCCTTCAGCGAGCTTCAATCGCTGATCGAAGAGTCGGAAAAGCTGCTCAAAAGCAGTGCCTCACTGGTCGGTGAGGAAGCAGAGACATTGCGTGGGCAAATCGCCCTGAAACTCCAGCAGGCCCGGGATTCGGTGACCAGCGTACGCAACCGGACACTGCCTGCAGTCGAGGCCACTGAAACCTACATCGGCGGCCACCCTTGGCAGACGGTTGCGGTATCGGCGGGTTTCGGCCTTGTGGTGGGGATGCTCCTGGCACGCCGCTGATCATCAACCTGAACACAAAACCTGTGGGAGCGAATTCGCTCCCACAGGTTTTTCAGATCAGAGCCCTGCCAGCTCCCGCAGATCCGCCAGTGTCTGCTCATCGAGTGCGATGCCGTCGGCTTGCGACTTGGCCCGCTGATAGTGACGCCGATCACCCGGCAATCGCTTGAGCCCCACACCGTGCATCTGTCGCACCAACTCCTGACTGCGTTCGGCGAAGTTCTGCCCGGCGGCTTTGCTCGGGTCGATGACGATCACCAATTGACCGGTCCAGGGAGTCTTTGCGCCCGGGTGATTTTTCCAGTCGAACTCGAAAGAAAAATTACCCCCGGTCAACGCCGCCGCCAACAGCTCCACCATCATCGACAGCGCCGAGCCCTTGTGCCCGCCGAACGGCAACAACGCGCCACCTTCAAGAATCGCCTTCGGGTCCTGGGTCGGCTGACCGAGACTGTCCACGCCCATGCCGGGTGCCAGGCGCTCGCCCTTGCGCGCAGCGATCTGAACATCGCCGTGGGCGATGGCGCTGGTGGCCAGATCGAACACGATTGGCTCACCGTCAGCCCGAGGGGCAGCGAAGGCAATCGGGTTGGTGCCGAACAACGGTCGATCGGCACCGTGGGGCACCACACACGTCATGCTGTTGACCACACTGAGCGCCACCAACCCTTCATAGGCAAAGGGTTCAACGTCCGGCCAGAGTGCCGCGAAGTGGTGGGAATTACGGATCGCCAGGACCGCGATGCCCGCGCTGCGAGCCTTTTCTATCAATAGTGGCCGAGCGGCAGCCAGGGCCGGTTGCGCAAAACCGTTTTTGGCATCGACCCGGACAAACCCCGAAGCCACATCCTCGACCGTCGGAACAGCCTGGCCGTCGACCCAGCCGCTCTTGAGCGTCGAGACATAGCCAGGCATACGGAACACGCCGTGGCTGTGGGCGCCGTCGCGCTCGGCACCGGCGCAGTTTTGCGCCAGCACCCGCGCGACATCGGCCGAAGTGCCGTGACGCAGGAATATCTTCTCAAGCAGTGCCGTCAGCTCATCGAGTGACAGGTTTTGCGAGACAACAGTAGACACATGTTCGTGTGGCGCAGACATCTGAAGCTCCAGACTAATTATTGGAGGGGGCTACAGCGTACGTAGAGCGCCGATTAACAACGCGCGGCGTATGCGCTGTCAACCCTTCGGTGGTGCCTGTTTGCATGAACATGGACCTGTCGTGCGTTAACTATCTACCACCCGTACCGCAGCCGCGGCTTTTAGTCTCGACGCTCCATCCATTGGCGCTCTGCGCAGTGCCTTGTTCGAGATTCGATAATGCCTGTACCTCCAGATCCACTGTTTTTCCCCGAAGCCCTGCAGTCCCCCGGCCGTTGGACTGAACTGGGCAATATCCACGGCCTGGCGCGCAAAGATTTCGAATGGTTCAAGCACATTGAACTCACCAGCCAGACCCTGCGCAGTCGTCAGTCACCACCGATGCTCGTCGAAAGAATACTGATAGGCACCTCCGACCAGGTACCGGTGCCTCTTGCCGGCTGTTTCGTGTTGAGCCCTTCTCCGGATACCAACGGGGCGATCGTTTATACACCCTACGCCGGCATTCAGAAGTTCTACAGCCGAGCAGCCTTGACCGAACACCTGGTACAAAAACTTGGCGACGCTGACGAGGACGATAACCTGCTGGCCTTCATGTCCCTTGCCCAGCGCAAGACGCTGGCGGAGGCTACCAGCGTCCAGGTGACTTATCAGACGATCGATGGCGATGTATTCGAAGACCAGGGTGCTGCCATTCGCCAAAACCTGGCTGTGAATGATCAGGCACTCATCGACGAACTGGTTGCCCTGCCGTCCCTCGATTCATTGCTCGACACGATAATTGCCGACTTGCTGGCAAACACGCAGCCCGGGCTCGATCAGCGTCAGACCCGGGCAGATTTTTATCTCGACGCCACTGTCGGCCAGACGCAGAACACCTTTGAACGCTTGAGCAACTCCTTGTCACTGAAGGCTGCGGTGCTGTCCCATTACCGCAATCAACAGTGGCCAGCGGGTCAACATGTCGAGTTTTCTCACCCGCAGAAAAACGCCAGCAGTTCCGACCAGCAACATTGGCAAGCTGCGGTACTTAGCGCCTCCAGCAAACTGCTGCCCCTGCTTTTCCAGCGCTTGGAAGCCTACTGGGAAGCACCCGCGGCCGGTGACGGTGCAACGCGCCGGTCACTCTTCAGCAGGGCCCTGTGTCAGCAGGCACGAGCAGATATTTTGCTCAAGCGTGAGGCGAAGATCATCAGCCCCGACCAAAGCCGTGCCCTGCACACTTTGTTTCAACCAACCGCCACCACGCACACCGTTACCCTGGAGACGGTGCGCCTGTGGGAGCAGCAAGCCAACTTCGTGGAATTGGCGGGCTCGCTGATGATCAGCCACTCGACTGCCTACCTTTACACCCCGACCCAGGGATTACAGGTACTGAAAGACTATCAAGACTTGAAAGCGACGTTGATGAGCAAGTTCAGCGCCAGTGGTCACGAGGATGAACTCTATGGCCTGCTGAGTCTGGGCGAACGAAACAGCTTCATCGGATTCGATCAGCCGCAAGTCTCCGGAGAGGTCGTTTACGGCCCGATATTCACGGTACTGTTCGAGGCAATCATCACCAAACAACGGCAAAACATCGAATACGCCTTGCAGGTTTTCCGTCACAGCGACGGCACGGTGAACCTCCATGCCCTGTTCGACAAAGCGCTGGATATACGTTCGATGATCAGCGAACGCTTGCTCGCGCTCGGCACCGATGGTCGCTGGAGTACACAGCCAATGCTGGTGGGCAAGCAAAAACCCTCGGCGGTGCGCGGCGACACCGCGGCGGCCTACGTGAAAACTTTCACGGCTGTCGAAACACCGATCAGCACAGACTTCGCCGCCCAACCGATCACCTCACTGGCGTTGCAACGGCTCTATCTGGAGAAAATCAAACCGAAAATAGCCCATGCCCTGTCCGTCGGAGTTGGCGGGGAAGCCAAACTGCGGGTGCTTGATAAAACCTTGCGGACGGCAGAACAGTCCATCGTCGATACGGTGTTCAACCCCGATCAACCGGATCGCAAAAGTCGCCGCGCACTCAATGGATTCCGGCCTGACGCCTACACGCTGATGCTTGAATGCAGCGGACAGAAAGAGCTGCTGCCCTTGGCCAATTGCGTGCTGCTGACCGAGCGTGGCGGACTTGATAACCAACATTCGGGACGCGTCATTTTAAGGTCCCCGGCAGCAGGACTCGAGGTCTTTGATTCGCTCAACCGCGCGAAACAGGTACTGAACCGACGCCTGCTCGACCCTCGCATCCGTCTGGAGCTGCTGGAGAACCTGTCCCCCGCCCTGCGTCAATTTCATCAACGCTACTCAATCCACGCGTTGCGGCTGATCGAAGGCAACGTGATGGAGCACCTCACGCAATCATCCATCGAACACTTTCTGGCCACTTGTGAGCAGGTACGCTCGCGCAAGCTTGCGCAGGCCAAAGAGCGCAAGGCACTTGGCGAACTGACGAAAAACATCATCGACACCAACTTGCCCAGGGCCGCCAGTATCGCCAAAGCCATTTCACAACAGCAGTCCTTACCCGCCTGGCTGGGCATGGCGCCCGTCGAAGAGCAACAGTTGCACATCGAACTGCTGGAGCAGTACCGCAACAGCGTTACCGATGACAAAGACTATCTGCATGGAATACAGACGCTATCTGACTACACGCGCGAGCGGTTGAAGTCATTGCTTGCCAGCCGGTTTCCCGGGACGTCGCTCAGCCCTGACGACATCACAATCACCCCCAACCTGGCGTTGGCCGGCCCGCCTCTGGCCCTGACCGATTTCGCCCTCAATCACGTCAAGATTGCTCAAGGCACGGGCTTCAAGATCACATCAACCACGACCACCTCGCTGCCCGAGGGACTGAACCAGAGCGTTGTTCAACAGTTTTTGCAGTCCCTGAATATCGAGAGTGACTTTGCAAAACGGGTGGCGGATACATTGACCGGCGCTGACACTGAAGTGTGTAAACGTCGTTTTGCCCAACAGCTTCCTTGGCAGCTCTTGCAGCATGCTCACGCATTGAAGTTGCAACAGCGTCTTTCCGGCGAGGCATTCGATCTGGTCAGCCAAGTGCTCGATATGCCGGACGCCACCGCTCGAGCCTCGGTGGAAGGCGCACACGCTATCGTCCGACCGCTCGAACTGATCAAGACAGCGGGGGCCGCTGCCATCAAAACCCTGGGACTGTATTTGATCAGCCCTGGTGCCGATCATCACGGGCCGCATGTCCTGTATGCGCCATACTTTGCAGGCTCGGCTTTCAGCGAGTTTGAAAGCGAGGCCAAAGTCATTGCAGCGGTCAATACCCCCGGTTCATTCCAGGACCTGGTGATTCGACGATTACCTGAAAACCAACAATCGATCTTCAGCAACCTGCTCAAGTCCACGATCGGCGAGGAAAGCGAAATCACCCTCGCCTCGTCTGCCATTGACGGCAATCTGTTGGATAGCTTGTTCAGCGACAATGCCAGCCTGTTGCAGCGAATGCTCGGCAGCCGATCGCTTGCCAACGGCCAGTCGGATTGGGAGGCCGTCAAACATCTGTTCAGCTCCGGTCTCAAATTGGCGTCCGGTCTGTTGCCGGGCAAACTCGCCTATGTGCAGTTCTTATGGCAAAGCTTCAAGGATTTCAAAGCCTCCGCCCAAGCGTTGCAGGACCACCATTGGACGCGGGCCTTGCAGGCGTTTATTGCCGGTACGGTACAAATGGTCTCCTTGGGGCGTTTGTCGCTCGAGAATGAACAGCTGACATTGCAGGAATCCAGCGAAACAACACCGGTCATCACCGCCGTGACTAAACCGAAATGGTCTGAGATCAAACTGACGTCTGCCTCACGCACTCAATTGCAAACCTTCGAGGCGTCGACCGTGTCCCTGAAAGATCTGAGCAAAAATGCCGTCGATGGCACCTACCTCAATTCAGTCGACAAACACCGTTACGCGCCCATCGCCGGCAAGGTCTATCGCGTCGATAAACCCGCTGCGGTCTGGCAAATCCTCAATGCCAGCCACGACGGGCCCTATCTGGCGAGCACATCGACCCGGCAATTGGTGCTCGACCCCGACGTGCACACCGTGCATTACGGAAAAGCCCTGTCAAAAATGCGTAACGACTATGTGGCCAGCCTCGAAGCCAGGCTGGTACTGAACATCGAAGCGCGGGGCATGGCAGCCATCCGCGCCAATCATCCGGAAAAGGCCCGCATGATTGTGCAGGCCATCGACCTGGCGCGCTATTACGCCTTCAACAGCCTGCACAATCTGGCGCAACAAAGGCAACTCACCAGTGGCACGCGCCTCGACACCTTTCTCAAGCGATTTTTTGATGTCAGCACCGTCGACACGTCCCTGCTCGATAAAATCAAACAGGCGATACTGCCGGTGTGTACGGCACTGGTGGATCCGGACGAAGACTTGATGAACACCGAGCGCTTTGTCGTCGGTTCGAACAAATACCAGCAAGCCAATCTGATCGCGTTCGTGGTCAATGATGACGCAAGCAACCATGTGCATTTCACTGAAAGGTTCTTCGATCAACAACTGGACTGGTACAAGTCCTGTCTGACTGAACCCTTTGATGTCGATGGTCACAGCCAGGCAGCCACGCTGATTCACGAATTTTCCCATCAGTTTTCAAAAACCCTGGATATCGCGACCCTGGAAGCCCGGCGGCCATTTCTCGATCTTGTCGCACCGATCACCGGTTACGGTCGGGCAATGAAGCAAAGTCAGACGAAGTTTCAGCGGGAGGCGTTGTCCCTGAGCACCCCAAAGGAGGAACTCTTCGCACGCTGGAACAGTCGCTTGCAGTCATGGATAAGCCTGGATTCGATCCCGGGTTCGACTCACATTGGCAAGGAAATCCTCACTATTGCGGGCACCCGTACCATGGCAGCAGCCCGCGATGCGTTCCTGGATCCGAGTAACGCAGAGAAACGGATCGACATCATTTTGCGCAATGCCGATTCGATTGCCTTTCTGATTTGTGAAATGGGGCGGCAGCTCGACCCGCTTCCATCCACTTCCAACACGTCAGCCTGATCTATTAAACATGCGCAGTTCCGCCGGGTCTGCCCGTGAATGTTTTTTCACACTGACAACGAATAAAACCTGGCGTCCCCGTGTTTACGGGCATCCCGGTAAAAATAAACACTCTTTGATGGTTAATTGCCATGACCGATGTTTCTCGCCGGCCGCCCTCAAGGTTAGAATGGCGCAAATCAGGATGAGTCAATGACCGACCACTCTCTCTCCCAAGACGAATACGACGCCATCACCGATGCCGCAGCGCATTGGTGCATGCGCTTGCACGCCGAAGACTGCACCGCGCAGGAGCGTCTGGCGTTCGAGCAGTGGCGCAGTGCACACCCGCTTCATGCCTTCGAGTACGAAGCCATGCTGGAAATCTGGGATGTCGCGGGGGATTTGCCTCGTCCAGAGCCTGCTGTCGTCGTGCCGATGGTGCCCGTCAAGTCACAGTCTCCATGGCGCACCGTTGGCATGGCCGCCGCCGTCTGTGTACTGGCACTGCCGCTGGCGGCCTACAGCGGCTGGAATCTGGGCTGGCTGCCCAATTCATACCAGCACTTTGAAGCGACCAACAACATACGCCAGGTCACTTTGAATGACGGCAGCAAAGTCGAACTGAACCTGGGCAGCGAGCTGACCTACAGCAATTACAAGGATCGTCGTCAGGTCACTCTGAAAAAGGGCGAAGCGTTTTTCAGCGTCAGCCATGACACTGGCCATCCTTTCGTGGTCAAGGCGGCTGAAGGCAAGATCCGCGTCACCGGTACCAGGTTCAATGTCTGGATGTATGAAGACCAGGTCAAAGTGAATCTGATCGAAGGATCGGTGCTGGTCAGCAGCAATGATGACCTGCCGGGAGATGGTTTGAGGCTTGGCCCGTCGATGCAGGCCAGTTACCGCCAGGGCGATTACATTCCGCGGATCAGCCAGACCTACGACAACGACAACGCGCTGGCCTGGCTCAACGGCAAATTGGTACTCGATGACCTGGCGCTCAACGATGCGTTGCCATTGATCAACCGCTACCTGGAAAACCCGTTGATGGTTGCCGACCACAATACCGGCGCGATCCGGATTGGGGGTATCTACAACATCAAGGAACTCAATAGCCTGGTGGCAACCCTGCCCAAAGTGCTGCCGGTCTACCTGACCCGCAACAAAGAGGGCAACCCGGTCCTCAACTCCATCCCGCAACAACCGCCGAAAAGCTGAAAGGCCGCATCCTTTGCCGAGTGCGGCCTTTCATTCAACGGCTGCAGCAGTGTTTACTGTGCCGCCACCTTCCCGGTTCTTTCATCCTGCTCGCGCAGGGTCATGGCCTGATAGTGCGGATCGGCCTGGATCTGTTGCTCGGTGAACGGCAGCACACTCAACTGTTTTTTCGAAAATGCCTCAGTCTGATCCCGCGCGTACTTCGAAGACGGGTCACTGGAGAGCGAGAACGCCAACACACCTTTGGCCTGCGGACCGTTCTCATCGAACGTCACCACCTGCAAGTAGCTGGTGCCGCTGACAACTTCGCGTTTGCCGTCGCTGCGGGGCACACTCTGGATGGCGTTGTAGACGCCCAATGTTCCCGGCCCACCGTGAATCGGCGTTTGCTGGCCACCGCTGCTGACGACTTGAACATCACCCCAGCGCGTGGCCTGCTTCAGCCCAGAGGCGTTGACCTGCTCCACCGAGGCCAACATCGCCTGGCGCAACGCTTTCACCACGTGCGGACGATCAAGCGCCAACCCCCGTGGCGTGTGTTGCGGGTCTTTGGGATCGAACGCTACACGCCAGACATCCGGCATTTGCTGCAAAGCTTCCATGACATTCTGGAAGTGTACGAAGCCCAGGCCACTGTCCAGATTTGCCTTGCGGTCCCAGGCCTTGAAACTGGCGCACAGCGGGGCCAGCGTTTTCGCATCGGTGCCAAGACCATCGGCGCAGAACTGCAGCAGGTCCGACATCACTTGTGCGGCCTGATAGACCTGATCATCCATCACCATGTGTTGCAGATCCTGCGCGCTGAGCGTTCCCGCCTGGGTCAGTCTGCCCAACCGTTGCAGGGCGAATCGCGCACGCAAACCCAATGGCTGATTGTCCTGGCTGATCAGCGGCGAGTAACCGGTCAACGGTTGCGCCGGGTTGGCCATCCAAGCCGAATCATTGGAATGCTGCACAAAGTCCTTGCGCAACAGTTGCGGCAGCTTGTCTGCTGCATAAATGCCTTTCTGCGCGGCCCGCGGGTCAATGTCCCACGCGCACGCACTGTTCGAACCGTCGAGAATGATCATTTCCAGACCGATACGCGGATCGCTGCACTGCGCCAGTTTCTCGGCACCGACGTTGGGCACCACCGACAGATTCATGTACAGGGTTTGCCCCTTGTCATCCGCCGCCAGCGTATTGACCCAAGGGATGCCCTGGATCTTGTTGACACTGGCCTGAAACGCTTCAAGGCTATCAGCGCGATTCATCGCGTACCACTGGGCCAACACCCGATCGTTTTCCAGGTTGGCATCACGCAGGCTGTAGGCAAACTGGTTATCCCAATCCAGTTTGCCGGGCCATTGCACGATCGGGCCGAACTGCGAGCTGTACACCACGTGGGAAATGGCTTTGACCGTTCCATCGGCTTGCTTCACATCCACGGTCAGTGCTTGCCTGTGCATCGGCAGTGACTGGCCGTCGAGCAGATAGCGGGTCGGATCCTTTGGATCGAGTTGCAAGCGGTACAGGGTGAAATGCTTGGACGTGTCCACGGTGTGGGTCCAGGCCAAATGCCGGTTGAAACCGATATTGATCAACGGCAGGCCCGGCAATGCAGCCCCCATCACATCCAGTTTGCCCGCAATGGTCAGGTGCATCTGATAGAAACGCATGCCGCCGACCCACGGAAAATGAGGGTTTGCCAACAACATGCCACGGCCGTTGAAGGAGCGCTCGCTGCCCACCGCCACCGCATTGCTGCCGCGGTCGAGGGCAAAACGCTGCAGGCGCGAAGCAGCCAGCTGAAATGACGCGCGCTCACCGGCATGGGTGGCGACGGCAGTCGGGGGTGTCGCCCCCGCCACCGCCTCGGCAAATTGCCCGATCCCCCCTTCGACCAACAGCCGTCGAGTCAACTTGACCAGGTCCGTGGTGGTGATTTCCCGCACCCAGTCGCCCTGACATTGCGCCGGTAGCCCCTGCCCTCGGCTTTGCGACAGGAATCGGTTGTAGCCGGCCACATAACCTTCCATCAGTTCGCGCACTTCAGGGGTTTGTGCCCGCCAGAACCCGCTGACCGCCTGCTCTGTGTTCAAGCCATTGAAAAACAAGTCGCTGGCCAGGTTTGCTCGCTCTTCCAACGTGAATTGATCAGGGCCGAAATAACGCGAGCGTTGACCGTTCACCGTGACGATCTCATTCGCCAGCAAACACAGGTTATCCTGAGCGTAGGCATAGCCGATGCCATAACCGAGCCCTCGCTCGTTTTCGGCACGAATGTGCGGAACACCGAACGTGGTCCGGCGGATATCGGCACTCGCCTGCTCAGGCTGGCTGCGTGCATTCGCCGCGAGACTGAGCCCCAAGAACAAACCTGCCAGGCTCAACCTGGTTAACTGGCTGGAAATAATCACACTCGCTCCTGATCGAAAAACAATGGTCACAGTTCTGCGTACTGACACGCACTGCGCATCCTTTCAGGGACGAAGCAAACGACAAAAATTTAGGAGAATGAACTGCCATCCAGAGGCGCCCGACAGAGCGGTGACGTAATGACGACGAAATTTCTACATTCAAGTCTTCATTATTTGGGTCGCTCATACGTCTTGTTATGCAAGAGCGCCCCATTTTTCCTGATCAGGCTCTGAAAAGGAGTTTTGCAATGTACAACTCGCATCTGCCAACGGACGGTAGCAACGCGCCAAAGAGCACCTCCATTGGGGTCGGCGTTTTCGACCAGCGTACCGAGCGCAATGGCAACGAGAGGATTCGCTTCCTGCTCAAAAGCTTTGGCTTGCGAACGAGTCTGATTCGCCTGAAAGTCATCGACGCTTTGCTGACAGCCGCCGAAAGCGACCGCAGCCTGGGCGTGCGCGGTGTACACAGTCATTTGCTGGAACTGGATATTCCCCTGTCCTTTCTGAGTGTGCGCGAGGTGTTGAAACGTCTGTGCAGCGAGGGCGTGATCGTCCTCAACCCGGACAAAAGCTACAGCCTCGACCCACGGGCCGCCGCGGTGCTGCACAACGATTGATCAAGTGGCCTTGAGCCTCACGGCTCAGGGCTTCACCTTGCGACGCATCACGCCATTGATCACGACCACGATCACCGCCACGCCAATGGCGATGTACTGGAACAGTTTTTCACTGATGACACCGGTGTTCTGCAAATACGAAAGGCCAAACATGATCCCCAGGACCACCAGGGAGATCAGAATCGAATATTTCAAACGTTGCGACTGGGTCATTGCAGTTCCTGAATCTGAATAAGTGTATGCGCTGTGTACCCGATTGCTGCCAGATCCCTACCGTTCAGTGGAGATGGGCGTTGCAACCGGGGCCACATGTTACATCAACTGCCTGAGCGTCGCCCCGGCTGACAAATTTGTCATGCCGCCCTCATCTGCCTGACAGCCTTGATCTACGATAATAGGGCTGCACTGCGCCGTAGTACTTTGAAACAAACCATGAATGCCTGCCCGGAAAAACCGGTCAGAATGCGTTTTTTCGCCCGCAATCCGAGACTTGACCCGTCATGCGAAACTCTCTGCGTCTGGCTGCCTTGAGCGCCCTCTTCATTTCTTCCCTGGCCCAGGCCGCTGACCTGATCCCGATCGAAGTCCACCGCGACGCCAATTGCGGCTGCTGCAAAAAATGGATCACTCACCTGGAAGCCAACGGCTTCAAGGTCGAGGACCACGTCGAAGCCAACATGAGTGAGTTCAAGCAACAGCATGGCGTACCGCCGCGTCTGGCGTCTTGCCACACCGGGCTGGTCAACGGCAAATTCGTTGAAGGCCATGTCCCGGCCGATCAGGTGCTGGCCCTGAGCAAACGCAACGACCTGCTGGGCGTGGCCGCGCCCGGCATGCCCATGGGCTCGCCCGGCATGGAGATGGACGGCATGAGCGATGCCTATCAGGTGATCGGCCTGAAAAAGGACGGCACGGATGTGGTCGTGGCCGACTACCCGGCCCATTGATTTTCGGCGCCTATATCGGTTTGTTCCTGGCGGCATTTGGTGCCGCGACCTTGTTGCCGTTGCAGTCCGAAGCCCTGCTGGTGGGCTTGCTGCTCAGCGACAAATACTGGCTATGGGCATTGTTGGCAGTGGCGACACTGGGCAATGTCCTCGGCTCGCTGGTGAACTGGTGGTTGGGCCGCGCCGTTGAACGCTACCGTGACCGGCGCTGGTTCCCGGTCAGCCCTGCTCACCTGGAAAAAGCCCGTATCCACTATCAGCGCTACGGACATTGGTCACTGCTGCTCAGTTGGCTGCCGATCATCGGCGACCCGCTGACGCTGGTGGCCGGTGTGTTGCGTGAGCCGCTGGGGCGATTCCTGCTGATCGTGACCCTGGCCAAGGGCGCCCGCTATGGCGTACTGGCATTGGCCACTTTGGGCTGGATGGGTTGAACCAACCGTGGTGGCGATTGCCTGTTTAATGTCGCCCTAATCATGCCGATCCAGGATCGGCGGATTTCCAATGGAGTTCACCTATGCCCTTGACCCGCTCACACTGGTTTGCCGGCCTGCTGCTCACCGCCGCACTGCCGGCCCTTGCCGCTGAAGGCCCGGCGTACGGTCCTGAATTACAAGGTTTTGCATACCCTTACACCGTCAAACACTTTGCCTTCCAATCCCAGGGCAAATCCCTGCAAATGGGTTACATGGACGTCGCCGCCCATGGCAAGGCCAACGGGCGCAGCGTGGTGCTGATGCACGGCAAGAATTTCTGCGGGGCCACCTGGGAAACCTCGATCAAGGCACTGAGTGACGCCGGTTACCGGGTCATCGCCCCGGACCAGATCGGTTTCTGCACATCCAGCAAGCCTGACCACTATCAGTACACGTTCCAGCAATTGGCGAGCAACACCCAGCAATTGCTCAAAGCCCTCGGCATCCAGAAAGCCACCCTGCTCGGCCACTCTACCGGTGGCATGCTCGCCACCCGCTATGCGCTGCAGTATCCCGATCAGGTTGAACAACTGGCGATGGTCAATCCCATCGGCCTGGAAGACTGGAAGGCCCTCGGCGTCCCGTACCGCACCGTCGATCAGTGGTACGAACGTGAGCTGAAGGTCAACGCGCAGGGCATTCATGATTATCAGCGCAGCACCTATTACGACGGGCGCTGGAAACCGGAGTTTGATCGTTGGGTAGACATGTACGCCGGTCTGGCCAAAGGCCCGGGCAAGGCTCAGGTCGCATGGAACTCGGCACTGATCTACGACATGATCTTCACCCAGCCGGTGTATTACGAGTTCAAGGACTTGAAGATGCCGACCCTGTTGTTGATCGGCACGGCCGACAGCACCGCCATCAACAAGGACCTCGCTTCACCCGAGGTCAAGGCGAAGATCGGCCGTTACGACGTACTCGGCAAGCAGGTGGCAAAACTGATTCCCCAATCGACACTGGTCGAATTCCCCGGCATGGGCCACGCCCCGCAAATGGAAGAACCGGCGCAATTCCACAAGGCCCTGCTCGACTGGCTGAACAAAACCAACCCTGTGCGTTAATTGAGGCAAGGCTGAAGGCGGTGCCAATGACGCTGATTGGCGATTCGTGGGGTCAGCCCGTTCGTGTACTCAACGGATACCGCGTTATCGTTCATCGCGAGCAAGCTTTGCTCCTACTGAAGCGACCTGTAGGAGCAAAGCTTGCTCGCGATGAGACCCGTACTCATGGCGACCACCCAAGAGCCTGCACTGCAATGGTGCATTGCCGCTGTTCACAGACGCACACCGATGTGACAGTACTGCTTCATTTCCTGACAAAACTGCAAAAAAACCTGCCCTTCGTCGGTGCGTAAGCCCCCAAATCCGGCACGCTCGTACCTCGTCAACCGATTGTCGAACAATTTTGCCATCTGCACTTTACCGCTCTAACTTCTGGCCTAGACTCATTTTCGGGGGGTAAAACCAGTCGGTCACAAAGTGGGAAAAAAGTCGAAACTTTTGCCACGCGTGGTCGGTCGACTAAAAGGAAGCTGCGATGCGACTGGTGCAATCCTTGCAATGGCTACTCCACCCATCTTGCTACAGCGCATTGGGCAGCGCTTGCTCACTGATGCGCAGCGCTTCAGCGCCCGGCCACAGGATTTGGCCACGAAACACCGTCTGCCAGGCCTAAGAAGATCAACAACGCGGGAGATTCATATGATTAGTGCGGCTTTAGATGTTCAGGGAGAACGTGCTCATCAGCATGTCGGCGAATCAAGCACTGTGAGTGCACCGGCTTCCCAATCGATCAGCGTTCCCGGCACCAAGACACTGGCTCCCGTGGCCAGCCGAAATCCGAACAAGAAAAAAGTCTTGTTCGTGACCTCGGAAATCGCCGACCTGGTGAAAACCGGAGGTTTGGGCGACGTTTCCGCTGCACTGCCCCGCGCCATGGCGCACTTGCACGATGTACGGGTTTTGATTCCGGGTTACCCGCAAGTGCTGCACAGCGAAAATCCGATTCACATCATTGGCGAGCTTGGCGGTCATGCCGCATTGCCGCCGTGCAAGATCGGGCGCATGGACATGCCCGATGGCTTGGTCATTTACGTGTTGATCTGCCCTGAACTCTACGAGCGCGAAGGTTCGCCTTATGGCGCCAACAATGGCCGCGACTGGCCGGACAATCACATTCGTTTCGCCCGCCTCGGTCTGGCCGCTGCCGATATCGCCGCCAACCTCGCCCAAATCCACTGGTGCCCGGACCTGGTGCACGCCCACGATTGGCCGGCCGGCCTGGCGCCTGCCTATATGCACTGGCGCGGGCAGCGTACCCCGACGCTGTTCACCATCCATAACCTCGCCTATCAAGGCGTGACCAGTCTGGGTTCCTGCCCGGAACTGGGTATTCCCCATCACGCACTGCAACAGGAAGGCATGGAGTTCTACGGCAAGATGTCGTTCCTCAAGGCCGGCATGGCCTACTCGAGCCACATCACCACCGTCAGCGCGACCTACGCCCAGGAAATCACTACACCGGATTTCGGCTGCGGTCTCGACGGCTTTCTCGCCGCCAAGACCCAGCAAGGTTTGCTCAGCGGCATTCCCAACGGTATCGATGAAAGCTGGGACGCCGCCACTGACGCGCACTTGCTCTGCCCGTTCAGCATCGGTGACTGGGACGGCAAGGCCGCCAACGCCGCCCATGTACGCGAGTTGTTTGGCCTCGACGACTCCGAAGGTCCGCTGTTTGCCGTGGTTTCACGTCTGGTTTACCAGAAAGGCCTGGACCTTACCGAAGCGGTTTCCGAATACATCGTCAAATCCGGTGGCCAAATCGCGATCATCGGTCGTGGCGAGCCGGAAGAAGAACAAGCGATGCGCGAGCTGGCCTTGCGGTTCCCCGGGCAGGTCGGCGTGCGCATCGGCTTTAACGAAACCGATGCCCGGCGCATGTTCGCCGGCAGCGATTTCCTGTTGATGCCTTCACGCTATGAACCTTGCGGCCTGAGCCAGATGTACGCCCAGCGCTTCGGCTCCCTGCCGGTGGCGCGCAATACCGGGGGCCTGGCCGACACCATTGAAAACGGCGTGACCGGTTTCCTGTTCGATGAATCCACGGTCGAGAGTTATCAGGAGGCCCTGAGCCGCGCGTTCAAGGTCTTCGCATTTCCGGACTTGTTGCACGCCATGCGTTGCCGAGCCATGGCAGCACCGTTCAACTGGTGCAAAGCCGTCGAACCCTATGCCGAACTCTATGAACAACTGGTGGCCAAGGCCTTGGGGAAATCGCACAAACAATAAGAGGTTTTGCAAATGCCGTTACGGACCCTTGAGACCTGGCCCCACGGCGCAATCAAGCTGGACGCAGAACAAACGCGATTCGCGTTGTGGGCGCCAGATGCGTTTTACGTCAGTGTCGAATTGGAAAATGGACAATCCTTGCCGTTGATGCCCCAGGCCGACGGCTGGTTCGTGATCAACACCCGTTGCCCGGCGGGAACTCGCTATCGCTACAACATTGATGGCGAGATAGAGGTGCCTGACCCGGCCTCCCGTGCCCAGTCTGGTGGTATCGACCAACCCAGCGTGGTGGTCGATCCGCTGGCTTATCAATGGCAGAACAGCGCCTGGCAGGGGCGACCGTGGCACGAAGCGGTGATCTACGAGTTGCACGTAGGTCTGCTCGGCGGCTTTGAGGCGGTCGAGCAGCATCTGTCGCGCCTGGTCGAACTGGGCGTGACCGTGATCGAATTGATGCCTATCGCGCAATTTCCCGGAGCGCGCAATTGGGGTTACGACGGCGTGTTGCCGTACGCGCCGCAAGCTTCATACGGGACGCCCGAACAACTCAAGCACTTGATCGACACGGCCCACGGCCATGGTCTGGCGGTGATTCTCGACGTGGTCTACAACCACTTCGGGCCGGACGGCAATTACCTGCATCGCTACGCCAAAAGCTTCTTCCGCGAGGACAAGCACACGCCGTGGGGCGCGGCGATCGACTTCCGGCGGCGCGAGGTGCGGGATTTCTTCATCGACAACGCCTTGATGTGGTTGATGGAGTACCGCTTCGACGGTTTGCGCCTGGACGCGGTGCATGCCATAGAGGACCCGGACTTTCTCCAGGAGCTTGCTCAACGGGTGCGCCAGCAGACGGACCCCGCGCGACATATCTGGCTTACCGTGGAAAACGAACACAATCAGTCGAGCCTGTTGGAAAAAGGCTACGACGCGCAGTGGAACGACGATGGCCACAATGCGCTGCACGTGCTGCTGACCGGCGAAACCGACGCTTATTACGTCGATTACGCGAACAACCCTACGCAACAACTGGCCCGCTGCCTCAGCCAGGGTTTCGTGTTCCAGGGCCATATCAACCGCCATGGCGAACCCCGTGGCGAGCCCAGCGGTCATTTGCCGCCCAGCGCTTTCGTACTGTTCCTGCAGAACCATGACCAGATCGGCAACCGGGCATTCGGCGAGCGCCTGCACCAATTGGCCCATCCCGATGCACTGAAAGCTGCAACCGTATTGCTGCTGCTTTCGCCGATGATTCCGCTGATGTTCATGGGCGAGGAATTCGCTGCGCAGCAGCCGTTTCTGTTTTTCACCAGTCATCACGGCGAGTTGGCACAGCTGGTACGGGAAGGAAGGCGCAATGAGTTTGCTGCCTTCAGCGCCTTCGCCGATCCGCATAGACGCGAGCAGATTCCCGATCCCAACGACCCGCAGACCTTCAAAGCGTCACGGCCGAATCTGGCGCACAACCAGACTTCGCCGATGCACGCCTTGTATCGCCAGCTGTTGCAGATCCGCCACCAGCAGATCATCCCGCGCCTGCCCGGCACCCAGGCCCTGGATGCCGACGTCCTGGGCGTCGGTGCAGTCAGCGCGTCCTGGCGGTTGGGCGACGGCAGTTTGTTGCACATTGACCTGAACCTAAGCGACACGCCTGTACTCCACACTGCGTCGGCCAGAACTTCGTTGCTGTTTGAACACCCGCCCCGGTCCGCCAGTTTGCTCGACCGAGGCACTCTGGCTCCGTATTGCGCGCTTGTCAGCCTCACGGCCGCAGCCCCTTTGCTACCCCCGATGGAGAGCGCCAATGAGTGATGCGCAACTGGAAATCCTTGCAAGCCGGGCGGGCCTGGCAGTCGACTGGATCGACGCCAATGGCCGCCCGCAAAAAGTCGCCCCCGCAGTGCTGCGCAATGTCCTCACCGGTCTTGGTCACCCGGCCGGAAGTGCCCAGGAAATCGACGCCAGCCTGCAAGAGCTGCAACAGGTACAAGACACCCTGCACCTGCCACCTTTGATGACCGTGGACGTCGGCAGCGGGCTCGACCTGGCCCGCTACTTCCAGCCGGAAACGCCCTGCGAAGTTCACTTGGAAGACGGCTCCCGCCTGCATCTGAAACTGGATGCCGAGGCGATTCTGCCTGGGTTGATCCCGGTGGGTTATCAGCACGTCACCATCGACGGACAAACCTTTACCCTGGCCGTGGCCCCTGAGCGCTGTTACAGCGTCGGCGATGCGGTCGACAGTCCGATCCCCCGCGCCTGGGGCCTGAGCGTTCAGTTATATGCCTTGCGACGAGCCGGCGATGGCGGATTCGGTGATACCCAGGCGCTGGAAGATCTGGCACGGGTCGCCGGTGAGCGCGGCGCCGAGGCCCTGGCGATCAGTCCGCTGCATGCGATGTTCAGCAACGATACCGAACGCTACAGCCCTTATTCGCCCTCCAGTCGTCTGTTTCTGAACAGTCTGTACTGCGCGCCGGGGAGCATTCTCGGCGAACGGGCCATGCGTGCCGCTATCGATGCCACCGGTCTGGGCGCCGAGCTCAAGGATCTTGAGGCGTTGCCGCTGATCGACTGGCCCGCCGCCGCGGCAGCCAAACACAAACTGTTGCAGGCGCTGTACGAAGGCTTCGTACAAGGCGAGCACCCGTTGCACGCCGACTTCAGCAGTTTCCGCCACGCCGGTGGCGAAGCCCTGGAAAACCATTGCCGCTTCGAGGCCATCCAGGAAACACGGGCCGCCAATGGAGAAAGCCTCGACTGGCGCCAGTGGCCGGAACAATGGCGCAATCCGCGCAGCGCCGCGCTGGCTGAGTTCGCTGAGGAGAATGCCGGACGCATCGGCTTCTTCGCCTTCTGCCAATGGCTGATCACCCGCTGTCTGGAGCGTGCACAAGCCGCTGCCCGCAGCAGTGGCATGAGCATCGGCCTGATCGCCGATCTGGCGGTGGGTGCCGATGGCGGTGGCAGCCAGGCCTGGAGTCGTCAGGATGAATTGCTTGCCGCGCTGACGGTCGGCGCGCCACCGGACATTCTCAATCGCACGGGCCAAGGCTGGGGGATTTCGGCATTTTCGCCCGAAGGTCTGGTACGCAACGGCTTTCGTGCCTTCATCGAAATGTTGCGGGCCAATTTCGCCCACGCCGGCGGACTGCGAATCGACCACGTCATGGGCCTGCAACGTTTATGGGTCATCCCTAACGGCGCACCGCCTGCCGACGGCGCCTACCTTTACTACCCGATTGACGACTTGCTGCGTCTGCTGACGCTCGAATCCCATCGTCACAAGGCCATCGTCCTCGGCGAAGACCTGGGCACAGTGCCCGAGGGCCTGCGGGAAAAACTCAGCGCCCGCTCGATGCTGGGCATGCGTGTGTTGCTGTTTGAACAGGACAACACCCATTTCAAACCGATCCTCGACTGGCCGGACAATGCCCTGGCGACCACCAGCACCCACGACCTGCCGACCCTCAATGGCTGGTGGCATGGCCGCGACATCGACTGGAACGCCCGCCTCGGCCTGGTCGATGCCAGCGGCGAAATCGAATGGCGTCAACACCGCGAACGCGAGCGCGAAGGCTTGCGCCGGACACTGAGCCAGGACCCGCAGAACTTTCGCGAAGAGTCCCACGAGACCGATCAGGTGCTCGATGCCAGCGTGCGCTTCCTCGGCCACACCCGCGCGCCGCTGGTGTTGCTGCCGCTGGAAGATGCGCTGGGTATAGAACAGCAGGCCAACCTGCCCGGCACCATCGATACCCACCCAAACTGGTCGCGACGCCTGCCCGGTTACAGCGAAGCGCTGCTCGATAACGCCGACGCAGCCCGGCGTCTGGAACTGCTCGCTTGTGCGCGACTCCAGGCGGCCGAGCGTGACCAATGAATCAAGTGACGACGCTGCCCTTGCGGGCAACCCTGCGACTGCAATTCCATAAAGGCTTCACCCTGGACGATGCCGTGCCACTGGTGCCGTACTTCGCCCGCCTCGGGATCAGCCATGTGTATGCCTCGCCCTTGTTGAAAGCCCGCGCCGGCTCCATGCACGGCTACGACGTGGTCGACCCGACTTCGGTCAACCCGGAACTCGGCGGTGAGGCCGCATTGCGGCGCCTGGTCGACGCATTGCGCGGGCAAGGCATGGGGCTGATCCTCGACATCGTATCCAACCACATGGCTGTGGGTGGTTGCGACAACCCCTGGTGGCTGGATTTGCTGGAATGGGGACGCTTGAGCCCGTACGGCGAGTTCTTCGATATCCAATGGCACTCGCCCGATCCGTTGATGGAAGGCCAACTGCTGCTGCCATTTCTCGGCAGCGATTATGGCGTGGCCCTGCAGGATGGCACACTGCCCCTGCGCTTCGATGCGCAGAACGGTGCCTTTCATGTCGAGCATTACGACCACCACTTTCCGATTTGCCCGATGCATTACGGCGAACTGCTCAAGTCGGACAACGAGCTGCTCAAACAGCTGGCGGACCACTTCAGCACCTTGAGCTATCAGACCGACGCCCACAGTCTGGCGGGTCCATTGAAGGATCAATTGCGCGAACTGGCCAGCGACCCCGCGATTCTGCAAACCATCGAGCACAACCTCAAAGCCTACGATTCGCTGGCCCCTGAAGGCTTCCAACGCTTGCACGATCTGCTGGAGCGGCAGAGTTATCGCCTCGCCAGTTGGCGTACCGCCGCAGACGACATCAACTGGCGGCGTTTTTTCGATGTCAATGAGTTGGGTGGTTTGCGGGTGGAGCGTCCAGCGGTGTTCGAGGCGACCCACGCGAAGATTTTCCAATTGGTGGCTGAAGGGCTGATCGACGGTTTGCGCATCGATCACATTGACGGTCTGGCCGACCCGCGCGGCTACTGCCGCAAATTGCGGCGGCGGGTCGAAAGCCTGTCAGCGAGCCGCCACTTGCCGATCTACGTCGAGAAGATCCTTGGCAACGGTGAAACCTTGCGCCGTGATTGGTGGGTGGATGGCACCACCGGCTATGAATTCATGAATCAGTTGTCACTGCTGCAACACGATCCCGACGGGCAAACCACCTTGGGTGAAGTCTGGCACCGCTACAGCGAACGCCCGGCCGACTTCCGCCAGGAAGCACAACTGGCCCGTCAGCAGATTCTCAACGGTTCACTGGCCGGCGATTTCGAAAGCGTAGCCCAGGCCTTGCTGCAGGTGGCCCGCGATGACCTCATGACCCGCGATTTGACGCTGGGCGCGATCCGTCGCGCCTTGCAGGAACTGATCGTGCATTTTTCGGTGTACCGCACTTATATCAGCGCCCTTGGGCGGTCAGCCCAGGACGAGGTGTTTTTCCAGCAGGCCATGGACGGTGCCCGCCAAACCCTGGGCGAAGCCGACTGGCCGGTGCTCGATTGCCTGGCTAAATGGTTGGGCGGTGAAACCTGGCGCGAACGCCCCGCCGGCCGCCTGCGCAAGCGCCTCAAGCATGCTTGCGTACGTTTCCAGCAGCTGACTTCACCCGCCGCCGCGAAGGCCGTGGAAGACACGGCGTTCTATCGCTCCGCGGTGTTGCTGTCACGCAATGACGTCGGTTTCAACACCGAGCAATTCAGTGCGCCGGTGGCTGACTTCCATGAGGCCTGCCTCAAGCGCTTAGAACTGTTTCCCGACAACCTGCTCGCCACCGCGACCCACGACCACAAGCGCGGTGAAGATACGCGCGCGCGCCTGGCGATCTTGAGTGAGCGCAGTAAATGGTACGTTGAACAGATCGGCCTGTGGCGCGCCCTCGCCCGGCCACTGCGCGACGATGACCAGATGCCGTCTGCCGGTGACGAGTTGATTCTTTATCAGGCACTGCTTGGCAGTTGGCCGCTCGATTTGCAGGCCGATGACCCATCGGCGCTTGAAGCCTACGCCGCGCGTGTCAGCCAATGGCAACGCAAAGCCCTGCGCGAAGCCAAGTTGCAAAGTAGCTGGAGTGCACCCAACGATGCTTACGAACAAGCCAGCGAAAACTTCACCCGGCGCCTGCTGCTGAGCCCGGAGGGTGACCTGCTGCGCAGCGCCCTTGGCAAGGTGGCACGTACCATCGCCGTCCCCGGCGCCCTCAATGGATTGGCGCAAACCTTGCTGCGCATGACCGTGCCTGGGGTGCCGGATCTCTATCAGGGCGACGAATTCTGGGACTTCAGCCTGGTTGATCCGGACAACCGTCGCCCGGTGGATTACGCCAGCCGCCAACAGGCCTTGTCGCAACCATTGGATCTGCCTGATCTGTTGCAACACTGGCATGACGGGCGCATCAAGCAAGCCTTGATCGCACAGACCCTGAACCTGCGTGCCGAGCATGCCGAACTGTTTCGCCACGGCACCTACCAGGCACTCGATGTCATCGGCAACCAGGCACATAGGGTGCTTGGGTTTGTTCGCCAATGGGAGGGAAAACGCGCCATCGTCATCGTGCCAATCCGCTGTGCGCCGCTGCTGGAAAACAGTGCCGTACCGCACGTGGATGCGCCGCAGTGGGGCGATACCCGCATCAGTCTGCCGTTCACCACCGCTGAGGAAAATCTGAAGGGACTTTTTTCTGGCGTCGCAGTCACAAAAAACAGGGAGCTGATGATCAGCGCCGCGCTGGGGGATTTCCCGGTCAATCTCTTTATCCAAACTACCGACACTTGAGTTCAGTGCAGGAGCATAGCGATGAGTACCGACGATAAACGCATCCGCGAGTTTGCCTATCAGATCTGGGAGTCAGAAGGAAAACCTGAAGGTCAGGAAGCCCGGCACTGGGAAATGGCTCGCAAGTTGGCCGAGGCCGAAGCCCTTGCGCCGAAAAAGCCGGCAAAGGCGCCGGCGAGCAAATCCACCGTCAGCAAGACGGCCAATGGCAAGGCTGGCGAGGTCAAGGTGACGGCGCCCAAGGCCAAAACCAAACCGGCTGCGGCGTCCTCCGTCATTCCTCCCGGGGAAAAAGCCGCCGAGAAAAAGCCTCGCGCAGCACGAAAACCGCCTGCGGTCTGACGTTTCCGCTGTTGCCCTGAATGAACATGTGGCGAGCCTGCTCGTCACAACGGGCTCACTCGCCCGCAAAAAACACGCCGATTTCCCTCCATTGCAGGAGCATTTATGACCCGACCAAAAAAAGACACGCCAGCACCCCGTGCCGAGCCCTCGCGTATCCGTGAGGGTCTGCCCTTTCCGCTGGGTGCGACCTGGGATGGTCTGGGGGTCAACTTTGCCTTGTTTTCCGCCAACGCCACCAAGGTCGAACTGTGCATTTTCGATGATGCCGGGGAAGTGGAACTGGAACGCATCGAACTGCCGGAATACACTGATGAGATCTACCACGGTTACTTGCCTGACGCCCATCCGGGGTTGATCTATGGCTACCGTGTCTACGGTCCTTACGACCCCGCAAACGGGCATCGCTTCAATCACAACAAGTTGCTGATCGACCCCTACGCCAAACAACTGGTGGGCAAACTCAAGTGGTCCGAAGCACTGTTCGGCTACACCATTGGCCACCCCGACGCCGACCTCAGTTTCGATGAGCGCGACAGCGCGCCCTTCGTACCCAAATGCAAAGTCATCGACCCGGCGCACACCTGGGGTCACGACCACCGCGTCAGCGTGCCTTGGGACAAGACGATCATTTACGAGACACATGTGCGCGGCATCAGCATGCGCCACCCTGGCGTTGCGGAAAACCTGCGCGGCACCTTCGCCGGCTTGATGGTCGACGACGTGCTGGAACACATTCGCAAACTCGGCGTATCGACCGTGGAGCTGTTGCCGATCCATGCCTTCGTCAACGACCAGCACCTGCTGCACAAGGGCATGACCAATTACTGGGGCTACAACAGCATCGCCTTCTTCGCCCCCGACCCGCGCTACCTGGCCAGCGGCAAGATCGCCGAGTTCAAGGAAATGGTCGCGCACCTGCACGAAGCCAACCTGGAAGTGATCCTCGACGTGGTCTACAACCACACCGCCGAGGGCAACGAACAAGGCCCGACCCTGTCCATGCGTGGTATCGACAACGCCTCTTATTACCGCTTGATGCCCGACGACAAACGCTTCTACATCAACGACTCCGGTACCGGCAACACCCTCGACCTGAGCCACCCATGCGTGCTGCAAATGGTCACCGACTCGTTGCGGTATTGGGCCACGGAAATGCACGTCGACGGCTTCCGTTTTGACCTGGCGACCATTCTCGGGCGTTACCACGACGGTTTCGACGAACGTCACAGTTTCCTCGTGGCCTGCCGCCAGGACCCGGTGTTGCGCCAGGTGAAAATGATTGCCGAGCCTTGGGACTGCGGCCCCGGTGGTTATCAGGTCGGCAATTTCCCGCCCGGTTGGGTTGAGTGGAATGACAAGTTTCGCGACACCGTGCGAGCGTTCTGGAAAGGCGACGATGGCCAATTGGCTGACTTCGCCAGTCGCATGACCGCTTCCGGCGAGATGTTCAATCAGCGCGGTCGACGGCCGTATTCATCGGTGAACTTCATCACCGCCCACGACGGTTTTACCCTCAATGACCTGGTGTCCTATAACGACAAACACAACGAAGCCAACGACGAAAACAACCAGGACGGCAGCAACAACAACCTGTCCTGGAACCACGGCGTCGAAGGCCCGACCGACGACCCGCAAATCAACGAACTGCGCCACCGGCAGATGCGTAACTTTTTCGCCACGCTACTGCTCGCTCAAGGCACGCCAATGCTGGTGGCCGGCGACGAGTTCGCTCGCACCCAGGACGGCAACAACAACGCCTACTGCCAGGACAGCGAAATCGGCTGGGTCAATTGGGACCTCAGCGAAGACGGCAAGGCGCTGCTCAAGTTCGTCAAACGCCTGATCAAATTGCGCCTGGCTTACCCGATCCTGCGTCGCGGGCGCTTTCTGGTCGGCAATTACAACGAGGACATCGGTGTCAAGGACGTGACCTGGCTGGCGGCGGACGGCAGCGAAATGACCACCGAACATTGGCACGATGCGCACAATCGCTGCCTGGGCATGCTGCTCGATGGTCGCGCACAGGAAACCGGCATCCGTCGAAAAGGGGCCGATGCGACACTGCTGCTGGTGGTCAATGCCCATCACGACATCGTCAACTTCCTGTTGCCGGAAGTGCCTGACGGCGGCTTCTGGACCTGCATGATCGACACCAATCAGCCATCGATACGCGGCCAGGAGCGATTCGAGTTCGGCCACGAGTACTCGGTCACTGGCCGCTCGTTGCTGCTGTTCGAGTTACAACATGAACAAGAGGAGTAAACAATTTGCAACGTACCGGTCAGCTAAAAAATTGCCGCTGAAGGGCCTCGGACGCGACGAATAACGTTACATGAGCAATACTCGGTGCGCGGCATTTCAGGGTTAGTAATGCCGCGATCGTTATCAATCCGCCCTCACGGGTCTGCCGTGCTTGCCTGTCGCAGCATCGCGCACGACTGAAGGCGACATGAAACAAGGACGTAATCCCATGAAACCTGTTTCCATCAACGAAAGCAGCCTGCCAGCACAGATCTGGAACAGCGCCCTGCAACTGGACAACGTTCCGGTCATCAGCACCCAATCCCTGGTCCCGCCCGGCGCCCGCGTGGTGGTAATTGCCCCACATCCCGGCGACGAAGTGGTGACCTGCGGCGGTCTGTTGCAACTGCTCAGCAATATGGGCCATCCCTTGCAATTGATCTCGGTTACCGACGGCAGTGCCAGTCACCCGGGGTCGCAGCAGTGGTCGGAAAAACGCCTGAGTGTGTTCCGCGCCCAGGAAAGTGTCGAAGCCCTGCGCCGGCTCGGCTTGCCGATGCACAGCCTGAAATGGATTCGCGGCGGCTTCACCGACAACGCCCTGGCCGAGCACGAACTGGAGTTGACCCGTTTCATCGCCCGTTACCTGCGCCCCGGCGACGTGGTGTTCAGCACCTGGGCCGCAGACGGCAACAGCGACCATGACGCCGTGGGCCGAGCCAGCGCCCAGGCGTCGGCCATCGCCGGCGCGACGTTCAACGAAGTACCCGTCTGGGCGTGGCACTGGCCAGCGCGGGATCGCGAACTGATCCCGTGGCATCGCGCTCGCAAACTGCGCCTGGACACCTGGACGGTTGCGCGTAAAAGCCACGCCACCCACGCTTACGCCAGCCAACTGGACGGCGAGCCCGCCATCGGCATCGCTCCGCCCTTGCCCCGCGTGCTGCTGGAGCGAATGCGCTTGCCCTATGAAATCGTCTTTGTCTGAACGGATCATCCCGTGGCAAGACTTTACGGGTATCGATCCTGCAATCGCTCAAACTGAACTGCCCGGCGGTGCATCAGTCGCATACATATGCCACACGGATTCAGAGGAGTGATCGTGACCACCCATTCCAAGTCGCAGACGGCCGAATCGGTGCCGTTGACCAGTCCCCCGGCCATTCATCGCTTGCGTGTATTGACGGTCAACACGCACAAAGGCTTCACCGCCCTCAACCGCCGCTTCATCCTGCCGGAACTGCGAGAGGCGGTACGCAGTACTTCGGCGGACCTGGTGTTTCTCCAGGAAGTCGTCGGCGAGCATGACGGCCATTCCACCCGTTACCACAATTGGCCACAGACCTCGCAATACGAGTTTCTCGCGGACAGCATGTGGAGCGATTTTGCCTACGGCCGCAACGCGGTCTACCCCGATGGCCACCACGGCAACGCCCTGTTGTCGAAGTACCCGATTCGCGAATACCGCAACCTCGACGTTTCCATCACCGGTCCGGAACGTCGCGGCTTACTGCACTGCGTGCTCGATGTGCCCGGCCACGCTGAAGTCCACGCGATCTGCGTGCATCTGAGTCTTCTGGAAAGCCATCGTCAGTTGCAGTTGCAGTTGCTTTGCCAATTGCTTGAATCGTTGCCAGACAAGGCACCGGTGATCATCGCTGGCGATTTCAACGACTGGCAATTGCAAGGCAACGCCGCCCTCGCCCGCCGCGACTATCTGCACGAAGCCTTCGAGCGGCACCACGGCCGCCCGGCCAAGACCTACCCGGCACGTTTCCCTCTGCTGCGGCTGGACCGTATCTATCTGCGCAATGCCAGCAGCCACGACCCGAAAATTCTCGGCAGCAAGCCCTGGACGCATCTGTCAGACCATTTACCGCTGGCGGTGGAAGTCCACTTGTGACCCGCTGATGTGTTCCTCGAGGGTTGAATCATTCGTCCGACCTGTCATTTGTGACAGTAGCCGTGCGCTCAGGCGGCTGTTACGGTCGTGTCGTCCGGATTCATTCGATGCGAGGGATTTGCATGACATTGGCTGCCGATCTGCCCAAATACCGTTACAGCGCCTGTGCCTTTTCCATCTGGCTGCTCCTCGGATGGCCCCATCCCGCCCAGGCAGCTTGTGTCCTTACTCCTACCGCCGGTGACGATACTCATTTGTGCGACAGTGGCATTGGCGGCCCACTGAGCGATCTGGCCGGCAATAACACGTTGAACCTTCCCGCCAACGGTACAGCAACGATCAATGGCAACGTTACATTCGGGGCCGGTAGCGACACCGTCAACATGGATTCCGGTCGGATTGTCGGCAGCGTCGATCAGGGCGATGGCGCAGATTTCTTCAACATCAGCGCCGGACAAGTGACCGGAGCCGTCAATCAAGGGAGCGGCATCGACAATTTCACCATGACCGGTGGCACGATCCAGTCACTGGCCCAAGGTGACAACCGCGACTTTTTCCTGATGACCGGCGGCACGATAACGGGTGCCTTCGAGGACGGTGATACCGCGAAGATGACCAGTGGAACCATCGGCCGGGTCGACATGAAGCTCGACAACAATCTGTTCGACATGTCTGGGGGGCAAATCATCGGTAACCTGGTCACCGGGTTCGGCACCGACACCATCATCGTCTCGGGCGGCCGGATTGGCGGCAACATCAGCGTCAGCGGCGGCAACGACAGCATTACCGTGACGGGCGGCGAAATCGTCGGCGACATCCGCACCAGCACCGGCGATGACACGTTTGTCTGGGACGGTGGTGGCATTATCCGTTCGCAGATTTTGATGGAGGCTGGCAACGACCGCGCAACCCTGCGCAATCTGTTGGAGAGCTCCCTGTCCCTGACCCCGGGCCTCAACGGTGGCACCGACAACGACGTGCTGACCTTTGACCGCACCACCACTGCGGGCGCCGCGCGTTACGCAAATTGGGAAACGATCAACCTGAGCAACGGCTCGCAGTTCGACGTCGACGGCAACCTGATGCTCGGCGACAGTGCCAGTGGCAGCGGCGCGTTCAACATTGACGGCAGCAGCGTCATCACATCTGCCCAAGGCAGCATTACGCCATTTACTGCCGGCCAGCGAGCCACGTTGAACAACGCCGGGATCATTGACCTCAGCAGTGGCAACAGCCGAACCAGCGACACCCTGACCGTGCAGGGCAACTACGCAGGCAATGGTGGCCAGTTGTTTGTGCAAAGCGTACTCGGCGGCGACAACTCGCCCAGCGACAAACTGGTGGTCAATGACGGTACCTTGACCGGCACGACTGCCATCACTGTCAGCAACCTGGAGGGCGCAGGTGCAGAAACCCTGCAAAACGGCATTCAACTGGTTCAGGCCCAAGGCACCGCTGTCAGCAACAATGATGCCTTCAGCCTGAAGACACCGGTGTCGGCAGGTGCGTTCGATTACGTCCTGTACAAGGGCGGCGTAACGGTTGGCAGCGAAAACAGTTGGTACTTGCGGTCATCGGTGGTGGCAGCGCCACTGGTCGCGGTACCCAACCCCGACCCGACCCTGCCACCGATTCTGGTGCCGTTGATAGCCGCGCCAGTGGCTGCGGCCGGTAGTCCTTCGTTGCCTACTCCCGCACCCGGCGCCGCGCCCATTCCCCTGTATCGTCCGGAAGTGCCTGTATGGTCGGTGCTGCCACCTGCAGCGGCGCAGTTGACCCTGAACGCTCTCGGGACGTTTCACGATCGTCAGGGCGAGCAGCGCCTGCTGACCGAGACCGGCGCCTTCGGTGCGGGCTGGGGTCGGGTCTATGGCAAGAACTTCGAGCAGACCTGGGCCGGCACTGTGACACCGAAACTCGACGGCTCGCTGAACGGTTTCCAGGTTGGCAATGACCTTTTCGGTTCGCAGTTGTCTGGCGGGCAAATCCAACGCAGTGGCTTCTTCGTCGGCCACAGCCGCTTGCAGGGTGATGTCGACGGGTTCAACCAGGGCTTTGAAGACAAACGCGCCGGCAAGGTCGAACTCGAGGGCGACAGCCTGGGTGCTTACTGGACACTGACCGATCCTGGCAATGCGTACCTCGATGCCGTGGCGATGTACACCTGGCTCGATGGAGACAGCCATTCCGAACGCGGCCTCAAGCTCGATAACGATGGACACGCCCTGAGCCTGTCCGTAGAGGCCGGTTATCCATTCCCGATAGCGAACGATTGGATCATTGAACCCCAGGCGCAGATCATCCATCAACGCATCGAACTCGACAGTCAGAACGACGGTGTCTCCGATGTGGAGTTCGATACCGACCCCTCCTGGACCGGCCGGCTCGGTGCGCGTCTCAAGGGGCACTACGACGTCAGCGGCCTACCGCTGGAACCCTATCTGCGGGCGAATCTGTGGCACACTTTTTCAGGCACCGACACGGTCACTTTTGCCAATACCACTGATATCGATACCGAGCAGCAAGTTTCATGGGCGGATCTTGGCGTCGGCGCAACTCTGTCGCTCGCACCCGGCGTCAGCGTGTACGGCAATATTGATTACAGCAGCAATGTAGACAGCAATCAGCAGCGAGGCATGGCTGGCAACCTGGGCTTCAGAGTGAGTTGGTAGGATCGAGCAAAGGCTCTATAGGGTGACTTTCTTGACGATTTTGCAATTAAACAAGTACTTAGAGACGCGCCATAAATCAGTCACTTATAAGACCTGAAATACCCATACCACTTATCGGCCATTTTCTTGACGCAGTGGCGGCGGTCCACTTGACTTCACGTTACTACCCCCGGAAACACAATCAGGGGCAAGCCCCCAGGACACCCGCGCATACGGGCGGCCCCCGGCTTGCCCCACTCATTCGGTCGCCCCTCGTTCGGGGTAGGAGAGACGCCAAGGCAAGTACGGCACGCGATTGCAAGGTAGCCCGCCATGAGAACTTCATTCACCCAACAAGAGATCAAAATCACTTTTTGCACTGTCTCGAGTTCACTCCTGCTGTGCTCCTCCATGGAAGTACAGGCCCAACCGGCCGAGGAAGAGGCGACGCCGTGGTATCGCCAGGACATTCCCGCGCTTGCCTTGCCTGCTCTCACTACCACTTACCCCGGCCGATTCAGCCCCCATCCCGACATACGAAGTAGCCACGTCACCACCGAAGACGCAACGCCCTATGCCTGGGATCAGATTTACGGGCAGACCTCGCGCCAGGCGCAAACCGATGCCCTCGCCCAAGGCTTTACCTACGTCGGCTCAGGCGAACTCAAAAGCCCGGCGATCCTCACATTGCAGAGCAACAGCGGCCATACCCAACGGGTCGGCCTGATCGGCGGCACCAGTCAGATCCAGGGCAACAGCAATGGCTTGTTGACCAACCGTGGCATGTCCGACCCGCACAGCGACACTCTCAATCTGCAAGGGCAAAGCCTGGGCGCTTACTACAGCCTGACCGGCCCACAAGGCTGGCACGTCGATCTGTCGGCCAGTGGCGGGCGGGTCAACGGTTTCAGCCGCAACGAACAAGGTGCGCGCCAGGCCACCGAAGGCAGCGCGGTGACGCTGTCGGTCGAAGGCGGGTTCCCGATTGGCATCAGCGAAAACTGGGTGGTCGAACCCCAGGCGCAGTTGATCAATCAGCGAATCACCCTGGACACGCCCTATGCCGGTTCGGGCAATGCGTCCTCCAGCGATCTGACGTCGTGGAGCGGACGGGTCGGTGCGAAATTGAAAGGTAGCTACGACATCAACGGCCTGCCGGTCGAACCTTATGTGCGAACCAACGTCTGGCACACGGTCTACACCGGCAATACCGTGACCCTTGATGAGGTCGACAAGATCAGCAGCAGTCGCAAATCGTCGACGGTCGAGTTGGGCCTGGGCTTGGTGGCACGGGTGACACCGGCGGTGAGCCTGTATGTCAGCGCCGACTACAGCAGTGATGTCGACGACAATGATTTGAACGGGATCATTGGCAGCCTGGGTGTGCGGATGCGGTGGTGAGGATCAGACCTCAAGAAATGCGTGGTTCAATCTGACGCCATCGCGGGCAAGCCCGCTCCCACAAGGATCACCACTGAACCTGTGGGAGCGGGCTTGCCCGCGATTGGAACGACGCAATTTCGGATCAGCCCTGCGGACTCAACATCAACACCGCCAACGGCGGCAAATTCAACACCAGCGACAGATTCTGCCCATGGCTCGAGATTTCCTCGGTGGACGTCCCACCGTTGTTGCCGTAGTTGGAACCGGCATAGGTTGCCGAATCACTGTTGAACAACTCGGTCCAGCGCCCGGCAAATGGTACGCCGATGCGATAAGCCTCGCGCGGTACCGGGGTGAAGTTGGCGACCACCAACACCGGCCGCCCCTCTTTGCTCCAGCGCAGCCACGCGTACACGCTGTTGATCGCATCGTCGCCGATCAACCATTGGAAGCCTTGCGGCACATCGTCCTGCTCATGCAGCGCCGGAATATCGCGGTACAGACGGTTAAGGTCACCGACCAGTTTCTGCACGCCTTTGTGTTCGGAATACTGCAGCAGGTACCAGTCCAGTTGCTGGTCGTGGTTCCACTCGCGCCACTGGCCGAACTCGCAGCCCATGAACAGCAGTTTCTTGCCCGGATGCGCCCACATGAAACTCAGGTAGGCCCGCAGGTTGGCGAACTTCTGCCAACGGTCGCCGGGCATCTTGTCGATCAGCGAATGTTTGCCATGCACCACTTCGTCATGGGAAATCGGCAGGATGAAGCGTTCTGACCAGGCATACACCAGGCCGAAGCTCAGTTCGTTATGGTGATGGGCGCGATACACCGGATCTTGCTGGATGTAATGCAGTGAATCGTGCATCCAGCCCATGTTCCATTTGTAGGCGAAGCCCAGTCCGCCCTGTTGCGTGCTCTGGCTGACACCCGGCCACGCCGTGGACTCTTCGGCAATCACCAATGCTCCGGGAGCTTCCAGCGCTACGACGTCGTTGAGGTGGCGCAGAAAGTCGATTGCCTCGAGGTTCTCCCGACCGCCATGGCGATTGGGCACCCACTCGCCCGCCTTGCGCGAATAATCGCGATAGAGCATCGACGCCACCGCATCCACCCGCAGGCCATCGACATGAAAATGCTTGAGCCAGTGCAGTGCTGAAGCGAGCATGTAGCCGTGCACTTCGGTGCGCCCGAGGTTGTAGATCAGCGTGTCCCAATCCTGGTGAAAGCCTTCCTGGGGGTTGCCGTACTCGTACAGCGCAGTGCCGTCGAATTGCGCCAGGCCATGGGTATCGGTCGGAAAATGCGCCGGCACCCAATCGAGAATCACGCCAATTTCCGCCTGGTGGCAGGCATTGACGAACGCTGCGAACTCGTCGCCCGTGCCGTAACGGGCACTGGTGGCGAATTGCGACAGCAGTTGGTAGCCCCAAGACCCGCCGAACGGGTGCTCCATGATCGGCATCAGTTCGATGTGAGTGAAACCCAGTTCCTTGACATAGGGAATCAGCCGCTCAGCCAGTTCGGGCCAAGTGTACTGGCGGGCCACTTCGCCCAGATCATCCAGTTCGCATTGCCAGGACCCGGCGTGCAGTTCGTAAATCGACAACGGCTCGCTCGGACGCTGGCGCTCGGCACGGGACAGCATCCAGTCCTGATCCTGCCAGTCGATCTGCAAGGGAGGAGCGACTTTCGAGGCGGTATCTGGCGGCAGGCTGGTGGCCAGCGCCATGGGGTCGGCCTTTAACGGCAGAATGCCGTCTTTGCCAAGAATTTCATATTTGTACGCCTCGCCCGCTTGCAGGCGCGGAATGAACAATTCCCAGACACCGCTGGGATGGCGCAGGCGCATCGGATGGCGACGCCCGTCCCAGACGTTGAAGTCCCCAACAACCGACACCCGTCGGGCATTCGGCGCCCACACTGCGAAACGCACGCCGTCGACGCCGTCCACAGTTTTCAGCTGCGCGCCGAGGCAACTGCTCAGGTCGCGGTGATTGCCTTCGGCGAACAGATACAAATCCATTTCGCCAAGCAGTGGACCAAAGCTGTATGGATCTTCGGCGGTTTGCTCGCCACCGGCCCAACGAGTGCGCAACAGATAGGGTTGCGCACGCTCGAAATGCCCGACGAACAGACCGGGGGTCTGGGTAACTTCAAGTTGACCGAGCTCTTCACCGGTTTCTCTGGCGACCACGTGTACGCTCAAGGCATCCGGGAGGTAGGCCCGGATGAACTGCCCACCGACGCCATCGCCGTGGGGGCCAAGAATGGCAAAGGGATCATGATGCTCGGCACGTACCAACGCGTCGATATCCCGCGCCCTGGGTAGCAGTGCTTCTTTGTGATGTTGACCCTGTTCCTTGTTCGAGAAACTCATGACTACTCTCCACCAAGATCGGAAAAGGGTTTAAGCCCACTCAATAATCCATATAAACCGTGCAACGGCACGGGCAACCAACCGGGGCGATTTTCCGCCTCGTAGGCCACTTCATACGCCGCCTTCTCCAGGCCGAACAACGCCAATGCGGCGTCCTCGCCTTCTGGATCTTGCCATGCATGGTCAAGCGTAGCTGCCGCCAGCCGATAAGCGTCGACAAATGCCTGCCTGGCTTCGGTCAAATAGCGAGTCGCTACGCGCTCGCGCGCGGCCTGGGCCTGCGCCGTGTTGTCGACGTTGTGCACGTTGATGGTCATGGCCGCTGCGTAATCGAAAGAACGCAGTACCCCGCTGACATCCTTGTACGGGCTGTGCTTGCCCCTTCGTTCATGCAGCGGTCGTGCCGGTTCACCTTCGAAGTCGATCAGGTAGGCATCGCTCTTGATCACCAGTACTTGCCCCAGGTGCAAGTCACCATGCACGCGGATACGCAGGCCACCGGCGGTCTTTTTGGCCAGCGCCTGCACATGGGCGAGGATGGCTTTTTTGTTGTCCAGTAAACGGCTGACCAAGGTTTTGTCTGTCGGGTTCAGTTCGTTTTGATGCTGCTTGAGCAATTTCAGTGCGTGCTCGATTTGCGCAGCGACGTCCTTGGCCGACGCCAGCGCCTCTTTTGCCGTGGTGATTTGCGGTTCGAAGTCCGGGTTGTTGCCCGGTGCCGCCAGTACCTGATGCATTTCGCCCAGGCGCTGGCCGAGCATGCCGGCGAAATCCTTCAGCTCGCCGAGGGCGTTGTAATGCTGTTCCTGTTCCGACACAGCGTCCGCCAACTCATCGCGCAGTGCCCGTTCGAGGTTGTTCTGGGTCCATTCCCAGGCATCGCCCTGATTGCTCAAGTAGCCTTGGGCGATCATCAGCAGGTTGTCTTCGCCTGCGGCGTCCCGGCGAACCACCGCGCCCAAGAGCGGCGAAATGTTGCTGAAGCCGGCGGCGGTCAGATAAGCGCTCATTTCCAGTTCCGGGTGCACGCCCGACGCCACCTTGCGGATCAGCTTCAATACCAGACTGTTGCCGACCACCACCGAACTGTTGGATTGCTCCGCCGACAGATACCGCACTTCGGATTCCGCCGTCAGGCCCAGCTTGGCCAGTTCGGCGGTCGGTTCAAAGCGGATCTCGCCACCGTCCGAAGGCAACACCATGTTGTTATGCATGCCCTGCAATACGGCGCGGACAAAGCTTTCCAGACTGAACGCATCGGTGATCAAGCCGACTTGAGGCCCTCGGCGCACCCGCGACAGCGCCAGTTGTTGAGGCAACGCCGCGCCTACCTGGTCTTCGGCGATGAAGCCGAACGGCAATTGATAGCGGCTGGTCTGGCCGCCGCTGGTGACTTCGATCTCACTCAACAACACCGGATGCTGAGCGTCACCAAACCGCACACCGTAAGCCAGCTCGACCTTGTCGATAGCCGCATCCTTGCCGGCAAACCAGCGACGATTCTGCAACCAGCTCGGCAGGATGCTCTGTTCCAGCGTGCCCCTTGATGGCGCTTCGAGCAGTTCTTCCATGCGTTTTTTCAGCACCAGCGTGGTGAAGTCCGGCAGGCTTTGCGCCGGCTCGACGTGCCAGCTGGGCATCTGGTTTTCGGCGGCAAGTCCGAACCAATAGAAACCGTAGGGCGCCAGGGTCAGGAGAAAATTCAACTGGCCGATCGGCGGAAAGGCATTGCCGCCAAGCATTTCCACCGGAACCATGCCAACGTAGGCCGACAGGTCCAGCTCCACCGCCTGAGCGCTGCGCGACACGTTGGCCACGCACAGAATGATTTCGTGCTTGCCGTCAGGCCCGGTGTATTCACGGGTGTAGGCCAATACGCGACGGTTGGTCGGCGAGAGCATTTTCAGCGTGCCACGACCAAACGCCTTGGATTGCTTGCGCACGGTCAGCATGCGTCGGGTCCAGTTCAACAACGAATGCGGGTCGCCGGCCTGGGTTTCGACATTGACCGACAAGTAGCCATATTGCGGGTCCATGATGGGCGGCAACACCAGGCTGGCCGGATCGGCGCGAGAGAAACCACCATTGCGGTCAATGGACCATTGCATCGGCGTGCGCACGCCGTCGCGGTCGCCGAGGTAGATGTTGTCGCCCATGCCGATCTCGTCGCCGTAATACAGGGTCGGCGTGCCGGGCATCGACAGCAGCAAACTGTTGAGCAGCTCCACCCGGCGGCGGTCACGTTCCATCAGCGGCGCCAGCCGGCGGCGAATCCCCAGGTTGATCCGCGCCCGACGGTCGGCCGCGTAGTAATTCCAGAGGTAATCGCGCTCTTTGTCGGTGACCATTTCCAGGGTCAGCTCATCGTGGTTGCGCAGGAAAATCGCCCATTGGCAGTTGGCCGGGATTTCCGGGGTCTGGCGCAGGATATCGGTGATCGGAAAGCGGTCTTCCTGGGCCAGCGCCATGTACATGCGCGGCATCAGCGGAAAGTGAAACGCCATGTGGCATTCATCGCCGTTCAGGCCTTTCTTGTCGGTGTCGCCGAAATACAGCTGGGTGTCTTCTGGCCATTGATTGGCCTCGGCCAGCAACATGCGGTCGGGGTAATTGGCATCGATTTCGGCGCGGATCTGTTTCAGCACATCGTGGGTTTCAGGAAGGTTTTCGTTGTTGGTGCCGTCACGCTCGATCAGGTACGGGATCGCGTCGAGGCGCAAACCGTCGATACCCATGTCCAGCCAGTAACGCATCACCGACAGCACGGCCTTCATGACCTGCGGGTTGTCGAAGTTCAAATCGGGCTGGTGCGAATAGAAGCGGTGCCAGAAGTACTGGCCGGCCACCGGGTCCCAAGTCCAATTGGACTTTTCGGTGTCGAGAAAAATGATGCGCGTGCCGTCGTACTTTTGATCGTCATCCGACCACACGTAGAAGTCCCGCGCCGCCGAGCCTTTCTTGGCCTTGCGGGCGCGCTGGAACCAGGCGTGCTGATCGGAGGTGTGGTTGATGACCAGTTCGGTTATCACCCGCAGACCGCGCTTGTGTGCCTCGGCAATAAAGCGCTTGGCATCGGCCATGGTGCCGTAATCACTGTGGACACCGCGGTATTCGGCAATGTCATAGCCGTCGTCGCGGCGTGGTGAGGGATAGAACGGCAGCAGCCAGATGGTGTTGACGCCGAGTTCGGCGATGTAGTCGAGTTTGGCGATCAGGCCAGGAAAGTCGCCGATCCCGTCGTTATTGGAATCGAAATAAGATTTAACGTGTACTTGATAGATCACCGCGTCCTTGTACCAGAGCGGGTCCTTGATGAAGGTGGCTGCCTTGGGTTTCTTCGCCATTTGAAACTCCTGTTGAATACGAGAGAACTCCCTGAAGCAGATCGTTCCCACGCTCTGCGTGGGAATGCCTCAAGGGACGCTCTGCGTCCAGTGACGCGGAGCGTCACTGGACGCATTCCCACGCGGAGCATGGGAACGATCATTTGCTAGACGGTAATCCGCCAGATCCCGAACGGCTGGTAGGCCGGGTCGATCCGCATGAATTGATATTTGCCATGCCAGGTCCAGCGATGGCCGTTCATCAGGTCCTCGCCCTGGGTACTGGCGTCGTCGGGCAGGCCCATTTCCCACAGCGGCAATTCAAAATTCGCCTCCTGGACGTTATGCGGATCAACGCTGACCGCTACCAGAATGAAATTGCTGCCATCGGCACTGCGCTTGCCGAAATACAAGATGTTGTCGTTCCAGGCGTTGTAGACCTTCAGGCCCAAATGCGTCTGCAATGCCGGGTTCTGCCGGCGGATGCGGTTGAGCTGGGCGATTTCGGCAATGATGTTGCCTGGGGCGGTGAAATCCCGTGGGCGGATTTCGTATTTTTCGGAGTCGAGGTACTCCTCTTTGCCCGGCACCGGTGCCGATTCGCACAGTTCAAAACCGGAATACATGCCCCACAAGCCAGAACCCATGGTCGCCAGCACAGCACGGATGAGAAAACCGGGGCGCCCGGATTCATGCAGGAATGCCGGATTGATGTCCGGTGTGTTAACGAAGAAATTCGGCCGGTAGCATTCGCGCCAGGGCGATTCATTGAGTTCAGTGAAATATGTCGCCAACTCGGTCTTGGTATTGCGCCAGGTGAAATAGGTATAGCTCTGGGAGTAACCGACCTTGCCCAGTCGGGCCATCATCGCCGGCGTGGTAAACGCTTCGGCAAGGAAGATCACCTCCGGATACAGCGCCCGTACATCGGCGATCAGCCATTGCCAGAACGGCAACGGTTTGGTGTGCGGGTTGTCCACGCGAAAAATCTTTACCCCCTCCTCGACCCAGCCCAGGACGATGTCGCGCAATTCGATCCAGAGGCTGGGAATCGCATCAGCGGCATAGAAATCGACGTTGACGATGTCCTGGTATTTTTTCGGCGGGTTCTCGGCGTATTTGATCGTGCCGTCGGGCCGCCAGTTGAACCAGCCCGGATGCTGCTTGAGCCATGGGTGGTCCTGGGAACACTGAATGGCAAAGTCGAGGGCGATTTCCAGGCCGTGCTCTGCGGCAGCTGCGACCAGTCGCCGGAAATCCTCGCGGGTACCCAATTGCGAATGGATCGCCTCGTGCCCGCCTTCTTCACTGCCAATGGCATAGGGGCTGCCGGGATCGTCAGGTCCGGCGGTCAGGGAATTGTTCGGCCCTTTGCGAAAGCTGCGACCGATCGGATGGATCGGCGGGAAATACAGCACGTCAAAGCCCATGTCCTGAATCATTGGCAGACGTGAGTGCACGTCATTAAAAGTGCCGTGGCGATTAGGATCGTCGGTGATCGAGCGCGGGAACAACTCATACCAACTGGCGAACTGTGCGAGCTCGCGCTCAACGTCTATCGGAAATTCAGCGCTCAGACTCAGGTAGGCACGATGATCGGCCTGAGCCATCAAGTCGGCGCTACGCTGGTGCAGGAACAATGCGACCTGCTCGGTTTCGAGCAGGCCCGACAATTCATGGTGCAACGCGGCGAGTTGTTCGCTCAGTTGCCCTTCACTGCGCTCGGCCGCTTGCTGGACGTGCAGGCGCCCTTCCTGTAACTCCAGGCTGACCGGCACTGCGGCGGCGTGTTTTTTCTCCAGCTCGTAGCGAAAACTGGCGAACTGATCGATCCAGGCTTCGATGCAAAACACATAACGGCCCTGACTCGGCACCCGAAAGCTGCCTTGCCAGCCGTTATTGCCCAGATCGGCCATGACTTCGCTTTGCCAGGTGTCATCACTTTCGGCCCGCCAGCGCACACGCACCGCCAGTTTGTCGTGACCGTCGGCGAACACTTTGCTGGTGACCACCACGTCCTGGCCCACAACGGCCTTGACCGCAAACTGGCCACCTTCGAGCGTCGGCATGGTGTTTTCAATGACAATGCGCGGCAGTAGCAGCGCTTGCGACAATGGCATGTGCGGGTTGTAGCTCAGTTCTGTCGGTTTTTCAGCCGTCATCGAGCATCTCTCCTTTACGCCCCATGGACGCTCAAGTGTCTGGTTGTCATCCCGTCGGGCCATCCGCCCGGCAATCAACTCACTTAGGTTCCGAGCAACCATCGCCGGGAAAAGTTCATCGGCATTTGGCCGGAATCAAATCCCTCAGTCGGTGGTCAACAACTTAAGCACGACTCACGCCATGTGCCACTGGAGGCAGGAACGATGAACAATCCATTCCCGGCTGAAACACCCGATCCGAACATCGACAACCCGGTAATACCGCCGAGCGACCCGCAACCGGTGCCCGAGCAAGACCCACCCGGAACGAACCCTCCTCCAAGGGAAGAACCACCGACGACCATGCCACCTGTCATCGTTACACCGGAATAACGACCAATCGCCGTTTACCTGCAGGAGCGAGCCTGCTCGCGATGATTGTCAACAATGACGCGGGAAGCCTGATGCTCCGCGCAATACTCAGGACCAACGCGCCCAGGCTCGCTCCTTCCGTTAATTCTGTTGATCATTGTGGTCGTTGTTCTTCTCAAAGATTTTCACCACTCGGGGCATCGCGCTCAGAATCCCCAACGCCAGCAAAGTGCTGAGTACCGCCGTTGCTTCCCTCCCCAACCCGGCCGACACCCCAATGGCAGCGGTCATCCACAAACCGGCGGCGGTGGTCAGGCCTTTGACGTGACCTTCATCACCTTCCTCATTTTTCAGGATGGTGCCGGCGCAGAGAAAGCCGATCCCGGCGATCACACCCTGCATGACGCGGCTCATGGCATCGGCTTGCGAGCCGGACATCTGCGGTACCAGCACAAACAGCGCCGCACCGATGGCCACCAGCATGTGGGTACGAACGCCCGCTGCCTTGCCCTTGTGCTCACGTTCAAAACCGAGAATCCCGCCGAGCACCGCCGCCGTCACCAGGCGCACGGTAACGCGTGTCAGCTGTGACGCGTCGCCAATGTCGGCGAACTCCGCTTGCAGGGTCACCCAGACTTCATGCCACCAGGCATTCATGTTGTTTTTCCTTTTGAACGATCCATGGAGCATGGACCATGGCGACCATTAATCGGTTGCACAGAACGATATCCAGTGCAGACGCCCTAAAGTTTCAGTACTCGCAAAAAAACAGGGACATCGCCATGACCGTACGTATCGAAAACGAAACCTGCTTCTTTACCACTGAAAACGGTGAGGAAATTCGCCTGTGCCCCGATGTGACGATCGTCACGGACGGCGAAAAAGCCATGTCGGCGGTGGACATCGACGGTCAGCGCATTTACATCACTGAAGCCGAGGCTGATGCATTGACCGTAGCAGGTGCTGTCGATGGTCGCCGTCACTTGAAAGCCACGGACAGTGATTCGGTGATCTGACCGATCCTGTCGACCACAGCCGCAGGCGTCTGACAGGGGCGTTTGCGCCGCGCCTGGACGAGTGCTTCAACTTGTCGCAGGTCATTGCTCGTCCTTCATCTGATCTGCTTTTTATTGCAATACCTGAGTCTGTTATGCAAACAGATCGACGCTCATAGTGCGCCTGCCTGATGGAGGCTGATGAGCGAAAGACCATGAGCGAGAGAATCCCCGTCCGAACCGTTGAAACATTCGAACCTTCACGTGCAAAGATGAAGGTCAAATCCAGCGACAACCTGATTCACACACGCAGCTTCACCGGCCTTTTCCGCAACTTGCGCATAAGCGGTGCAGGACTGCTGTTCCTGTTGTTTTTCGGTACCGTATGGCTGAACTGGGGTGGACGTCAGGCGGTGCTCTGGGATCTTGGCGAAAGCAAATTCCATATCTTCGGCGCCACGTTCTGGCCGCAGGACTTCATTCTGCTGTCGGCACTGCTGATCATCGCTGCGTTCGGTCTGTTCGCCATCACCGTATTCGCCGGCCGCGTTTGGTGCGGCTACACCTGTCCACAGAGTTCCTGGACGTGGATCTTCATGTGGTGCGAAAAAATCACCGAAGGCGAGCGCAATCAGCGCATAAAACTGCAAGCCGCGCCCTGGGGCTTGAACAAACTCATGCGTCGCTCAGCCAAGCACACCTTGTGGCTGGCCATCAGCCTGCTGACCGGCCTGACCTTCGTCGGCTACTTCACGCCGATCCGGCCGCTGGCCGAAGAACTGCTGACCCTGCAGATGAGCGGTGTCAGTTTGTTCTGGGTCGTCTTCTTCACCGGCGCCACCTACATCAATGCCGGTTGGTTGCGTGAAGCGGTGTGCATGCACATGTGCCCGTATGCACGGTTCCAGAGCGTGATGTTCGACAAGGACACCCTGACCATTTCCTATGACGTCGCCCGGGGCGAAAATCGTGGCCCGCGCAAGCGTGAAGTCAAACCGGCCGAGGTCGGCCTGGGCGATTGCATCGATTGCCAGTTGTGCGTGCAGGTCTGCCCCACCGGCATCGACATCCGCGACGGCTTGCAAATGGAGTGCATCGGTTGCGCGGCGTGCATCGATGCCTGTGATTCGATCATGGACAAAATGGGCTACGCGCGCGGCTTGATCAGCTACACCTCCGAACGCCAGTTGCAGGGTGGCAAGACCCACTTGCTACGGCCACGGCTGATTGGCTACACCGCCGTGCTGTTGGTCATGATCGCGGCCTTGGTATTCGCCTTGATCGAGCGGCCTATGGTCTCGCTGGATGTCAGCAAGGACCGTGGCCTGTTCCGCGAGAACAGTCAGGGGCAGATCGAAAACATCTACAGCCTGAAAGTGATCAACAAAACCCAGCAGCGCCAGGATTACCAATTGACCCTCGTCAACGCTGACGGCTTCCAGTTGCAGGGCACGACCGACTTGAGCCTGGCACCCGGTGAAATTGTCGACGTGCCGGTCTCGGTGGCCATGACTGCCGAGCGGCCGACCAGCAGTTCGCAGAGCATCAGTTTCAAAATTGTCGACGGTGATGAACCGGCAATCTACAGCGTAGCGAAGAGCCGGTTTGTAGCGCCGATGAACCGTTGATCCTTTAAGATGCAGGCCTTTGTGGCGAGGGAGCTTGCTCCCGCTGGGGTGCGAAGCGCCCCCCAAAGAACTGGCGACTGCTGCGCAGCCGAGCGGGAGCATGCTCCCTCGCCACAGTTGATTGATTCGATCGCGGGATACCGATGAAACGCTACGAAAAATTCGCCGATGACATCGCTGAACTGATCCGCACCGGCGTCCTGGGTCCCGGCCAGCGCGTGCCGTCGGTGCGCTATGCGAGCCAGACCTACGGGGTCAGCCCGTCCACGGTGTTCCAGGCTTATTACCTGCTTGAGCGCCGTGGCTTGATTCGCGCCCGCCCGCGCTCCGGCTATTTCGTCAATGCCCACGCACCGCGGCCGTTTTCCGAACCCGTGATCAGCAGCCAGGTCAACGAATCCACCGAGGTCGACGTCAGCGAACTGGTGTTCTCGGTCCTTGATTCGATCAAAGACCCGAACACCGTGCCATTTGGTTCGGCGTTCCCCAGCCCGACCCTGTTTCCGCTGCAACGCCTGTCGCGCTCGCTGGCCAGCGCCACCCGGGAAATGGACCCGCGCATGGTGGTCACCGACATGTCGCCGGGTAACCCGCAGCTACGCCGGCAGATTGCCCTGCGCTACATGGTTGGCGGACTGATGCTGCCCATGGAGGAACTGCTGATCACCAACGGTGCCCTCGAGGCGCTGAACCTGTGCCTGCAAGCGGTGACCCAGCCCGGCGACCTGGTGGCCATCGAAGCCCCGGCGTTCTACGCCTGCCTGCAAATACTGGAACGGTTGAAACTCAAAGCCGTGGAAATCCCGGTGCATCCCCGTGACGGCATCGATCTTGGGGTTTTGGCGCAAACCCTGGATCGTTACCCGATCAAGGCTTGCTGGTGCATGACCAGTTTCCAGAACCCCATGGGCGCGACCATGCCTGAGGCCAAGAAACAACAACTGGTGCAATTGCTGCGCGGTCATCAGGTGCCACTGATAGAAGACGATGTCTATGCCGAGCTGTATTACGGTCAGCAGGCACCGAAACCCGCCAAGGCGTTCGATACCGAAGGCCTGGTGATGCATTGCGGCTCGTTCGCCAAAAGCCTTGCCCCCGGCTACCGCATCGGCTGGGTCGCTGCCGGCCGCTATGCGCAGAAAATCGAACGGCTGAAACTGATGACCTCGCTGTGTGCATCGATGCCGGCCCAGGCCGCCATTGCCGATTACCTGCAACACGGCGGCTACGACCGGCATCTGCGCAAATTGCGCCATGCGCTGGAAGATCAACAGAGCGCCATGCTGGCGGCCATTACACGCTATTTTCCCGCACAGACTCGTGTCAGCCAGCCAGCTGGCGGGTATTTTCTATGGCTGGAACTGCCGGCGCAGATGGATTCGTTGAAGTTGTTTCAGATGGCGTTGGCGCAAGGCATCAGCATTGCGCCGGGGCCGATCTTTTCGCCAGCGCAGCGGTTCAGGAACTGTATTCGATTGAATTATGGGAGCCCGTGGACCGAGGAATCGGAAAAGGCGATGGAGACGTTGGGGCGGATTGTGCGGTCGTTCTGATGGGTTGATGGTGTCTCGACTGACGCCATCGCCAGCAGGCTGGCGCCCACAATAGGGTGCAACACTCAACCCTGTGGGAGCCAGCCTGCTGGCGATGAGGCCAGTGCAATCAACTCAACTCTACGCTTAACGGCCACCGCCCAGATCGACGAACGTCCCCGTCGCATACGATGCCTTGTCCGACAACAACCACACAATCGCCTCGGCCACTTCATCCGGGCGCCCGCCCCTGGCCATGGGGATGGCCGACTCAAGTTTGCTGACCCGGTCCGGATCGCCGCTCAAGGCGTGAAAATCGGTGTAGATGTATCCGGGCCGAACCGCGTTGACACGAATTCCCTCGCCTGCGACTTCCTTGGACAGGCCGATGGTGAAAGTGTCGAGTGCGCCCTTGGATGCCGCGTAGTCGACGTATTCATTAGGTGCGCCCAGACGGGCGGCGACCGAGGACACATTGACGATGCTGCCGCCTTGCCCGCCGTGTTTGGGCGACATGCGCAGGATGGCGTGCTTGGCGCACAGCATAGGGGCCAGAACGTTGGTCTTGAGGATTTTCAGAATGCGGAATTCGGACATTTCGTCGACCCGGGACTTTTGCCCGACGGTGCCAGCGTTGTTCACCAGCGCCGTAACCCGGCCCAGTTCGGTGTCCACTCGATTGAACAAGGCGATGACTTCGTCTTCGATGCTGACGTCTGCGCGAACCGCAATGGCTTGCGCACCGAGGGCACGAACCTGCTCCAGCACGCTCTGCGCAGCTTGTTCATCGGACTGATAGTTGATGCAGATCCGATAGCCTTGTTCGGCGGCCAACAGGGCGGTGGCGGCACCGATGCCACGACTGCCACCAGTGATGACGATGACTTTAACCATGCAGGCTTTCCCCATTTCAAGCGTAAGCGGTCGAGGGGAAGAATAACTGTCCTTCGCGGTTTTTGCATGAACCTGCTGCCAACCGATGTGCCGAGGGAGCTAGCGCTCCGCTCTACTGCGCAGCATTCACTGAACTGAGCGTTACCGAGGGCCGCTTCGCGACCCAGCGGGAGCAAGCTCCCTCGCCACAGGTCAGGAGAGTTCCAATTGCTCCGCACGATGGATTTCAACCATGAAACGTTGCGCCGGCAACGGATGACCGAGCAGATAGCCTTGCAGCGAATCACAGCCGAGCTGGGTCAGGAAGTCCTGCTGTACCCCCGTCTCCACGCCTTCGGCGACGATGCGCAAACCCAGCGCCTGACCGAGGGCGACAATCGCGGAAACGATCGCCGCGTCATCGCTGTCGCGCTCCAGGTCACGTACGAATCCCCGGTCGATTTTCAATTCATTGGCCGGCAGGCGCTTGAGGTACATCAAGCTCGAGTAACCGGTACCAAAGTCATCGATGGACAGGTCGACACCCATGTCCGACAGTTCCTGCAACACCGTCATGCTCGCGTCGGCATCGCTCATGGCCGTGGTTTCGGTGATTTCCAGGGTCAGGCTGTTGGCCGGCAAATGGTGCGTGGCCAGCGCCTTGGCGACGCTTTGCACCAGTCCGGCATGGCAGAACTGCAACGCAGAAAGGTTTACCGCGATACGCCAATCGGTGTAGCCCAGCACATACCACTCACGCATCTGACGGCAGGCTTCGTTGAGTACCCATTCGCCAATGGGAATGATCAGCCCGGTCTTTTCCGCGAGTTCGATGAACTTGTCCGGCAGCAACATGCCCTGGGTCGGATGTTCCCAACGCAACAGCGCTTCGGCACCGACCGGCCGTCCGTTGCTGGCGTCGAACTTGGGTTGGTAATGCAAGCAGAATTGTTGATGCTCCACGGCATTGCGCAGGTCTTGCAACAATTGCAGTTGCTTGCGCGCGTTGCTGTTCATCGAAGCGTCAAAGAAGCTGTAACCGTTTTTACCCGCGCCTTTGGCGTGATACATCGCCGCGTCGGCGTTCATCAGCAATTCATGGGCACTCTGGCCATTACCCGGATACAGGGCGATGCCCACGCTGGCGGAGATCTGCAAATCATGTTCAGCGACGCGAAAAGCCCGGGAAATCAAGCTGACCTGACGTGCCGCCAGCCCCACCGCGTCGTTCGGTTCGGTCAACTGCACCAGCAACACGAACTCATCGCCACCGATTCGCGCCAGCGTGTCCTGGCTGCGCAGGTCTTCGCGCAGGCGCAGGCTGACTTCACGCAACAGCTGGTCGCCCATGTGATGACCGAACGCATCGTTGACCGGTTTGAAGCCGTCCAGATCGATGAACATCAGGGCAAAGCAACCGCCCTCGCCGTTGACCCGCGACATCGCCTGATCGATACGGTCGGCCAGCAAGACCCGGTTCGGCAGACCAGTCAGAGTGTCATGCAAAGCCAATTGTGTGAGTTCACGATTGGCCTCGGTCAGGGATTGGGCCAGGCTTGCGGTGCGGGCTTCCAGGCGGGCATCGAGAATCGAAGTCAGCAAGGCAATGCTCAGCACCGCCAGAGTAGTGATCAGTACGAGATTATCCAGGCCCTCGCCGTTAAGGCCATCGGTGGCCGCGCCACAGAAGCTGCCATCGGCAAACTGTGCAGCCGCCATACCGGTGTAATGCATGCCGACAATGGCAATCCCCATGATCACCGCCGCCCCGCCACGAATCAGCCGCACGTGAGGGGTGTTCCGACGCAAGTGGAAGGCAATCCACAACGCCGCACCGGACGCGGCGACCGCTATGAACAACGACGTACTGAACAGCGTCGGGTCGTAGTCGATTCCCGGTTGCATGCGCATGGCGGCCATGCCGGTGTAGTGCATCGCACTGATTCCCGCCCCCATCACCAGCGCACCGAACCCCAATTGCCACAGCGGCAATTGCGGCTGACTGACCAGCCACAGGGCGAAGCCGCTGGACAGAATGCCGATCAGCAGCGAGAGCAACGTTATGGCGATGTCGTAGCCCAGGTCGATGGGTAAATCGAAGGCCAGCATGCCGATGAAGTGCATCGACCAGATCCCCACACCCATGGCAAACGCGCCCCCCGCCGTCCACAGGTGCACGGCCCGGCCCTTGGCCGTGGCGATACGGCCGGTCAGGTCGAGGGCGGTGTACGAGGCAAGAATGGCCACGCAAAGCGAAATGATGACCAGTGTGGGGGAGTAGCTACCGATGAGCATGGAAAGTTCTCGAAATCACCGCCGTATCGCTTCCATTCTCGGGGGCGCAAAAAGGGCGATTGTACTGATTCCAAATGAGAACGCACTCACAAAATTAGCAAAAGGCCATCAAGGCGATGAAACGCTTGTTTGATCCTAAGTAAGCGCTCTGAATCGGTGGATTCGAACGCTGGATTCCCCCCCCCCTGCTGTTCCTACAGATTCTGCGGTGACACCTGCCCGTCCCAGCCGCCGCCCAGTGCAGCAATCAACTGCACGCTGGCGATCAAGCGGCTCTGCAACAAATCCAGGTTACTGCGCTCATTATTCAAGGCCGCCGCTTGCACCACGACCACATCGAGATAAGCGATCACACCGGCCTTGTACTGATTCTGGGTCAAGCGCAACGACTCGCGCGCGGCATCCAGCGCCTGTTGCCGCACGACGGCCTCATCCTGCAATACCTTGAGCTGGACCAGATAGTTTTCCACTTCACGAAAGCCATCGAGCACGGTCTGGCGGTACTTGGCCACGGTTTCGTCGTAGGCGGCTTCACTGCGGTCCACTTCAGCAGAGCGTTGCCCGCCATCGAACAACGTCATGGCCAGTTGCGGCCCCACCGACCAGAAGCGGTTCGGTACGCTGAACAGATCTTTGGAAGTACTACTGCTGTAGCCGCCGTTCAGACTCAGGGTCAGGTCCGGGTAGTACGCCGCCTTCGCCACGCCGATGTTGGCGTTGGCGGCGATCACCGAGCGCTCGGCCGAAGCAATGTCGGGGCGCCGCTCCAGCAGTTGCGAAGGCAGGCTCAGTGGCACCTCGGGCAGCGCCGGGATGTTGGGGGTTTCTGCCAGGCTGAACTCTGCTGGCGGCAAGCCGACCAGCACGGCAATGGCGTTTTCGAACTGGGCACGCTGCCAGATCAGATCGACCATGTCCGCTTCGGTGCCCTTGAGCTGGGTCTGCGCCTGCGCCACCGCATCCTTGCCGGAAACACCGGCACGGTATTGGTTTTCGGTCATTTTAAGAGAGCGTCGATAGGCCTCGACCGTGGCTTCCAGCAGACGCTTTTGCTCGTCGATCACCCGCAATTGCAAATAGTTCTGCACCAGCTCCGATTGCTGGCTCAAGCGCATCGCCGCCAGGTCGGCAAAGCTCGCCTGGGCATTGGCCGTGTCGGCTTCGAGACCACGGCGCAGTTTGCCCCAGACGTCCGCTTCCCAACTCACCCCGGCCTGAGCGGTGTAGGTGTCACGAATACCGCTGGAAGAACTGGTCAGGCTGGAACTGCTGCTGCCGGTGCCCTGGCTGGAGCGGTTTTTGCCCAGCGACAGGTCAACCGTTGGAAAAAACGCGCCCCGGGCGCTGCGCACCAATGCCTGGGCCTGGCGATACTGGGCTTCGGATTGCGCGACAGTCTGGTTGGAGCTGTTGAGTTTCTCGATCAGGCCATTGAGCTGCTGATCGCCATACAACTCCCACCACGCACCGCGAGCCAGGGAATCGCTCGGACTGGCCTGACGCCAGCCTGCCGCTTCCTTGTACTGCGCAGGTTCGGCGGTTTGCGGGCGCTGGTAATCCGGACCGATGGCGCAGGCGCTGAGCAGGGCCGCGCACAGCGACAGGCCCAACAATCGCGAGCCTCGGGCGGTGATCAGCGGTGTAGCCAGGTTGAACAGCGAACGGTCAGTCATAGCGGAGTTTCCAGAGCAGCATCGGTACGCACCCCACGCCAGTGGTTGAAGCGATGGCGCAGTTTGTCGAGATAGAGGTAAACCACCGGGGTGGTGTAAAGGGTCAGCACCTGGCTGAAGATCAGCCCGCCGATAATGGTCAGACCCAGCGGCTGACGCATTTCCGCGCCTTCGGCACGCCCCAGCAGCAACGGCAATGCACCGAGGATCGCGGCCAGCGTCGTCATCAGAATCGGCCGCAAACGTTGCAGGCAGGCGTTGCGAATCGACTCCAGCGGCGCCATGCCCTGATGCCGTTCCAGTTGCAGCGCCAGGTCGATCATCAGAATCGCGTTCTTTTTCACCACGCCGATCAGCAGGAACAGGCCCAGCAAGGAAATCAGGCTGAACTCGCCACCCAGCGCGTAGATCGACAGCAATGCGCCGACACCCGCCGACGGCAACGTAGAGAGAATCGTCAACGGGTGGATATAGCTTTCATACAGCACGCCAAGGACCAGATACACCGCCACCAGCGCGCCGAGGATCATCCACGGTTGGCTTTTCTGGGTGGCGGCAAAGGCATCGGCGGTACCGGCCATTTTCGCGATCACATCTTCAGGCAAACCCACCGAGGCAATCGCCCGCTCGATGGCGGCGCTGCCCTGCTCCACGGTTACGCCTTCGGCCATGTCGAAGGCGATGCTTTCCGAAGCGAACTGGCCTTCATGGCTGACCCGATCGTCTTCCAGGCTGTTTTCATAGCGAGCGATGGTCGACAGCGGGATCCGTGCGCCATCGGCGGTAATCACCTGCACCTGATTGAGGGTTATAGGATCCTGGGCGTATTTCGGGTTGACCTCCATCACGACCCGATATTGGTTCAGGCTGTCGTAGATGGTGGAAATCTGCCGCTGGCTGTAGGCGTTATTGAGCACCGCCGTGACCATGTCCATGTCCACACCCAGGCGCTTGGCCTGGTCACGATCGACAATCAACGTCACTTGCTGCGCACCCCGGCCTTCGCGGGCGTCAATCGCGGTCAGCTGCGGCAGCGCTTTAAGCGCGGTGACGACTTTCGGATACCACTCGCGCAGCGAGCCCAGATCGCCACTTTGCAGGATGTAGGAATATTGCGACGAGGATTGCTCGCGGCCACCACCGAATTGCAGGTCCTGGTCGGCCATCAGCATCAGTTGTGCGCCGGGCACCTTGGGCATTTCCTTGCGCAGGCGTTCGATGACCTTTTGTGCGGAGATCCCGCGTTCCTTGATCGGTTTGAGGCGCACCAGCATGAAGGCGTTGTTGGTACCGTTCGAGCCCCCGATGAAGCCCGCCACGCTTTCGACCGCCTCGTCCTTCAACACCTCGCGGCGGAAAGTTTCCATTTTCGGCTGCATCACCGAGAACGAAAGGCCATCGTCGCCGCGCACGAAACCGATCAGCTGGCCGGTATCCTGCTGCGGCATAAATGTTTTTGGAACAACCACATACAACGCGATGTTCACGCCAATTGTCACAAACAGGCTAAGCAACGTCAGGCGTCGATGACGCAGCACCCAGTCCAGGCTGGTCGCGTATTTGCCGACCATCCACTCGTTCGCCCGCTGGCTCCAGCGTTGCAGTCGGTTTTCCTGGCCCGGCGTATGCGGCTTCAACCAACGCGCGCAGAGCATCGGCGTCAAGGTCAGGGAAACGATCAGCGACACCACGATGGACGCCGCCAGCGTGATGGAGAATTCGCGGAACAGGCTTTCGACAATCCCGCCCATGAACAGGATCGACAGGAACACCGCCACCAGCGATACGTTCATCGACAGCAAGGTGAAGCCGACTTCCTGCGCGCCCAGGTACGCCGCTTTCATGGGGCGAATGCCGGCGTCGATGTGCCGGGAAATGTTCTCCAGCACTACGATGGCATCGTCAACCACCAGGCCGGTGGCCAGAATCAGTGCCATCAACGACAGGTTGTTCAGGGAAAACCCGTACAGGTACATCACGGCAAACGTACCGACCAGCGACACCGGCACCGCCAGCGTCGGAATCAGCGAAGCGCGGAAATTGCCGAGAAACAGGAACACCACCAGAATCACCAGAGCCACGGCGATCAGCAGGGTCATTTCCGCTTCGTGCAGGGTGGCCTTGATCACCGGTGAACGGTCCATGGCCAGGTTCAGTTTGACACTGGCCGGCAGCACCGCCTGCAAAGCCGGCAACTGGGCCTTGATCTCGTTGACCGTCTCGATGATGTTGGCGCCAGCCTGGCGGTTGATCACCAGCAGCACCGCCGCGTCATTGTTGAAAAAACCGCTGTTGTAGCGGTCCTCGACGCCGTCGCTGACCTTGGCCACATCCTTCAGGCGCAAGGCTGCACCGTCCGCGTAGTGGATGATCAGCGATTCGTAATCCTTGGCCTTCTCCAATTGGTCGTTGGCCTGCACCTGCCACAGGCGCTGGGCATCTTCCACCGAGCCCTTGGGCCGGCGTACGTTGGCATCGGCGATGGTTTTACGTACATCGTCCAGCGCGACGCCGTACTGGTTGAGCGCCTGGGGTTCGAGTTCGATACGCACGGCCGGCAGGGAACTGCCGCCGATCTGCACTTCACCCACGCCCTGTACCTGGGACAGGCTCTGGGACAGGATGGTGGAAGCCAGGTCGTACAACTGGCCCTTTTCCAGTACATCAGAGGTCAGCGACAGCACCATGATCGGCGCCTGGGACGGGTTGACCTTCTTGTACGTCGGCATGCTGCGCATGCCGCTGGGCAACAGGTTGCGCGAAGCATTGATCGCCGCTTGCACTTCCCGCGCCGCGCCATTGATGTCGCGATCGAGATCGAATTGCAGGATCACCCGGGTCGAGCCCTGACTGGAGCGACTGCTCATGGTGTTGACCCCGGCGATGGCGCCGAAGGAACGCTCCAGCGGCGTGGCCACGGTCGACGCCATGACCTCCGGGCTCGCGCCAGGCAAACTGGCCTGAACCACGATCACCGGAAAGTCCATTTGCGGCAACGGCGACACTGGCAGAAGGCCGAAACTCACACCGCCCAGCAGCATGATCGCCAGGCTCAGCAACATGGTCGCCACCGGGCGCTTGATGAAAGGACCGGAGAGGTTCATGGCTGCTCTACCGCGTCCGCAGGCTCAGGCTTGCGCCCCCAGCGCCGGCCAAGACGGTCGAAATACAGGTAGATCACCGGCGTGGTGAACAGCGTCAGAACCTGGCTCAGCAACAAACCACCCACCATCACCAGACCCAACGGCTGGCGCAGTTCTGCGCCGGAACCGGTGGCCAGCATCAACGGCACGGCACCAAACAACGCCGCCAACGTGGTCATCAGGATCGGCCGGAACCGCAACAGCGCCGCCTGATAAATCGCTGTCTGCGGGTCCATGCCCTGATTGCGTTCGGCATCGAGGGCAAAGTCGATCATCATGATCGCGTTCTTCTTGACGATACCGATCAGCAAAATGATGCCAATGATCGCGATCATCCCCAGGTCATTGCCGCTCAGGATCAAAGCCAGCAAGGCGCCGACCGCCGCCGAGGGCAAGGTCGAGAGAATGGTGATCGGGTGGATGTAGCTCTCGTAGAGTACGCCCAGCACGATGTACATGGTCACCACCGCCGCCAGGATCAGCAGCAAAGTACTCGACAGCGAAGCCTGGAACGCCTCGGCAGCGCCCTGGAACTGGGTCTGCACACCGATCGGCATGCCGATGTCCTTTTGCACCTGCTCGATGATCTCCACCGCATGCCCCAACGCCACGCCGGGCGCGAGGTTGAACGACATCATCACCGCCGGGAACTGGCCAATGTGGGTAATCGCCAGTTGCGCCTGGCGCTCTTCGATGCGCGCCAGACTGGACAAGCGCACCTGCCCGCCATCGGTGGTCTTGACGTGGATCTGGTCCAGCGCCTGCGGGCCGATTTTCTCGCCGGATTGCGATTGCAGCACCACCCGATACTGGCTGGCCTGGGTGTAGATCGTGGAAATCTGCCGCTGACCGAAGGCGTCATACAGCGCATCGGTGATGTTCGACACCGACACGCCGAGCCGCGACGCCGCATCACGGTCGATCACCAGATAGACCTGCAAGCCCTTGTCCTGCAAATCGCTGGCGACATCAGTCAGTTCAGGCTGTTGTGCCAACGCCTCCACCAGACGCCCACTCCACAGGCTGAGCAGTTCGGAGTCCGGCGAGGACATGCTGAACTGGTACTGCGTGCGGCTGACCCGGTCCTCGATGGTCAGGTCCTGTACCGGCTGCATGAACAGGCGGATGCCCACCAGTTTGTCCAGTTCCGGTTGCAGGCGCGCAATCACTTCAGTGGCGCTCAGGTCGCGGTCACTGTGGGATTTGAGGTTGATCAGCAAGCGGCCACTGTTGAGTGTCGAGTTGTCGCCATCCACCCCTATGTAGGACGACAGGCTCTCGACCGCCGGATCCGCGAGGATGACCTTGGCCAGCGCTTGCTGACGCTCACTCATCGCCGCGAAGGAAATCGACTGCGGCGCCTCGGAAATGCCCTGGATCACCCCGGTGTCCTGCACCGGGAAAAAGCCCTTGGGCACCACCATGTACAGAAACACAGTCAGCGCCAAGGTACCGATGGCCACCATCAGCGTCAGCGGCTGGTGCTTGAGCACCCACTGCAACTTGCGCCCGTACGCCGCGATCATCCAGTCGATGAACGCGCCGCTGGTCCGGTAGAAACGACCCTGTTCCTGTTCCTTGGGCTCGCGCTTGAGCAGGCGCGCGCACATCATCGGCGTCAGGGTCAGGGACACCACAAGCGAAATCAGGATGGCGACCGCCAGGGTAATGGCGAACTCGCGGAACAGGCGCCCTACCACATCGGCCATGAACAGCAGCGGAATCAGTACGGCGATCAGCGACAGGGTCAGGGAAATCAGGGTGAAGCCGATCTGTTTTGCGCCCTTGAGCGCGGCGTTCAGTGGGCTGTCGCCCTCCTCGATAAACCGGGAAATGTTCTCCAGCATGACGATCGCATCGTCCACCACAAAACCGGTGGCGATGGTCAGGGCCATCAGGGTCAGGTTATTGACCGAGAACCCCGCCAGGTACATCACGCCGAAGGTGCCGATCAGCGACAGCGGCACGGCCACCGACGGAATGATCGTCGCACTGGCCCGGCGCAGGAACAGGAACGTGACCATGACCACCAACGCAATGGCGATCAGCAGTTCGTGTTGCACGTCCTTGACCGAGGCACGGATGGTCTGGGTGCGGTCGGTGAGCACCACCACATCGAGACCAGCCGGCAGGTTGTCGGTGATGCTCGGCAGCAAGGCCTTGATCCGGTCGACCACTTCGATGACGTTGGCTCCGGGCTGGCGCTGGATGTTCAACAGCACCGCCTGGTTTTCGTTGGCCCACGCGGCCAGACGCTCGTTTTCGGCACCGTCGACGATTTCCGCCACGTCCTTGAGGCGCAGGGGCGCACCGTTGGCGTAAGCGAGGATCAGGTTGGCGTAGTCCTTGGGCGAGGTCAGTTGATCGTTTGCATCAAGCATCGACACCCGGGTCGGGCCGTCGAAGTTGCCCTTGGGCTGGTTGACGTTGGAGGCACCGATCAACGTGCGCACGTCGGACAGGTTCAGGCCGTTGGCGGCGAGCGCCTCGGGGTTGACCTTGATTCGCACAGCCTGACGCTGGCCACCGGCAATGCTGACCATGCCGACGCCACTGATCTGGGCAATCTTTTGCGCCATGCGGGTGTCGACCAGGTCATTGAGCTTTGGCAACAGCATGGTCTTGGACGTGATGGCCAGGGTCAGCACCGGCGTATCGGCCGGGTTGACCTTGTTGTACACCGGCGGCGCCGGCAGGTCCGAGGGCAGCAGATTGGTGGCGGCGTTGATAGCCGCTTGCACCTGCTGCTCGGCCACGTCCATGTTGATGTCGAGGCTGAACCGCAAGGTCAGGACCGACGCACCGCCAGAACTGGTGGAAGCCATTTGCGTCAGACCGGGCATTTGCCCGAACTGGCGTTCAAGGGGCGCAGTCACGGCGCTGGTCATGACATCCGGGCTGGCGCCGGGATAAAGCGTCATGACCCGAATGGTCGGGTAGTCGACCTGGGGCAAGGCCGACACGGGCAGCAACCGATAGGCGATCACACCGGCCAGAATAATGGCCAGCATGCTCAGGGTCGTCGCTACCGGACGAAGGATGAACAGCCGCGAGAGATTCATGCGCCGTCCTTTTTCGCCTTGTCGGCTGGTGCCGGTTCAGTCGTGGTAGCCGCGGATTTGCCCTGTAGATGGCCGGCTGGGCTGGTCGGCACTTGCTGCGGATCGTTGACCACTTCCACATCGCTGCCGTCCTTCAAGCGATCAGTGCCTTCCAGCACCACGCGATCACCGGCGGCCAGGCCTTCGGTGACAACGGTGTTCTCACCGTCGCTGGCACCGATCTTCAGTTGACGAATCTTGACCTTCTTGTCGCCGTCCAGGGCATAGACGAACGTGCCGTTGGTGCCGAACTGAATCGCCGCCGAAGGTGCGAGCACCACGCCTTTGAGGGTGTCGGCCAGCAGGCGCACATTGACGAACTGGTTGGGAAACAGCGCCTGGTCACGGTTGTCGTAACGCGCCTTGAACTTCAGGGTGCCGGTGGTGACATCGATCTGGTTGTCCAGGCTCTGCAACACGCCGGTGGCCTGCAATTTAGTGTCGCCGCGATCCCAGGCTTCGGCTGGCAATTTTGCGCCACTGCGATAGCGCGCCAGCACTACATCGAGGCTGTTCTCCGGCAAGGTGAATGCCACGCTGATCGGTTGCGTCTGGGTGATGATCGCCAGCGCCGTGGTGTCATTGGCCGCTACCAGGTTACCGACATCGAGCTGACGCAAACCGACGCGCCCGGCGATGGGCGCCCGGATCCGGGTGAATTCGAGATTGAGCTTGGCGTCGTTGACTGCCGCCTGATTGGTCTTGACCGTGCCCTGGTACTGGCCGACCAGTGCTTCGGCGGTGTCCAGAGTCTGCTTGGCGATGCTGTCTTCGCGATAAAGGCCGCGATAGCGCTCGACGTCGACCTGGGCGTTCTTCAGTTGCGCCTGATTCTGCAGCAAGGTGCCTTCGGCCTGGAGCAGCGCGTTCTGGTAAGGACGCGGATCAATCTCGGCCAGCAGATCGCCGGCCTTGACCATCTGCCCTTCCTCGAAATGGATCTTGACCAGCTCACCGCCCACGCGGCTGCGCACATTGATCGTGTTCAGCGCGGTGACCGTGCCCAGCGCCTTGTAATACAGCGGGAAGTCACCGGTGACCGCCGGCGCCACACGCACCGGAACGGGCCCGGACGCCCCGCCGAACCCCGGACGCATACCGCCCGAACGGCCTGTGTGTCCGGCCACGGCTTTCTGCCCCGCCCCCTCTTTGGGCGCAGTACTGCCGGGCCAGAATTTCCAGCACAGGCCAGCGATGACCAGCAGGACAAGCAGGCCGAACAGCCAGCGACGAGGACTACGGGAAGCAGAGGATTGCATTGAATGATCAACCATTGGGCGCGTGGGCTTGTTTTACATGAGGCTGAACGATAAGCACTGGCGGGGATTAAGCAAAGTGCCTTTACCGGCAATTTACCTTCGGCTTACGTAACAGAAGATTTATCCAAGACACTGAAACACAAATGAAAACGGCCTGGACAGAGGGGTAATGCTATTCAGTTAAGGACGAACACTGCACCTGTGGCGAGGGAGCTTGCTCCCGCTGGAGCGCGAAGCGGCCCCAAAAATGGGACTGCTAAGCGGTCCAGCGGGACGATGCGGCGCTCCGGCAAGCTCCCCCTCCACAGGTTACTGATTACTCGCTCTATCTCTTAACTGAACAGCATTGTGGAGATTAGGAGGCGTTAAACTTTGTAAAGGTATGCTTATTTCAGGGCAGCGAGCGCTGCTTCGTAGTTCGGCTCTTCAGCGATTTCCTTGACCAGTTCGCTGTGCAGCACGTTGTCATTCTCGTCCAGAACCACCACGGCACGGGCAGTCAGGCCTTTCAGTGGGCCGTCAGCGATGGCCACGCCGTAGTTTTCGATGAACTCGGCACCGCGCAGGGTCGACAGGTTCTGGACGTTTTCCAGGCCTTCGGCACCGCAGAAACGCGCCTGGGCGAATGGCAGGTCGGCGGAGATGCACAACACCACGGTGTTGGCGACATCGTTGGCCTGGGCGTTGAACTTGCGCACGGACGTGGCGCAGGTCGGGGTGTCGACGCTTGGGAAGATGTTCAGCACTTTGCGCTTGCCGGCAAAGTCTTTCAGGGTGACGTCGGACAGATTGCCGGCAACCAGAGAAAAGGCTGGCGCCTTGGAACCGGCTTGAGGCAGTTGGCCGTTGACTTGAACCGGGTTGCCTTTAAGAGTGACTTGAGCCATGAACGGAGTCCTTCTGAACGTTGTGGTAGAGAATTTTGAAGAGGTCGAAGTTAACCACGAAATGGCCCGGTGACCTACCCCGGATACAAATCGTGAAGTATTGCTTTGCCAGTCACCACCAAACCCTGTGGGAGCCGGGCTTGCCCGAAATGACGGCCGTACATTCAACACCGCTGTGACCGGCCGATTGCTATCGCTGGCAAGCCAGCTCCCACAGGGAATCGCGGTGTTACATAAATAATCGCTACGCATCGCAATGCCGCGCCTAAGGTTCTTTCAGTTTTTTTGGACGCGCTGTCGATTTGCGTCCTCACCATTCGACCATTAAGCGAATCGTTCAAATCATGCGGAGAAACCACCATGCGCTTCATGATCATCATCAAAGCCAGCCAGGATTCCGAAGCCGGCATCATGCCCAGCACCGAACTGCTGACCGCCATGGGCAACTACAACGAAGAACTGGCCAAGGCCGGAATCCTCCTCGCTGGCGAAGGCCTGCATCCGAGCAGCAAAGGCGCCCGCGTGCGCTTCGCGGGTGATAAACGCACGGTCATCGACGGCCCCTTTGCCGAAACCAAGGAACTGATCGCCGGTTTCTGGCTATGGCAGGTGAAATCAAAAGAAGAGGCAGTCGAATGGATCAAGCGCTGCCCCAACCCAATGCCCGGCACCGAATCGGAAATCGAGATTCGCCAGGTATTTGAAATGGAGGATTTCGGTGCAGAGCTGACGCCGGAATTGCGGGAGCAGGAAGAGCGGGCGTTTGGCAAGGGCAAGCAGTCCTGAGCCATTTTCAAGTGAGTTGCCATGATGCGCTGGCATGATCACGTCCCGAGTGGACGTGATCTCCGACGGGCTCTACCTCTGCTAAACCGCTTACTTTTGCTCAGCGTCAGTGAGCGTGATGTTTTGCATCAAAATGCCAGCTTCCGGGAGGCTACAGCGCCTTGCGGCATTGCCTACAACTACGCCAGAATCCGCCGGCTTGTGCGTCCCAGAGGCCGTCGGTAACTTGATTGGCGTCGCTGATTGTCAGTGACCGGGTTTAGTAGCCCGGCTTGTTGCTAACGGTTGCATGAGTGTCATCTGGTCAGGTATTCACCTGTATTTGATGGCGGCTGTGCGCATGGCATCTTCGGGTGCACCGGGTTTGGCAACGTACCGGTCTACTAACTTGCGCATAGCTGCCACCCTTTCGTTTAGTAGCGAGATGGTTGCGCCCCCTACTTTTAGAGGTACGTTGCCATGACCAAATCGAGCTCAACTCCACCGGACACCGATCCAGACACCTCCAGCCAATCTCCCCACCAACCCAGCAACATCTTCCTCATCGCCCCCGACATCGACAATCAAACCCTGCTGGCATATGCCTGTGAATCGCTGGCCTCGGCGAATGTCATGGCCAGTGATTTCGCCAGATATCTGCAAGGCTCGCAGAGCAATACGCTGCTGGGGATTCAGCAATCGATCATGCTCGGGGAGCTGGCAGTCAACCGGGTGCTGGACAACCTCGACCCGCCCTGATTCACACTGAACTACAACGTCCGTGAAACCCGCCGTTTGTTTCATTACAGACTGCGGGTTTTCTAGTTCCAGCAACCCCGCCCGCCTTCAACCCACTGATTTTTATTAACTTTTTAGTACACAAGAAAATCAAAAAACTTGTACAAAAAACTAAATAGTTAACACTTTTGGCTGGATTTCCCTCATATTGCTGCTACCTTCAAGGACGTGTCCTACGGGCTTGAAGGAAAGGGATTACGCAGTAACGGCCATCAAGTGCCGAGTCATCCAAGTGAGCCACCAGGGAGCCGGGGGAATCATGTCAAACACATTGGGGAAGCACGCCTTTCTTTTGGCGTTTTCGTTCGTGCCTTTTATTTACGCGCACGCGGATGACGCCGAGACCGCCAACAAAAGCAACAACCCCCTGAACATCGCACCGGGGATGAGTCTGCAGGACTATTACACCCCGAAGTTTTACGACTCCAATATCCACACCAACGATCTGTTGGTGCGTGGCACGCTGCCGATTGCGCCCAACGACTTCATCGGTGTCCCGCAGTTGATACGTGCCACTGCGCCGATCAGCACTCGCCCCGACCCCAGCAGCGGCTACAGCACCGGTGAGGGCGACCTCAACCTGTTCGATATCTTTCTGCTCAAGACCGAGGGTGTGCAATTGGGTGTTGGCCCGATGATCACCGCGCCCACCGCCGATCAGGACGAGCTCGGCACCGGCAAATGGCAAGGTGGTCTGGCCGCCGTCGCCATCGATTCCTCGCCCCGGGGCCTTTTGGGTGCGCTGGTGCAATACCAGAGCTCTTTCGCAGGTGACAGCGACCGGCCCCACGTCGAAAGCGCAACCTTGCAGCCTTTCATCATTCACAACCTGGAAAAAGGCTGGTACCTGCGTTCAACCGGTACCTGGACCTTCGACCTGAAAAACGACACCCACTACATCCCACTCGGTTTGGGTGGCGGCAAAGTCTGGAAGTCCGGTTCCAATATCCTCAACGCGTTCATCGAGCCGCAGTGGACCGTCGATCACAAAGGTGATGGCCTGCCGAAATTCACGCTGTACGCCGGCCTCAATGTCACGTTCGGCAAATAGGGATTTTTATATGCACATTGCACTTCGCGCCGCCGGTTTCAGCCTGATGACCATGTTCGTCAGTTGTGGGGTCGGTGCGCAGGAGCTGGACACGCGAATCGGCAAGATCAGCATGGAAGGCGAGCTGCCGGCCCACGACTCCGTCGCCAAACTGTACGCTGAACTGGATTTCCAGCAGGCCACCCAGAGTTACCTGTGGGCCTTACCACTGGTGTCTTACGCGCAATGGCAGGCAGAGTTTCGCGACAAACTCGGCGCCCACAGTGGCGACCTGATGGTACTCAACAGCTACGAAGACAAGCTCGGTGTGATCACCGCCAATGCCACCACGCCGTATATCCTGGGCTTTGTCGATTTGAATGAAACCGGGCCGCTGGTCATTGAATTGCCGTCAGGCCCAACGGCGGGCGGCATCGGTGATTTCTGGCAGCGGGCGATCATCGACATGGGCCAGACCGGCCCGGATAAAGGCAAGGGCGGCAAATACCTGGTGCTGCCACCGGGCGCCGAGCCGCCGGCCGATGCTGGCAAGTATTACCTGGCCAAATCGGAAACCATGAACGTGCTGGTGGGTTTTCGTGTGCTCGATCCGGACCCGGCCAAGGGCAAGGCACTGGTCGAACAATTCAAGATGTACCCCTACGCCCAACGTGCCGAGCCGACCAAGACCAAACTGCTCACTCCCGGCGGCAAAGCCTGGTCCGGCACCCAGCCACGCGGCCTGGCGTATTGGCAGCGCCTGCACCAGATCATCCAGAAAGAACCGGTCAACGAACGCGACCGCTTTTACATGGCCATGCTCGCCAGCCTCGGCATCGAGAAAGACAAGCCGTTCAACCCCAATGACAACCAGCGCAAGGCACTTGAGCAAGGGGCACAGGTCGGTGAGCTGATCGCCAAGGCCAACACCTTCGCCAAGCGTTTCCCGGATGCACAGTACTGGCCTGATCGGCAATGGGACACGGTGCTGAACATCGCCGAGCCATCGCAACGCGTGGCCTATTACGACCAGCTGTGGGAACGCAGTGCGTGGTTCTACGAAGCGGTCACCAATACCAAAGGCATGGTCTCGAAAACCCCGGGCCTCGGTCAGACCTACCTGGGCGCCTACACCGACGCCAAGGGTGAATGGCTCGACGGCGGGAAAAACTATCGCCTGCACGTCGGCGCCAATCCTCCGGCCAAGCAATTCTGGTCGATGACCGTGTACGACATCGACAGTCGCTGCCTGATCGACAATCCGCAGCGCAAGGCCGACCTCTCCTCGCGCCAGGACCTGAAGAAAAACGCCGATGGGTCCGTCGACCTGTACTTCGGCCCGACCGCACCAAAAGGCTTCGAGAATAATTGGGTACAAACCCTGCCGGGCAAGCACTGGTTCAGTTACTTCCGTCTGTACGCGCCGACCGAGGCCTATTTCGACAAAAGCTGGAAACTCGACGACATCACAAACGTGGAATAACGCCCGCGATTGCAACAAGGACGCATGATGAATCAACGTAACGTGCTGTTGACCGTAGTGACCCTGGCGCTGAGCACCAGTGCCTGGGCCGAGTTCACAGCCACCCCGGAACAAGCAAGAGGCATCGCCAAGGAAGCCTATTTATACGGTTTCCCGGTGGTGGAGATGTACAAGACGCTCTACACCCAGGCCGTAGACGAGACGAGCGCGAACTACAAGGCACCGTTCAATCAGATCGGCAACACCGCCAAGGCCTTTACCGCCAAGGACACCGCGTTCGTCACGCCAAATGCTGACACGCCCTACTCCTTCGTGTGGATGGACTTGCGCGCAGAACCGCTGGTACTGACGCTTCCGCCCGTCGAAGAGCACCGTTATTACTCCGTGCAGCTGATTGACGCCTATACGCAAAACTTCGCCTACCTGGGCACCCGCAGCACTGGCAATAACGGTGGCCATTTCATGATCGCCGGCCCCGACTGGCAGGGTAAGCAACCGTTGAACATCGATCGGCTGCTGCGCAGTGAAAGCAACATCGCCTACGCGCTGTATCGCACCCAGCTGTTCGACGACGCGGACTTGGCCAAGGTCAAGCAGATCCAGAAGGGTTACAAGGTCGAAACCCTGAGTCATTACGACAAGCACAAGGCGCCGCCGGCCCCGGCGAAAATCGCCTGGCCCAAACCCGCGCCGACCATGAGCGACACCCCGGACCTGTTCCGCTACCTGAATTTCATGCTGGCCTTCACCCCGCCCCAGGACGTTGAAAAGGATCTTCTTGCACGTTTCAAAACCATTGGCATCGAAGCCGGCAAACCATTCGACCTGAGCAAACTGAGCGCCGATCAACGCCAGGCCCTGGAAGATGGCATCGCTGACGCGAAAGCAGAGTTCGCCCAATTCAAGAAAAGCAGAGTCGATACCCACGAAGTCACCAGCGGCGATTTTTTTGGCACCCGCGACCACCTCAAGGGCAACTACCTGTACCGCTACGCGGGCGCCAACATGGGGATATTCGGCAATTCCGCTGAAGAGGCGAATTACATCGGTTACTTCGTCGACAAGGACAACCACCCTGTCGATGCCTCGAAGCACGACTACACCTTGCATTTCGATAAAGGTGCCCTGCCCCCGGCCGACGCTTTCTGGTCGCTGACGATGTACGACGGCAGGAACAAACTGCTGGTGGCCAATCCGCTCAATCGCTACCTGATCAACTCGCGCATGCTGCCGGACCTCAAGCTCGACGCGGACGGCGGCCTGACCCTTTACATACAAAACAAGGCACCGGCCAAAGAGCTGGAAAGCAACTGGCTGCCAGCACCGAACGGCCCGTTCTATGGCGTATTGCGCCTCTACTTGCCGAAACCGGAAGTCAACAGCGGCCAATGGAAAATGCCGTTGCTGACACCCGTCAACCAACAAGATCAATAAGCGGAGTCAGTGATGATCAAGCCCTGTGTTGTGCGCCCATTGTTGGCGCTGTGCATGATCGGCGGCAGTCCGCTGGTGTTGGCCGTTGAAGGCGGCGTCGGCCGGCCGATCACCGGGCAGCAGGTTTTTTCCAATGCCGGGATCGTGCCGCCCGAACCGGGCTGGGTCATGTCGCTGACCAGCATCTGGTATGACGGCGATCTCAAGGGCAACACCCAAGTGCCGATTGTCGGCGCGTTGAGTACCGGGCTGGACATGAAGGTTTCCTACACCATGGCCAACTTCACCCATGTCTGGGATACCGGCAAGGGACGCTGGAACTACGCCTCGGCCATCGGCGTGCCCGTGCAGTACACCGACGTCACCGCCAACATCACAGGTCCTCGCGGCAGAACCCTGGGGACAGAAGACACAGGCACCCAGTTTGCCGACATGCTGGTGACACCGATCGCCGCCGGCTATCACTTCGACGAGGTCAACCACATCTCGTTCTCGCTGCCGATCTACTTGCCGACCGGCGCCTATAACGACGACCGCTTGGCCAACCCCGGGCAGAACACCTACACCTTCATGCCTACCGTGGCGTTCACTCATCTGGATGGCAAAGGTGGCGAGTTTACGCTGTCCAGCGGTCTGGAGTTCTACAGCGAAAACGACGCCACGGATTACCAGAACGGCGATCTATTCACCTTCGACGCGCTCTGGACCCACGGCTTCGGCAATGGCTGGGCTGCCGGTGTGGCCGCCGGTTACATCCAGCAGATCAACGACGATAGCGGCAGCGCCACCAGCGGTTTTCGCGGGCGCTCGGTGGGCGCCGGTCCTGTCGTGGGCTGGACCGGCAAGTTTGCCGACGCCGAAGCCAACCTGAGCCTGCGCTGGGTGCCGGAGTTCGACACCAAGAACCGGCCGGAAGGCAATGGCATCGCCGTCAACATGACACTGGCATTTTTCTAGGAGGCCGCGTGACTGCGCTCAATGACCTCAACGCCCTGCAAGCCAGCATCGCCGAAGCAGTGCTCGGCCAGGACCAGGTGATCCGGCAAATCCTCCTCGGCCTGTTGGCCAACGGGCACCTGCTGCTGGAAAGCCTGCCCGGGCTGGCCAAGACCCGCACGGTAAAAGCGCTGGCCAAGCACCTGGACGCGAAGATGAGCCGCATCCAGTTCACCCCGGACTTACTGCCATCGGACATCACCGGTGCCGAGGTGCTGCATCAGGTCGACGGGCAAAACCAGATCCAGTTCCAACCCGGCCCGCTGTTCGGCAACCTGATCCTGGCCGACGAAATCAACCGCGCCCCGGCCAAAGTCCAGGCCGCGTTGCTCGAAGCCATGGAAGAACGGCAGATCACCGTGGCTTGCAACAGCCATGCCTTGCCGGAACTGTTCATCGTCGTTGCCACCCAAAACCCGATCGAACAGGAAGGCACTTATCCGCTGCCGGAAGCGCAGATGGACCGTTTCCTGATGAAAGTGCTGCTGGATTACCCGAGCGCGGAAAACGAAAGCCAGGTACTGCGCCTGCTGCGTGAGGAAGAACAGGCCCTCGGCGCCAAAGCCCCCGCGGTCAAAGGCTTCGAGCTGTCGCAAGAGGTGATCTTTGCCGCGCGCCGGGAAGTCAGTGCGGTGCACGTGTCCCCCGCCATCGACCGCTACCTGATCGACCTGATCAACGCCACGCGCCACCCGGCCGATTACGACGCCGACCTCGGCCGCTGGATTGCCATCGGTGCCAGCCCTCGCGGAGGGATCGGCCTGGACCGTTGCGCCCGGGCCGATGCGTGGTTGCAAGGCCAGGACTTCGTCTCGCCGGATAATGTACGCGCCGTGGTGCACCCAGTGCTGCGTCATCGCCTGCAACTGAGCTACGACGCGGTGGCCGATGGAGTGACTGCCGATCAAGTGCTCGACCGTTTGCTCGATAAAGTCGCGATTCCTGCATGAATGCTGATGGGCGGGTCTACGTTTCTCTGGCGCAATTGATGGCCGTGGAGTTCAAGGCTCGCGACCTGAGTTTTGCTGCCCGCCAACCGCAGGGCAGTATTCTGGCCGGCAATCACGCGTCGCGCTTGCGCGGTCGCGGATTGAACTTCGATGAGCTGCGACGCTATCAGCCGGGGGATGATTTACGACACCTCGATTGGCGCGCCTCGCTGCGCACCGGCAAACCGGTGGTGCGCACCTTCACCGAAGAGCGCGATCGCCCGGCGTTGATCCTGGTCGATCAACGCATGTCCATGTTCTTCGGTTCGCAACGCAGCTTCAAATCCGCGGTCGCCGCCGAGCTGGGCGCGCTGGCGGCGTGGATGGTGTTCAACGCCGGCGACCGGGTCGGCGGGCTGGTGTTCAACGACCGGCGCATCGACAGCATCGCGCCGCTGCGTAGCCGCAAACGCATCGAAGCGTTGTGCAGCCGCATCGCCGAACAGAATCAGGCGTTGAATGCCGCCAACCCGGACGCTGAAGGTCAAGACCAGCTCGACAAGGTCTTGCAACAGTGCCTGGCCGTGGCCGGTCACGATCACCTGATCTGCATCGTCAGTGACTTTGCCGGTGCCGGCGAACGAACCTTGCAGCTGATGCGGCAGCTTGCGGCGCACAACGATGTGATCGCCATGCAGGTCTACGATCCCTTGGCCTTGAATCTGCCGAAAAATGGCCGGCTGCTGATCACCCAAGGCCAGCTCCAGGTTGAACTGGCGGTGGAACGCCGTCAGGTGCACCAGCCGTTGGGCGACTTTCTCAGCGGCCGGCTTAAGGATGTGGCCACGCTGCTGCAGCGCAGTCAGGTGCCACTGATGATGTTCAGCACCGCCGTTGAAGCTCACGAACAATTGCGCGCCGAGTTGGGCAAGCAGTCGGGGACGCGGCGATGAACCCGAATATTCCGGGCATCGAGCAGCTCAAGGAAATCGCCTTGCCGGCACCGGTCAGTTATGCGCCGCAGACGTTGGGTTGGTGGGTGTTGCTGGCGCTGTTGGTCGTTGCAGTTGTGCTGCTGAGTGCGCGGCATTACTGGCATTGGCGGCGTGATCGCTATCGGCGTGAAGCCCTGGTGCGGTTGGCGCAGTTGCAAAAGCGCAGTGATGACCTGAACGCATTGCGCGAGCTTCCAGAACTGCTCAAGCGCGTGGCCATCTCAATGCCCCGCACAAACCCTGTAGGAGCGAGGCTTGCCCGCGATGCAGACGCCTCGGTCCCCCAGACCAACCGCGTCATCGTTCATCGCGGGCAAGCCATGCTCCTACAGGGGCCTGCTGCGCTTGGAAAAGAGGATTGGCTGGCTTTTTTGCAACGGCACAGTAAAGAGCCACTCCCCGCCGATTTCAGTCAGCAACTGGCCCTGCTTGCCTATGCACCGGATGCGGTGTTGCGCGCCCTGCCCCCCGAACAACGCCAGCAGTTGTTCGACACCTGCAAACTCTGGGTGGAGCGGCATCATGTGGCAGCTTGAATACCCGTGGCTGTTATTGCTGCTGCCCTTGCCGTGGCTCGGTTATCGCTACCTGCCTGATTATCGCGAAGCTCGCAGCGCGGTCCGGGTGCCGTTTTTCGGCGCCATGAGCCGTGCGGTTGGCCAGGCGCCAAGCCAGGCCGGAACTCGCACCAACCACTGGCAGTTGCTGCTCAATCTGCTGGTGTGGGCGCTGTTGCTGCTGGCGGCCGCCCGCCCGGTGTACGTGGAAAAACCTATCGAGCGCCAGCAACCGGTGCGCGACCTGATGCTCGCCATCGACATTTCCCAGTCCATGGAAACCACCGATTTCACGGATGCCAACGGCCAGAAGATCAATCGCCTGGCAGCGGTCAAGGACGTGGTGCATGGTTTTATCGACAAACGCAAAGAGGATCGCCTGGGCCTGATCGTGTTTGGCAGCGGCGCTTACCCGCAGGCACCACTGACCCTCGATCATGCCAGCCTGTCGCTGTTGCTGGACGATACCGGCATCGGCATGGCCGGGCCCAACACCGCAATCGGTGACGCCATAGGCCTGAGCCTGAAGCTGCTGGACCAGGCCCATGAACAGGAAAAAGTCGTCATTCTGCTCACCGACGGCAACGACACCAGCAGCGCCATCACACCGGATCACGCAGCACAAATGGCTGCTGCCAAAGGCGTAGTGATCCACACCATCGGCATCGGCGACCCGGGCGCCGAGGGCGAAGCCAAGGTCAATTTGCAAGGCTTGCAGCAGATTGCCACAGCCACCGGTGGCAAGTTCTTCCGTGCCGAAGATCGCGATGCCCTGGCTCAGGTCTACAGCACCCTCGATCAACTCACCCCGCACCAAGTGCAAACCTTCAGCCACCAACCCAAACGCGATCTGTTCTGGTGGCCGCTCGGGATGGCCATCGCGGTACTCGCGCTCTATCACCTGTTCGCCATGCTGCGTCCACGTTTGTTTATTGTGCGTCAGCGGCAGGAGGTTTGAGATGGAGATCAACCTCGGCGACTTGCACTTCCTGCGCCCGCTTTGGCTGTTGCTGCTGCCGTTCGCGGCATTAATGCCATGGCTGTGGCGCCGCAGCCGAGACATGCAGCGGCGTTTGCGCAGCAACATTGCCGCGCACTTGTTGCCGCACTTGTTGATCACCCCGCAAGACCAGCATTGGCTGCGCCCGGTGCACCTGGTCAGCGCAATGCTGATGCTCGGCGCGGTTGCCGCTGCGGGGCCGACCTGGGAGCAGGATCGCCCGGATTTCCTGGAAAACCGTGCACCGCTGATCATCGCCGTTGACCTGTCGCCTTCGATGGACGCCAATGATGTGCAACCGACACGCCTGGAAGCGGCCAAACACAAGCTGCATGACCTGATCCAGCGTCGGGCCGGCGCGCGCAATGCGCTGATCGCCTACGCCGGCAGCGCCCATCTGGTGTTGCCGGCCACCGACGACCCGGCCCTGCTCGACACGTTCATTCAAGCACTGAGCACCGACCTGATCAGCAAACCCGGAAAGGACGTCGGCGCCGTGATCGACCAGGCCAAACGTCTGCTGGCTGCTGAAAAAACCCCCGGCACGTTGCTGCTGATCACCGACGGCGCAGACACATCGACGCTCGATGACCTGAACAAGAAACTCGACGGCGGTGCTCTCCAGGTACTGGTCCTCGCCGTCGGCAGTGAGGATGGCGGCATTATCCGCGATGCCAGCGGCCAACCGCGCACCGACAGCAATGGTCGCCCGCAACTCGGCCGTTTCGATCAGGCAGCGCTCAAGCAGTTGGCGTCTGCGGTGGATGCGCCGCTGGGCAGCCTGACCCTCAACAACGACGATCTGGATTGGGTCGACCTGCATGCCCAACAACATTTCCAGACTGCGAGCGATGAACAGCGTGAGTTGCACTGGAAAGACGCTGGGTACTGGTTGTGCTGGCCACTGTTGCTGATCGGGTTCTTCTGCGTGCGCAAGGGTTGGAGCGTGAATTGGATGGGCGGACTCTTATTGGCCGTCGGTATTGGCCTGCAACCGGCCCCCGCGCAGGCCAATCCACTGATTGATGCGTTTTTCACCCCGGACCAGCAAGGCCGCTGGGCCTTCGAACACGGGCATTTCCCCGAGGCAGCCGCGCATTTCGTCGACCCGTACTGGAAAGGTATCGCCGCTTACAATGCCGCCGACTTCGACCTGGCACTGGTCAGTTTCGCGCGCCTGCAAACGCCACAAGCCTATTTCTATCTGGGCAACATTTACGTGCGGCGCTTCAAGTTCGACGAGGCCATCGCGGCCTACACCCAGGCGTTGAAGTTGCAACCGCAGTTTCCTGAGGCAACGGCCAACCTGGCCTTGGCGATCGCCTTGCAGAAAGACACCGAAGACGCGCAGAAAAATGCCCCCGAGGTCAAACCCGACGAAATCAAAATGGACAAGGCGCCGGGCAAGGGTCAGGAAAAACCGGTGCAAACCGAACAGGCGGCTTCGGATGAACAATGGTTGCAGAACCTGACGACATCGCCGGCGAAATTCCTCAAACAGAAATTCAGTTTGCAGGATCAGGCGGGGGTCAAACCATGACCTTCCTGAAAAACCGAGTCACCTCCATCGCTGGCAAGTCGAATCGTCGCACCACAGCCCCCACAGGTTTTGCGTCGTTCATTAGATTCCAAAACCACACAAAACCCTGTGGGAGCTGGCTTGCCAGCGATAGCGCCAGAGCAATCACCACCTTATTCGGCACCCTGTTAATCACCCTCAACGCCCTCGCCGCCGAACCCGAACTGCGGGTCCAGGCCAGCCTGCAACCCAATGAACCGGCGATGGTCGGCAGCCTGATCGAACTGCAACTCGATGTCCTGACCGACACCTGGTTCACCCGTGCGCCCACCCTGCCCGACCTGAAGCTGCCCGGCGCACTGGTGCTGCCGCCTGACGGCCATGCCGAACACATCAATCAGACCCTTGATGGCCAATCCTTCAGCGGCTTGCGCTACAGCTACCTGATCACCCCGAACGTGGCGCAGGGTTTCGACGTTCCGGCTTTGACCGTTCGCGCCACACCGGGTCAGGCCAGTGCCGAGTTGAGCGCCCGCAGCCTGCCCCTGCATTTCACGGCGAAACAACCACCAGGGTTTGACGTCGGCGAGCCGGTGCTGGTGGCGCAAGGCTTGCGCTTCACGCAAAAGGTCGTGAATTCGACCGCCCCACTGAAGGTCGGCGACAGCATCACCCGAGAACTGACGCTACAAGCGGATGGCGCGCTGGGCATGTCATTGCCAACGCCGTCACTGGGCGATGTACGCGGCCTGAGTCGTTACGCGAAATCGCCACAGGTCAGCAATCTGGATGATGGTCGTGGCCACTTCAACGGCGGGCAGCGCATCGATACCGTGACCTACCGGATCGACGTCGAAGGCCATTACAGTCTCCCGCCCATCGCGGTGAAATGGTGGGACGCCAGCACTCGTCAGATCCGCACTGCGCAAGTGCCGGCGATCAGTTTCGATGCCGCCGCCAACAGTGCCTACAAACCGGTTTTCTCGATCACTGAAGACTTGAAAACACTCGGTCAGGGCAATCGCCTTCACCTTTCGGGTTTTGCCTTCGGCCTGCTCGCGCTGCTGTCGGGGTTGCTTGTGCTGGGCTGGTTTGCCCGTCCCTACGCCTGGCGCGCGTACCTCGGCTGGAAGGCTCGACGTCAGGCTCGGCACAAGGCCTGGCTGGCCTCTGCCGATTACGCCTGGGAACAAATACCGGCGCAACTTGATGGCAAGCCGCCGCAACTGAGCGCGCTGTACCTGTGGACGCGCCGCAGCCGCAAGGGCTTGAAGCTCACTGGCCTCGGCCCGCGCCTGCAAGCGTTTCTGCGGGCCTGCTACGGCCGAGAACCGGCCAAAGATCAGGCAGTGCTCCAACTGAAGAAATCCTTGACTACGCTGCATAGTCAGGCCGAACACAACAAAGAATCAGTCGCTACTGCATTGCGACCACTCAACCCCGTTCTCGAGAAGGATTTCCCATGACTAGTCCGAGTTCGTTGCGCCAAATTCAAGGGCTCAAGTTCCTGCTGGCGCTGGCCTTGAGCCTGCCGTTGCTGGTACAGGCCGCCGAGCCGCTGGCGTCATGGAACGACGGCCCATCGAAAAAGAACATCATCGAATTCGTCCAGGCCGTCACCGATCAGGGCAGCAAGGACTTCGTCAAACCCGAGGACCGCATCGCAGTGTTCGATAACGACGGCACGCTGTGGAGCGAGCAACCGATGTACTTCGAATTGCTGTTCGCCCTCGAAGAGGTCAAGCGCACGGCGGCGCAGCACCCGGAATGGAAAACCACCCAGCCGTTCCAGGCCGTGCTGGAAAACGATCACAAGGCCCTGGCCGCCACCGGCCTGGAAGGCATGATGAAGATCTTCGGCGCCACCCACACCGGCATGACCACCGAGGCCTTCGACGATTACGCCAAAACCTGGCTGACCCAGGCCCGCCATCCGAAAACCGGCAAGCCGTACACAGAAATGATCTTCCAGCCAATGCTGGAAATGCTCGACTACCTGCGCAGCCAGAATTTCAAAACATACATCGTCTCCGGCGGCGACACCGCGTTCATGCGTGCGTTCGCCGAAAAGGTCTATGGCATTCCACCCGAGCAAGTCATCGGCACCACCTTTGTCACCACGTTTGAGTACAAGGATGGCAAGGCGTCGATCCTGCGCACGCCGAAACTGGCGCACAACGATGACGGCCCGGGCAAACCGGTGAGCATTGACGCCGTGATCGGCCGACGACCGATTCTCGCCTTCGGCAACTCCGACGGTGACTTGCAGATGCTGCAGTGGACGGCCGCCGGGCCGGGCAAACGATTCATGGGGCTGGTGCACCACACCGACGCCAAACGCGAGTGGGCTTACGACCGCCAGTCGCAGATCGGCCGTCTGGACAAGGCACTGGACGAAGCAAACAAACGTGGCTGGACCGTCGTCGACATGGCAGCCGAATGGCGTCGTATCTATCCGTTCGATACCACCACTACCGGGCAAGTGCAGTAAAAAAAGCGTAACGCAGGACCGCAATAAACGTTTGTCGCACCGAGCGACGTAAGTGAAAGGAGCTAGTCAGATGACTCGCATACGCAACTGGTTACCGAAACTCGCCCTGGTGGCGACATCGGTAATGGCGATCTCGGCAACCGCCGTGGCCGCCGATAAACCCAATATTCTCGTGATTTTCGGCGACGACATCGGCCAGACCAATATCAGTGCCTATTCCATGGGCGTGGTCGGGTACAAGACTCCGAACATTGATCGCATCGCCAAGGAAGGCATGATGTTCACCGACTATTACGCGGAGAACAGCTGCACTGCTGGGCGCTCGTCGTTCATTACCGGGCAGACTCCCTTGCGTACCGGTCTGTCGAAAGTTGGCATCCCTGGCGCCCCCGTAGGCCTGCAAAAACGCGATATCACCATCGCCCAGGCGCTGAAGTCCCAGGGCTACGCCACCGGTCAGTTCGGCAAGAACCACTTGGGCGACAAAGACGAATACTTGCCGACCAACCACGGTTTCGACGAGTTCTTCGGCAACCTGTACCACCTCAACGCCGAAGAGGAACCGGAGCGTCCTTACTGGCCCAAAGACGATGCCGCGTTCGTCAAAGCCAACGCCCCGCGCGGCGTGATCCACAGTTTTGCCGATGGCAAGATCGAAGACACCGGTGCCCTTACCGCCAAGCGTATGGAAACCATCGACGACGAAACCACCGCCGCAGCACAGGCGTTCATCGAGAAACAAGCGAAGGCCGACAAGCCGTTCTTCGTCTGGATGAACACCACGCGCATGCACCTGTTCACCCACGTGCGCGAGTCGATGAAGGGCCAGAGCGGCATGCCCGGCAACGACTATGCCGACGGTATGCTCGAACACGACGGCGACGTCGGAAAACTGCTGAAAACCCTCGACGACCTGAAAATCGCCGACAACACCATCGTCGTCTACACCACCGACAACGGTCCCAACCAGTTCTCCTGGCCGGACGCGGCGACCACGCCGTTCCGCAACGAGAAGAACTCCAACTGGGAAGGCGCCTATCGCGTGCCGGCGATCATCCGCTGGCCGGGCAAGATCAAGGCCGGTGAAGTGTCCAACGAGATGTTCTCGGGCATGGACTGGTTCCCGACGCTGCTCGCGGCAGCCGGTGAAACGGACGTGAAGAACAAGTTGCTCAAAGGTTGGGCACCCACTTCGGGCGCCGCGAACTTCAAAGTGCACCTGGATGGCTATAACCAGTTGCCTTACCTGACCGGCCAACAGCCTAAAGGCGAGCGCAAGGAGTTCTACTATTTCAACGACGACGGAATGCTGGTGTCGATGCGCTTCGATAACTGGAAGGCGGTATTTTGCGAGCAGCGCGCACCGGGCGGTTTTAAAGTCTGGAGCGAGCCCTTCGTTTGTCTGCGCGTGCCGAAAATCTTCAACCTGCGTATGGACCCGTTTGAAAGGGCCGACGTGGTTTCCGATCAATACTACGACTGGACCACAAAGAACGTTTATCTGACTGCAATTGCGGTAGGCAAGTCGGCCGCGTTCCTCGAAACATTCGTCGAGTATCCACCCAGCCAGAAACCGGCAAGCTTCAGCATTGACCAGATCCGTGCTGCGGTAGATGCCAAGATCGCTGAAAAAGCAAAAGCTGCACAGTAAGACCGCTGTCGCGCCGCTCGCCTTTATCGGCGAGCGGCGATCGTTCCCACGCTTTGCGTGGGAATGCAACCAGGGACGCTCCGCGTCCCCTGCCGAAGTGGACGCGGAGCGTCCATTGAGGCATTCCCACGCAAAGCGTGGGAACGATCAGGTCGTTCAATTCGAATTTTGTACAAGGCAATTCGCAATGTCCTCACGTGTCGCCAGCAAGTCGTCGGCCATGCCTGCCCCGCAAGTCGCCTCTCCGGCACTGTTGATCCCTGCCCTGTTGCTGTTCGTTTCCGGTGCCGCAGCGCTGGTGTATCAGGTGCTATGGATCAAACAACTGTCACTGGTGGTGGGCGTCGAGGTGTATGCCATTACTGCCGGGATCAGTGCATTCTTTGCCGGGTTGGCATTGGGTGGCTTGCTGTTCGGTCGTTGGGCGGATCGCCTGCAACAACCGGTTCTGCTGTATGCAGGGCTGGAAGTGCTGGTTGCCGTACTGGGCGTTGGCGCTACGTTCGCCATGAGTCTGGCGGCCAGTCCGTTTGCCTGGCTGGAGCAGCATGTCGGTCTGCTGGCCTGGGTGTTGCCGTTTGCACTGGTGGGTATTCCGGCGTTGCTGATGGGCGGCACGTTGCCGGTGTTGGTGCGTTCCCTTGCAACCGATCCGCAGCACCTGGGCAAGTCTGGCGGGCACCTGTATGCGGCAAACACCGCGGGCGCCATCGCGGGCACCCTGCTCGCCGCTTTCGTGTTGATTGCCACCCTCGGTGTACGCGGCAGCGCCCTGGCCGCTGCGATGCTGAATCTGCTGGCCGCTGCGGGTGCCTTGTGGTTCCAGCGCCATTGTTCGCAGTCCGTGGAAACGGCCGTCACACACCACACTAAAACAGCGCCGGATCGCCTCGCTTTGTGGCTCTATTCAATCGCCGGTGGCGTGGCCCTCGGTTATGAAGTGGTCTGGTCGCAATCCATCGTGCAATTCATGAGTACGCGCACCTACGCCTTCGCCGTGGTGTTGGCGACCTACCTCACCGGTTTGTTTTTGGGTAGCGCCTTGCTCTCCCGTCGGGTTGATCGCTTGCGCGATCCCTGGGGAGTGTTTGGTCTGCTGATCGCCGGGGCCGGGCTGATCGCGCTACTGGAAATTGCCTTGCTCGGGCGCTGGCTGGTACTCGCCCAAAGCGTTGTCGAAGCCTGGGTGCTGTCGTTGGGAGCCAGCGAATTGCTGGGCATGAGCGCACGCTTCGCAGTGGCGGCCGTGTGCATCGTGTTCGTGCCGACCGTACTGCTCGGCGCGGCGTTTCCCGTGGCGCTGCGTTTGAGCGTCGGACACGATCACGTGGGGCGCAACGTCGGTGAAGTGGTGGCGTTCAATACCCTGGGCGGGATCGTCGGCGTCATGCTCTGCGGTTTCGTGCTGATCCCGCTGCTGGGCCTGGTGCGAACCCTTGGGTTGCTGGCGATTATCGCTGCCGCGATTGGCTACTTTGCGGTGCGCAAGGGTCACGGCGTGAAGAAAGGTCGGCGTCAGGGGGTGATTGCTGTCGGTCTGATTTCGCTGGCTCTGGCACTGCTGACACCGATAGACAAACTGGCCAGCCTACTTCCCGGCGCGCGTAACGGCACGCTGGCGTACTACGAGGAAGGCCGCGGCGGCACCGTTGCCGTGGTCACCCAAGGCAAGGGACAAAGGACCTTCGAGCGTTTGTATATCCAGGGCGTATCCAATACCGGCGACGCCATGCCCTCCCTGCGTTACATGCGGATTCAGGCGCTGCTGCCGTTGCTCATCCACAACGGTGAACCCCGCTCGGCCTTGGTGATCGGCTTCGGCACTGGCATTACCGCGGGCGCGTTGACGCAGTACCCGGGTCTTGAGCATCGGGTGGTCGCCGAGTTGCTGCCCGCGGTGGTCAAGGCGGCACCGTTGTTCAAGGGCAACTTCAACGCGGCAGCCAATCCCGCCGTCGACGTCCGGCTGCGCGACGGTCGCCAGGAACTGCTGCGCAACCCGCAACGCTATGACCTCATTACCCTCGAGCCGCCCCCACCCTCCGCGGCCGGCGTAGTGAATCTGTACTCCCGCGACTTCTACCAACTGGCTGCCAGTCGGTTGAACAAACAAGGCCTGGTCGCACAATGGCTGCCATTGCCGACCCAAAACATCGACGATTCGCGCTCGCTGGTACGCAGCTTCCTCGACGTTTACCCCTACGCCAGCCTGTGGACCAGTGAGTTTCATGAAATGCTGCTGGTAGGTTCCATGGAACCGATGGAACTGGACGCGGCAAAAATCAGCGAACGCTTCCAACAGAACAGTGTACGCAGCACATTACAGGACGTGGGCATCGGCTCGGCGGCCGCGCTGCTGGCCACCTGGGTCACAGATCGCGCCGGGCTTGAGCGATTCGCCGCGAGTGCGCCACCGGTGACCGACGATCAACCACGAATCGAATACGCGCCGTGGGTACGGGCCAAGGAAATCACCCGTGTCTTGCCGACGCTGCTGGACCTGCACACCGCGCCACCGTTGTTGAATGCCGACCAAGGGTTTACCGAGCGGATGAACACTCATCAACAACGCCTGATGCAGTTCTACCGGGCCAGCCTGCATGCCTATGAGGGCGATCGCGACGCCTGGAGCCGGGATATCCGCGAAGTCATGCGTGGCGATGGCGGCAATCCGTATTACCGGTGGTTTGTCGGGGAATGAGAGATCGCTATCGCTGCGATGCGGCGACCCGACAAGCCAGCTCCCACAGGTGTTGTGTCGTGCCGGAATGTTGTGACCGATGCAAATCCTGTGGGAGCTGGCTTGCCAGCGATGGGGCGATCCGATTCACCACAACCATCATTTGACACACGCCGGCCTTACGGCAAAGCTGCACCCAGCATGAACGCACGCCTGACGGCAAACGCACCTGGACCACGGAAGTCGCAATGCCGAAACATAAAAACAAAGCAGTAAACCCTGGTCCTGATTCACGGCCCACGCTGATTCATCGTTATCTGTTCCCCGTCACCATCGGCATCCTGCTCCTGGCGGTCGCAGCTATCGGCTGGTTCCTGTTTGCCAGCAACCCCGCGCCGACGACCTATGCGCCCGTCAGCACGCCCGCCGTGCAACCTGCCAAACCGCAGCCAAAACCGCTGGCCACGGCGCCGGCAACAATGGTCGACGAACAGCAATGCCAAGGCTGCCACAGTGCCCAGGTCAAGGATTGGCAAGGCTCCCATCACCAATTGGCGATGCAACCGGCCAACGCCGATACCCTGCTCGGTGACTTCAACAACGTCACGTTCAAGGCAGAAAACGAAACCACCCGTTTCTCGCGCAAGGACGATGGGTTCTGGGTCAATACGCCTGGAATCGACGGCAAGAACGCAGACTTCAAAGTCGCCTACACCTTTGGCATAGCGCCATTGCAGCAATACCTGATCGAGGTCGGAGACGGTCGCTTGCAAGCGCTCGGCATCGCCTGGGATACCGAGAAACAGCGCTGGTTTCATCTCTATCCGGGCCAGGGCGTGACCTTCAAGGACCCGTTGCACTGGAGCAAACCGAGCCAGAACGCCAATTTCATGTGCGTCGAGTGCCACACCACTGGTTATAAACGTAACTTTAATACGGCAAAAAACACCTTCGACAGCCAGTGGAACAGCCTCGGCGTCGGCTGTCAGGCCTGCCACGGTCCAGCATCCAATCATCTGGAATGGACAGCAAAGAAAACCGACCTGATTCATGCCGGGTTTGCCGTCGACCTCAAGGACAAGGACGCCACCGTTGAAATCGAAACCTGCGCTCGTTGCCACTCCCGTCGCGCGCCGCTGGGTGATGGTTTCAGCGCCGGTAACCGACTGATGGATGATTACCTGCCAAGCCCCCTGACCCGCGAGCTGTACGCCCTGGACGGCAAGATCAAGGACGAAGTGTTCGAGCACGGCTCTTTCGCCCAAAGCAAGATGTTCGACAAAGGCGTGCGCTGCAGCAACTGCCACAACCCGCACAGCAGCGAACTCAAGGCGCCGGGCAACGGTGTCTGCCTGCAATGCCACAACACCGCCGGCAAGACTCCGGTGGAAGGTGTCGACGGCAAAGGCCTGCAAGCGAAAAACTACGATTCCATCGAACACACTCGCCACACCTCGGGCCAGCCGGGTTCGCAGTGCATCGATTGTCATATGCCCGGCAAGTTCTACATGGGCAACGATTTCCGGCATGACCACAGCTTCAGCATTCCCAACCCGGAGCGAGCGAAAAAACTCGGCACCCCGGACGCCTGCCTGACCTGTCATCAGGGCAAGGCCGGTGACAAGGTCACCGAGCAGTTCAAGCTCTGGAACACCGCCAACGCCAGTGCGCCGCAGGCCCCGCGTTACGATGAAAACCTGTGGCTGATCCGCAATGGCCAGCCCGGTGCAGCGCAAGCGCTGTACGAGCAGCTGCAACGCAACAACCTGCCGGCGATTCAACGAGCGACGCTACTGGGCGAATTGCCTCTGTACCCGAGCGAACAGGCACTGAAACTGGCCACCAAGGACTTGGCCAATCCGGCGCCGCAAGTGCGCGAAAGTGCCATCCGTGCGATCAGTGCCTTCCTGCCACCACCGGAGCGAGCCCCACTGTTGACGCCGTTGCTCAGCGACCCTGTCAAAGCCGTGCGCATTGCCGCCGCCCGCGACTTGTTAAGCGTGGCGCGCAGCGGTATGGGCACGGCTCAGGACAGCTGGAACACTGCCATTGGCGAGTACGAAGCAGTGCAAAAGAGCCTTGCCGAACGTGCCGAAGCCAACCTCAATCTGGCCATGCTGTACCAGGCCGATGGCCGCGGCGGCGAAGTCGAAGGGCTGCTGCGTACTGCGCTCAAGCGCGATCCGGACTTCTACCCGGCGCTGGTGACGCTGGTGCAATGGCTGGAGGCCAATGGCCGTGGTCAGGAAGCTCAGGCACTCCTGGCGCAAAGCCTGAAAGACCACCCGAATGCCGCCCTTTTGCAGCACACTCAGGGCCTGTCGCTGGTGCGTGCGCGCAAAACCGAACAGGCCATGCCGTTCCTGCGCAAAGCCGCGCAACTGGAGCCACAAAGTGCCCAGTACGGTTACGTGCTGGCCGTGGCGCTTCACGACAGCGGCAAGGTTGATCAAGCCTGCGAGGAACTGGAAAGGCTGTTGAAAGTGCAGCCCGCCAACCGCAACGCTCGGTTGGCGCTGATTCAGTACTACCTGAATAACGGCCAGGAGCCCAAGGCCCAAGTGCTGCTGCAAGGCTGGAAGAAAATGAACATGGGCGACCCGGCGTTGAAGTGATCGCTGGTCGCTGAAGATCCCTGTAGGAGTGAGCCCTGCTCGCGATGGACGTCAACGATAACGCTGGCAGCCTGACACCCCTGCGGCGTCCTTGCGTGCATCGCGAGCAGGGCTCACTCCTACAGGGGAGACTTGCTTCAGCCGCGATCGCGGGGAATCAGGCTCTGCAACTGCTGCGCCAGGAAGTTCGCATCAAATGCAAAAGTGTCCGGGTCTTTCAGGCCATTGGTCTTGCGCCACTGCCAGTTCGAAGCCGGCGGCAGGCACACCAGCGACACACTGCCGACACGCGCAGCAGTAAAGCCCAGCACCGCCACCGAAATCTGCCCGCCAGCGCCCATCACCTCCGGCACAAACTCCACCGGCCTACCGGCAATCAGGATGCTCAGCTTTTGCGTCTTGAACGTCGAAGTCTCGAGCGCAACGCTCGGCCCTGACGCGACATACGCTGCGCGGCTGACCTCCAACAGATGTGGTGCCTGCACCGGTTCGAGCCACTGCTGGATCTGATCGAACAGTTCACCAATGCGCTTGGCCCACTCGGCCGATTGCGCTTCGAACAACTGCTTCTTGTGCGCTTCGCTTTCTGCGTAGTGACGAAGCATCTCGCCCAGTTGCTGTACGTCGTCCATTGCATTGTTCCTTTGATTGAAGCGGTGCTGCGGACATTGAGCATGGCAGATGCGCGTTGCCGATGTACGACTAAAAGCGCGAACGGTGCAGGCAATCACGCATTAGGGCTTTGGCGAAAACTCACCGCCAGTCGATTCCAGCTGTTGATGGTGGTGACTGCAATGGTCAGGTCGACCAGTTCACCCTCACTGAACTGCGTCCGTGCCTGTTCATAGACGTCATCGGGCACATTATTTTGCGAAAGCAGCGTCACCGCTTCGGTCCAGGCCAGGGCTGCGCGCTCGCGCGGGTTGAAGAAGTTACTGTCGCGCCAGACCACGATTGAATACAAGCGCCTGTCGGTTTCGCCCAGGCGCCGGGCGTCCACCGAATGCATGTCGGTGCAGAACGCGCAGCCATTGAGTTGCGAGGCGCGAATCTTGATCAGGTGCAGCAACGGCGCTTCGATGCTCAGGCTGCTGGTCAGGGCCTCCATGGCGATCATCGCCTTCATCGCTTTGGGTGAAGCACTGTAGTAATCCAGGCGGGGGGTCATGGCGGGCCTCGTGCAGCGGAGATGTTCCTTTCAAGGTAGTCGCTGCTGCGTGCGCGTTACAGGTCCAATTCTGCGGAAATTCCGTGGACCACTGGATGCCAGACCAATTAACGGTTTTTCCAGCACGCAACTACTGCACCCGCACCCGATGAGGGTAATCTGGCGCCACGCACACGCGCCTCAACTGCTCCGGAGCCTCGCCGGTATGGAACTTCATGTTGTCATCAATGGCCGCAAGGACCTGGCGGGCCAGCTGTACAACCAACTGCGCAGCGCCATCGAATCGGGCCGCCTGGCAGCGGGCACACAGCTTCCGCCCAGCCGCTTGCTGGCCGAGCAACTGGGCATTTCACGCAAGACCATTTCCGATACCTACGCGCAACTGACCTACGAAAACTTCCTCACTGGGGTGATCGGTAAAGGTACCTACGTCAATGCACGGGCCTCCAAGATCGAGCGCAAGCAAAGCCATACGGAATTGGCAGGCTTTGAGGTGATCGAGTCCTGGCGCAACTTGCCGGTGTTTCTGCGCCATCCGACGCTGGAAGGTTCGTTGCGTTATGACTTCATTGGTGGCGCCACCAGCAAGGGCCAGTTTCCGCAGGATGACTGGCGACGCTGCACCGCTCACGCCTTGCGCCAGATTGCCGCGTCCAAGGGTTTCTACAGCCTGCCCGAAGGCTTGCCGGCGCTGCGCAATGCCATCGCCCGACACATCGCGTTCTCCCGTGGGGTCAATTGTCAGGACGAAGACGTGGTGGTGTGCAATGGCGCTCAGCAGGCGCTGGACCTGATTTCCCGGGTGTTGACCCGCCCCGGCAGTATCGTGGCCATGGAAGACCCCGGCTATCCGCCCGCGCGCCTGCTGTTCGGCACCCACGGCGCGACAGTGGTAGGCGTACCCGTGGATGCCGAAGGCATTCAGGTGGACAAGATCCCCCTCGGCACGCGGTTGATTTACGTCACCCCGTCACATCAGTTTCCGCTGGGCATGCCCATGAGCCAGGCGCGTCGGGTCGCCCTGCTGGCCAAGGCCCATGAACTGGGGGCGATTATCATTGAAGACGACTACGACAGCGAATTCCGCTACGAAGGCCGCCCTACGGACTCGCTGCAAAGCATGGATGAGCGCGGGATCGTTGCCTACGTCGGGACGTTCTCGAAAACCCTGTTGCCAGAGCTGCGCCTGGGGTATGCGATTTTGCCGCCGGCGATCCACGAGGCGGTGGTTCGCGCCAAACAACTGACCGACCTGCACACCTCCACCCTGCCCCAATGGGCGCTGGCCAAATTCATTGCTGAGGGCTGCCTGCTCAAGCACATCCGTCGCTGCCATACGATTTATGCCGGTCGGCGCGACCGCATACTGGCGCGCATGGCCGGTGACCTGTCGCCCTGGCTCGAAGCGATCCCGAGCACGGCAGGTTTTCACATGGCGGTCATGTGCAAAGTGCCGATTGATATTCCCCTGGTCATCGAACTGGCGAAAAAAGTGGAAGTGGGGCTTTACTCCATCGAAGGCTTTTTCCACCAGCAAGCGCCACGGGCCGGCTTGCTCATGGGCTTTGGCGCCATCGAAACCCTGGACATCGACCCCGCTCTGGACCGGCTGCGGGACATTTTGCAGCAAGTCGCCTGACGGATTGGTCTGCGGCTTTATCCGGCGATTGGCTATTGGTTGTCCAGGGGGGCAGGCCTATCCTGCATAGGCGTTATCCCTCAATGAGCAGGATTCGTCCGGCCTGATTCAGGAGTCTGAGCCAATGTCCTACAAAGTGATCAATACCGTTAAGGTGCAGGCCGTCGCCGGCCGCTCGGAAGAACTGGGTAAGCAACTGCAAAAGATTGTCGACACCCTGCGCGAACTACCGGGCTGTGACTCCTACATGGTCGACCGCTGCCCTGAGGACAGTAATCGCTGGACCGTCAGCGCCCATTGGCAATCGGAAGCGGCCATGCAGTCGCACTTCAACAGCCCTCAGGTGCAGGGTTTCATCGACCTGATCGACTGCCAACTGGCCAATGCCGTCGACTTCAACAGCTTTCCGATTCGCTAAAAGCCAGATCGAAAAATCGCAGCCTGCGGCAGATCCTACAAAGTAGGAGCTGACGCAGGCTGCGATTTTTTTGCTTTCAAGACCCAGGATTGGTCCCCTGACCTTCCGGAAAATTGGCTGTTTTCCAGTCCGGATGCGCAGCTTATTGTGATCCCGACAACCACTCTTAGAAGGTCATGAACATGAATGTTTTGCGCTTGTGTGCCACTCCTCTTGCTGCCCTGGCCCTGGCCTTTTCCGCCTCAGCCTTTGCCCATGACCCTTCGGAAAAGGTCACGGTGCTGCAAGAGCAGATGCTGAAAAACGTACCGGGCAAAAAAGCATTGATGATCGAAGTCGATTACAAGCCCGGCCAATCGTCCATCGCCCACAGGCACGACGGTACGGCCATGGCCTATGTCCTTTCCGGGTCGATTACTTCCCAGGTCAAAGGCGAGAAAGCAGTGACCTACAAGGCGGGCGAATACTGGTACGAAGCGGCCGGCTCCGAGCACCTGGTCTCGAAAAACGCCAGCGCTACCGAGCCTGCAAAGTTGCTGGTGTTCATGGTGCTGTCGCCGGATGAAGAAGTGCTGGTCCCCTTGAAAAACTGATCGCTGAGCGTATAGCCATAAATAAAAACGTCCAAAAATTCTATTCGGGTGTTTTTATTTCCTCGAGCAATTAACTTTCTGTGTTTAAACCAAACAATACTAGCGGCCTGTCAATAACCATGGATATTGGCTATTTCCTTCTGCGCTTCCCGGTTTAGTCTGGAACAACTGCCGGCCAATGCCGGACACTGCACTTCCTTACTGATGTTGTTTCACTGGAGTAACACAATGAAACTTGCACTTGTCAGTACGTTAACCCTTACAACTGCTCTTTTGTCTGGCTGCTCGGTTCCCACCGCACCTTCGGCGGTTTCCTCGCTGGACGGAATCTTCACGCAACCGGTTGGCCGCAGCAATGTGACTCGCATACCCAACGGCAGCCAGGTTGCCCTGGGCGTGGTGTACAGCCGCAACACCCAGGCCAACCGTGAATACCTGCAGGATTATCAGGCCAATGCCGGCACCGGTTTCGGCCAGAGCCTGTTGGTGCAGGAGATCCACGATGCCTACGTCGCCACCTCCAAGCCCGACCTCGCCGTGGATTGGGTCAAAGCCTCGTTACAGCGTCAGTTTGGCTCGGTCACGGTGTACCCGGACATGCAAAGCCTCAAGGCTGCGAAACCGGATGTGGTGGCCGTCATCGACAGCCGCAGCCAATTGATCACCTCGCGCAGTTCGGACGTCGAATCCAGAGTCAGTGCCGATTTCTATGACAACCAGTTCAATTATATCGGCACCGCGAAAGGCTATGACGCCAGAGCGCTCAGCCCGGTGTGGGCCGACTATAAACGCAGCGAAGAGATTGTTGCTGACATTAACGAACAACAAAACGTGCAAGTAAGGGCATTGCAGAAGTTTGACCAGTCGCTCAATAATTTATTGACTAGCCCGACAAGTAATGTGTCGATGATAAACAACATTCCGAATATGAAATTGTATTAAGTCGAATGGCCTCATCGCCAGCAAGCCGGCTCCTACAGGTTTTGCAACAACACATCACCGTAGGAGCCGGCTTGCTGGCGATGAGGCCTGACCTGACACCACAAAACCTTGGGACAAAAAAAACCCCGCATCTCTCAATGCGGGGCTTTTTCATTCAGCGCCTGATCAGGCAGCCGGTTCCAGTTCTACCGCGACAGCAGCAGGCACTACCGCTTGCCCGCTCAACGCCAGGTCCAGCAGTTCACGGTTGGCCACTGCGTACATGGCGTAGTCGGTGCCGCTGGCGGCACGGATTTCCACCAGCATGGCACGCCAGCGTTCGATCATGCTGTCGTGCTGCGCCATCCACAGCGACAGGCGTGTTTCCACGTCCTGAGTGCCGTCGCCCTGTTGCAGGACCGAGATGGTGATCGCGCGTTGCTGCCAGTCCACATCATCACGGAACGCTTCACGGGCCAGGGCCTGCCAGTTGTTTTCAACCGGCAGAGCGCTGATCTGTTGCATGTACCAGGTGATGTCCAGCGCACTGCCCACGGCGAAGTAAGCCTTGGCCACCTCGGCCGGGTCCTGGCCGGTCACGTCGGAAGCCTCGATGATCGGCAGCAGGGTGTACAGGTGCGAAGTGCCAGCCACCATGCGCGCCAGCAACTCCGGTACACCGGCTGCGACGTAAGCCTGGTAACGGGTCTGCCAGGTTTCGCGGATCTCGCCACTGAGCAACTCGTCGAGCTTGAGCCCCAGTTCCTTCAAATGCGGACCGAAGTGCGCCACATCACGGGCAGCGTTCTGCTCGTTGCGGCGGGCACGCAGGAACCAGCGCGTGGCGCGACGGCCCAGACGCATCAGCTCGTCCATCAGCTCCAGTTGCACATCAGCGGAAACCTGATAATCCAGGGCTTCGATCTGACGGAACCAGTGCGGGAGATGGAAAATGTCGCGCACGATCACATAAGCGCCAGCCACGTTCGCCGGGCTCATGCCGGTGGACTCTTTGAGTCGCTGAACGAAGGTGATACCCATGTGGTTGACCAGGTCGTTGGCAATCTGGGTGCTGACGATTTCGCGCTTCAGACGGTGACGGCGCATGGCTTCGGAGAACTTGCTCACCAGGGTCGGCGGGAAAGCGGTTTCCATGTCGCGGGTCAGGTAGTCGTCATCCGGGACCAGCGAATTGAGCAGCTGTTCCTTGAGGTCGATCTTGCTGTAGGAGATCAGCACCGACAACTCGGCACGGGTCAGGCCATGGCCTTCGGCGATGCGTTCGTTGATGGCTTCTTCGGACGGCAGGAACTCAATTGCACGGTCCAGCTTGCCGCGACCTTCCAGATCGTTCATCAGACGCTTGTATTCGGCGATCCGCGGCAAGGCACGACGGGCTGCCAGGGACAATGCCTGAGTCTGCTTGTAGTTGTTGCCCAGCACCAGACCACCGACTTCGTCGGTCATGCTCGCCAGCAACTGGTTACGTTGCTTGTCGGTCATGTCGCCCGCCTGAACCACTTCGTTCAGCAGGATCTTGATGTTCACTTCGTGGTCGGAGCAGTCCACGCCACCGGCGTTGTCGATGAAGTCGGTGTTGGAACCGCCGCCATTGAGACCGAATTCCACACGACCCAGTTGGGTCATGCCGAGGTTACCGCCCTCGCCCACGACTTTGCAGCGCAGTTCGTTGCCGTTCACGCGCAGTGCATCGTTGGCCTTGTCGCCGACATCGGCGTGGCTTTCGCTGCTGGCCTTGACGTAAGTGCCGATACCGCCGTTCCACAACAGATCCACCGGCGCCTTAAGCAAGGCGTTCAACAGTTCGGTCGGGGTCAGCTTGTCGGCCTTGATGTCGAAGCGTTCCTGCATTTGCGGGGAGATCGCGATGCTCTTCGCGCTGCGCGAGAAGATACCGCCACCTTCAGACATGATGCTGGTGTCGTAGTCCGACCAGGCCGAACGCGGCAGGTCAAACAAACGCTGACGCTCGGCGAAGCTGGTCGCCGGATTCGGGTTCGGGTCGATGAAGATGTGCAGGTGGTTGAACGCGGCGACCAGTTGCAGCTTGTCGGACATCAGCAAGCCGTTACCGAACACGTCACCGGCCATGTCGCCGACGCCCACTACGGTGATGCTGTCTTGCTGGACATTGATGCCGCGTTCGCGGAAGTGACGCTGAACGCCAACCCACGCGCCCTTGGCGGTGATGCCCATTTTCTTGTGGTCGTAACCGGCAGAACCACCGGACGCGAACGCATCGCCCAGCCAGAAGCCATAGTCGATGGCGATGCCGTTGGCGATGTCGGAGAAGGTTGCAGTGCCCTTGTCCGCCGCCACCACCAGGTACGGGTCATCGTCGTCATGACGCACGACGTTGGCCGGTGGCACCAGCGCGCCGTCCTTGAGGTTGTCGGTGATGTCCAGCAGACCGGAAATGAAGATGCGGTAGCACGCGATACCTTCGGCGGCGATCTCGTCACGGCTGCCGCCCAGTGGCAGGCGACGCGGCAGGAAGCCGCCCTTCGCACCCACCGGCACGATGACCGAGTTCTTCACTTGTTGGGCTTTTACCAGGCCGAGGACTTCGGTCCGGAAGTCTTCTTCACGGTCGGACCAGCGCAGACCGCCGCGGGCAACGTTGCCGAAGCGCAGGTGTACGCCTTCGACGCGTGGCGAGTAGACGAAGATTTCAAACTTCGGCACTGGCTTGGGCAGTTCAGGGATCAGGTGCGGGTTGAACTTGAAGCTGAAGTACGACTTGTTCTGGCCGTTGGCGTCGGTCTGGTAGAAGTTGGTCCGCAGGGTCGCCTTGATCAGGTCAAGGTAGCGACGCAGGATGCGGTCTTCGTTCAACACCTGGACGTCGTCCAGTGCCGCCAGAATCGCGTGTTCCAGACGTTGTTGCTTGTCGTCCAGGTCATCGCCGCTCAACTTGCGCGCCAGGTAGAAACGGGTCTTGAACAACCGGGTCAGCTCGCGAGCGATGTCGGTGTGGTTGTTCAGGGTGCTGGCGATGTAACCCAGGTCGAAGCCCAGACGGATCTGCTTCAGGTAGCGAGCGTAGGCACGCAGCAGCGCCACGTCGCGCCATGGCAGGCCGGCGGTCAGCACCAGGCGGTTGAACGCATCGTTCTCGGCATCGCCACGCACGATGTGGACGAACGCGTCCTGCAGGGTGTCGTTGAGTTGCTGGATGTCGAGGTCCAGGCCTTCAGCCGCGGTGAAGGCGAAATCATGAATCCAGAACTCGCGGCCGTTGGTGTGACGCAGGCGGTACGGGAATTCACCCAGTACGCGCAGGCCGAGGTTTTCCAGGATCGGCAGCACGTCGGACAGTGCCAGCGGGGTATCGGCGTGGTACAGCTTGCAATGCAGCTCACGCTGACCGGACACCTGGCCCAGCGGCTGATAGAAGCTCATCACCAGCGGATTTTTTTCGCTGAGGTTCAGCAGGTGCTGCATGTCGACCACGGCCGAATGCGCAGCGAAACGCTCGCGGTAACCGGCCGGGAAGCCTTTCGGGAAGTCGGCCAGCACGTTGGTGCCATGGGCTTCGCCGAAGGTTTCGACAGTCAGGGCCGAATAGTCGTCCTGCCAGCTGCGGCAGGCCTGGATCACTTCGTTTTCCAGCTGCTGCGGGTCGATGTCGATACGGTTTTTCGGATCGACACGCAGGATCAGTTGTACGCGGGCCAGCACGGATTCGGAGAAGAAGGTCCAGAATTCGCAGTCCGAGGCTTTCAGGCGATCCATCAGCACTTGCTGGATCTTCTGGCGCACTTCGGTGGAATAGATGTCACGCGGCACATAGGCCAGGCAGTAGCAGAAACGGCCGTACGGGTCTTTGCGCAGGAACACGCGGATCTTGTTGCGTTCCTGGATCTGCACGATCGACATCACGGTGCTGAACAGCTCGTCCACCGGCGTCTGGAACAGATCGTCGCGAGGCAAGACTTCAACGACCTGGGCCAGTTCCTTGCCCAGGTGAGCCTTGGCCTGGAAGCCCGAACGGCGTTCGATTTCCGCGACCTTGCGGCGGATATACGGAATGACCCGCACGCTTTCGCCATACACCGACGAAGTGTACAGGCCCATGAAACGGCATTCCTTGATGACGTTGCCATCGGCGTCGATCTCACGGATCGACACATAGTCGGGGTAAGCCGGACGGTGTACACGGCTTGGGTGCGCAGCCTTGGCGAACGACAGCAGGGTCGGCTCGCGCAGGTAGTTCACGGCGTAGTCTTCGATGCGCAGGTCATCGTAGGTCAGGCCGGCGCGCAGCAGTTTGGTCAAGCCCAGGAAAGAGTTCTGGTCGTAGACGATGTGACCGCCATCGGCCTCATCGCGGACAACGAATTCTTCATAGCCGAGGAAGGTGAAGTGGTTGCCCACCAGCCATTCGAGGAAGCTTTTGATTTCGGCTTTTTCGTCGGCATCGACGACAAACTGGCTGCTGTCCAGGTTGGTCAGGATTTCCTGGACCTTGGCTTTCATCGGCTCGAAGTCAGCCACCGCGACGCGCACTTCACCGAGCACTTGCTCCAGCTCTTTGCTCAGCACGTTCAATTCGGCGGTGTTGGCGCAACGGTCGATTTCCAGGTACATCAACGACTCTTGCAGCACGTCGTCGCCCTGGGTGCCTTTTGGCAGGATTTCCAGCAGTTCACCCTTGCTGCCGCGACGCACGCTGAGCACGGTGGTCTGCAGGGTGTGAATGCTGTAGCCGCGACGGTTCAGCTCGGTGCGCACCGAGTCCACCAGGAATGGCAGATCGTGATGCAGCACTTCGACCGCGGTGTGGGTCGACTGCCAGCCGTGGCGTTCGTAATCAGGGTTGTAGACGCGCACTTGCGGTTGCGCATGATCGAAGCGCTCAAGCAGGCGCCACGCGGAAAGGGTACAGCCAGCGAGGTCGGACAAACGACGCTGGGTCAGCTCGTCCAGGGAAATGATGCCGAAGAATTGTTCAGCGAACAGCGCCACTTGTGGCAGTGCCTGTTCACTGATGTGCTGCGCCAGTGCCGCTTGCAGTTGGTGCTGGAAGTCGGCTTTGCTGGCTGCGGTGAAGAACGCCATCTGTGGTACTCCGCTTGGGCTTGTTATTGATGGAAGCGTCGCGTGCAAAACCCCTGTCAGGGGCTACCCGTCAGCCTGTTCCTGATTCTCGGGCAGAGGAAACAGGGTGACAGGTGGGTGAAGCTGGACGAGACACTCGGGTCACATTCACCTTCCGTGAATGGGCATCTGCAAAAACGACTGGGCTGCGTGCAGCGCAATGTCTTTACGGGTGCTCATCCGTTGCGCAGCTTAACGAGTGCGGCAAGGCCCGTGCTTGCGGTGCTGCGACATATTCGGTCAACGGCACGCAGCTTGACGCCGGTGCAACGGATAACACTAGCATCCGCACAGAAAAATGACGGTTTTGCGCTCGTATTTACGGGACATACGTACCAGAAATGACCAGCAACACTTCCCTCGTTCACGACATATCCTCTGACACTCGGACGAGCATAATTGTGCGTGTGCTGGCAAAATCGCTCTCTATCGCGCCTATCACGCTCGTTCAGCCAGGAATTGCCCCATGCAAATGACAACCGCCCTCTTGATCGTCAACCCATGCGATGACGAAGAAGACAACATGGCCATGCTCTGCTGCCACAGCGAAAAGGGCGAAATGTTCCTGATGAGCCGCTATCCGGACGAGGATGAGCTGGAAATCACCCTCGATGGCGAGCCATCGACGCTGGACGGGGTAAAAGTCACCCTCAGCCCTAGCCTGCTGAAGATCGAAATCGCCGCGGCGGATGCCGATGCGTTGAATGGGGATGATGTGCTGGAAATTACCTTCAATCCGGATATGGTCGATATGGCCGAGGTCGAGCTGACCTTGAAGAATATTCTGGACGGCACTGGCACCTATATCAGCCAGATTTGATGGCGTCTGGACAGGCCCAATCGCTGGCAAGCCAGCTCCCACAAGTTTTAGCGGCGTGCAGGCAATTTATGCAACGCAGCGATCACTGTGGGAGCTGGCTTGCCAGCGATTGGGCCGGAACTGCCGGTCCAACACTCCCCTGCTACAAAAAACCACCAATGCGCCCCGGTATTTCCCGCGCTTTGCACAAATGCCGTTAGTCGCCGCCCCCCGCGATGGATTAAAGTAACGCCCCCAGCCTTGGCGTATTACGCACGCTCTCGGCCATCCATTTCCAGGAACAGTCATCGATGGAACATCGTGAAGCGCTGCTGGCGCTGCGAACCTTTCTTTCAACGCAGATTCTCGGCCAGGAAAAACTCATCGAGCGCTTGCTCATCGCCTTGCTTGCCGACGGCCACATGCTGGTAGAAGGCGCGCCTGGCCTGGCCAAGACCAAGGCCATCAAGGAATTGGCCGAAGGCATCGAGGCTCAGTTCCATCGCATCCAGTTCACGCCCGACCTGCTCCCTGCCGATATCACCGGAACGGAGATCTATCGCCCGGAAACCGGCAGCTTCGTGTTCCAGCAAGGCCCGATCTTCCACAATCTGGTGCTGGCGGACGAAATCAACCGTGCTCCGGCCAAGGTTCAGTCGGCGCTGCTTGAAGCCATGGCCGAGCGCCAGGTCAGTGTTGGACGCAGTACTTACGAGTTGTCGCCGCTGTTCCTGGTGATGGCCACGCAAAACCCCATCGAGCAGGAAGGCACCTATCCACTGCCTGAGGCGCAGCTCGACCGCTTCCTGATGCACGTGAAAATCGGCTTCCCGGATGCCGCCGTCGAACGCCGCATCCTGCAACAGGCCCGTGGCGAAGCGTTGAATGGTGAAACCAAACCCGAACGCCGGGTCAGCCAGCAGGCGATCTTCGCCGCACGCAAGGAAATCCTCGGCTTGTACATGGCCGACGCCGTGGAGGAATATCTGGTGCAACTGGTCATGGCCACCCGCACCCCGGCCAAATTCGACCCGGAGATGGCCGAATGGATCGCCTATGGCGCCAGCCCTCGCGGCTCGATTGCCCTCGACCGCTGCGCCCGCGCCCACGCCTGGCTTGCCGGGCGCGACTTCGTCAGCCCGGAAGACATTCAGGCGGTACTGTTCGATGTGCTGCGTCACCGCATCATTCTCTCCTTTGAAGCCGAAGCCGCTGGCATCGATCAGGACCGAGTGGTCCAGCGGATTCTCGACGTCGTAGCTGTCGCTTGAGTCCGATGAACGCCCTCCTGCCGTCTCAACCGGGCATCCGCGTCACGCTGGCCGAGCTGATCGAGATGCGCCATCGCGTGCGTGAAGTGCAGCTGTTTTCCACGCCGAGCCAACGCAGCCCGCTCATTGGCCTGCACCACTCGAAGCTGCGCGGGCGTGGGGTGGATTTCGATCAGGTGCGGGTCTATCAGGCCGGCGACGACGTGCGCACCATCGACTGGCGCGTCACCGCCCGAACGCAAGAACCACACACCAAACTGTTCCATGAAGAACGCGAGCGGCCGATTTTCATCATGGTCGAGCAAAGCCGCCGACTGTTTTTCGGCTCGGGCCTGATGTTCAAATCGGTGCTCGCCGCCCAGGCCGCAGCGCTGATCGGCTGGGCCGCACTGGGCCACAATGACCGGGTCGGCGGTCTGGTGTTCGGCGACAACGAGCACTACGAAATCAAGCCCCGCCGCAGCAAACAAAGCCTCTTGCAATTGCTCAACCGCCTGGTACGGGTCAATCAGTCGCTGCACACCGAAAGCGAGCCGGATCGCGACGCGTTCGGCATTGCCCTGCGCCGCGCCCGCGAGGTATTGCGCCCCGGCAGCCTGGCGATCGTGATTTGCGATGAGCGCGCCTTGTCGGAAAGCGCCGAACAACAGCTGAGCCTGTTGTCGCGCCATTGTGATCTGTTGCTGCTGCCTCTTTCCGACCCGCTGGATCATGCCCTGCCTGCAGCCGGGCTGCTGCGCTTTGCTGAACGCGGCGCGCAACTGGAGCTCGACACGCTCAACTTCGATCTGCGTCAGACCTACCGTGCCCAGGCTGAAAGCCGCATCGCCCGCTGGGAATTGCTCGCGCAAAAGCTGCGGGTATTGCTGATGCCCTTGAGCACCCAAAGCGAAATGGTCGAACAACTGCGCGAATACTTGAACCCGCAGAAACCAGGAAAAGGCCGATGAACGGTCTCGATCAACTGCAACCACTGATCTCTCCGCCCCAGATCGGATTCTGGCCTCCTGCGCCGGGCTGGTGGTTCTTGCTGTTGCTGTTGCCGATCATTGGTTTCGGCGTGTGGAAGCTGCGCCGATTCATTCCCAACAAACGCCCCGTCGTGCGTGCCGAACAACCGCTGGACCCGGTACGCGTCGCCGCGCTGGCCGAACTGGCGCTGATGCCCAAGCCTTACGACGGTGCTCCGGCCGGCGCCTGGTTGCAGCAACTCAACGGCTTGCTCAAGCGTCTTTGCCGCAACCACTACCCTTACAGCCAGAGCCATACCCTCAATGGCCGCAAATGGCTGGCATTCCTCGACAACCGCTGCCCGGCTGCCGGCCTGACCCGCTGGATGGTGCTGGTCGAAGGCGCCTACAAGCCCGAATGCAAGCTCGACGACAAGGCCATCGCCGGCCTGACCCAGGCGGTTGAAACCTGGATTCGCAAACATGTTTGAGTTCGCCTGGCCGTGGATTTTTGCCCTGCTGCCCTTGCCGTGGCTGATGCGCATCGTGTTGCCGGTGGCCGACAGTGGCGAACCGGCGCTCAAAGTCAGCTTCCTCAACGACCTCGAAGGCCTGGCTGGGCGTCGCGCCCGGGCCAATCTGCCAGCCTGGCGCCAACAGGCTCCGTTCCTGCTGTTGTGGCTGATGTTGTTGACCGCCGCCGCGCGCCCGCAATGGCTCGGCGACCCGCTGCCGATTGCCGCCAGTGGCCGGGATCTGTTGGTGGCGGTCGACGTCTCCGGTTCCATGGACTACCCCGACATGCAATGGCAGGACGAGGACGTCAGCCGCCTGACGCTGGTCCAGCATTTGCTCGGCGACTTCCTGGAAAGCCGCGAGGGCGATCGGGTCGGCCTGATCCTGTTCGGCAGCCAGGCTTACCTTCAGGCCCCGCTGACCTTTGATCGGCACACGGTACGTGTCTGGCTCGACGAGGCGCGCATCGGCATTGCCGGCAAGAACACCGCCATTGGCGACGCCATTGGCCTGGCCCTCAAACGCCTGCGCCAACGGCCGGCCCAAAGCCGGGTACTGATCCTGGTCACTGACGGCGCCAACAACGGTGGCGAGATCGATCCGCTGACGGCGGCGCGACTGGCGGCCAAGGAAGGGGTGAAAATCTATCCGATCGGCATCGGCGCAGACCCGGAACAAAGCGGCACCTTGGGTTTTCTCGGCATCAACCCAAGCCTGGATCTTGATGAACCCTCCCTGATGTCCATCGCCGAAGCTACCGGCGGCCAGTATTTCCGCGCACGTGATGGCAAGGAGTTGCAGGCCATAAAGGTTACCCTCGATCAACTGGAACCCGTGACCCAGCAACCGACCCAGGCTCGTCCGGCCCAGGCGTTGTATCACTGGCCGTTGGCGATTGCGCTGTTACTGAGCATTTTATTGGTGGCACGCGAACTCTGGCCGGACAACCCTCTTCAACGGCTGTTTACCAAGGATCTGTTTTTGCAAACGCAACTGCCTGACTGGCGCCAGCGTCTTAAACGCCTGCGCCTGCGGAGACGCCGATGAGCGCGCTCTGGCCGTATTGGTTCCGCCCAGGGTGGTTGCTGCTGTTGCCATTGCTAGGCTGGCTGCTCTGGCAGCTCTGGCACCGGCAGAAGCGCGCCGGCCGCTGGCAGATGATCCTGCCGCCGGCCTTTCACGCGGCGCTGCTCAGCGGTGGCAATGGCCGCGACAGCAAATTACCTTGGGTCGCGCTGGGTGTGGCGTGGCTACTGACGGTTTTCGCGCTGCTCGGCCCGAGCTGGTCGCGAGTAGAACAACTCAGCCAGAAACCTGCCGACCCGCTGGTGGTCATCCTTGAATTGACCCCGGAAATGCTCGCCACCGACGTCCAGCCCAACCGCCTGGAACAAGCCCGGCGCAAGCTGTTTGACCTGCTGCAATACCGTAGCGATGCGCAGACCGCCATTGTCGTCTATGCCGGCAGCGCCCACACGCTGGTGCCGTTGTCGGACGACCTGTCGACCAGCCGCAACTTGCTGGATGCACTCAAGCCGTCGCTGATGCCGGAACCCGGCCACCGCGCTGATCTGGCGGTAGCCAAGGCCCTCGCCTTGCTGGAGCAAGCAGCGCTGGGAGACGGTCGGATCCTGATGATCGGCTCATCCCTCACGGAAACCGAACGCGAAGGCATCCGCCGCGCCCTGAGTGGCAAATCAACACAATGGCTGATGATTGGCGTCGGCACCGCCGAAGGCGCGCCGATCACTCAGGAGGACGGCAGTTTTCTCAAGGACGAACAGGGCGCCATTCTGGTGCCGCATCTGGATGACCCCGGACTGAAAGCCTTTGCCAAAGATCTGGACGGGCGCTATCGCCATGCACGCCTGGGCGACGCGGATCTGCGTGCCCTCGGTTTGCTCGATGGCCCACGCAACTTGCGTAACGATGGCCAGACCTTGCGCCTGGATACTTGGGCCGATCAGGGTTATTGGCTGTTGTTGCCGCTATTGCTTCTGGCGGCTTGCGCTGGTCGCCGTGGCTGGTTGTTGTGCCTGCCGTTGTTGCTGGCACTGCCGCAGCCCAGCCAAGCCTTTGAATTCCAGGACCTGTGGTTGCGCCCCGACCAACAGGGCTTGCACTTGCTCAAGCAAAACCGCCCGGCGCAAGCCGCGCAACACTTTGCCGATCACCAATGGCAAGGCGTGGCCCTCTATGAGGCCGGTGATTACACTGGGGCCGCCCGGCGTTTCGCCGAAGGCAACGACGCCCACGCCCACTACAATCGTGGCAACGCCCTGGCTAAAAGTGGTGAACTGGAGGCGGCGCTGGATGCTTACGAACAGGCCCTCGAGCGGCAACCGGATTTGCGTCCGGCGTTGACCAACAAGGCACTGGTGGAAAGTCTGCTCAAGCAAAAGGTAACCCCGGCTGCAGCCGAACCGGACAACACCGCCAACGCAACGCCCCAGGTCAATGAGCAGGAAACACCGCCCGGCACCCAGGCTCAACCGTTGAGCAATGGCGAACCGAAAGCCACCGATCATCAGGCCAGCGATACCGAGCAACCGTCGAGCCTGCCTCCGCGTCCCGGCGCCAACGAAGTCCCGGGCAGCGAGCTGGGTGACGAACAGCACACTACACCGCCCATGCGCCCGGCCAGCGACAGCATCGAAGGCGAGCAGCAACAGGCACTGGAGCAATGGCTGCGGCAGATTCCGGACGACCCGGCAGAATTGCTCAGGCGCAAATTCTGGTACGAACAGCAACAACATCAGGATCAGGGAAAAACTCGATGACCCGCTTCACCGCTTTCACCATCGCCTTGCTGGTCTGCACTTCGCAGGTCCAGGCAGCCGAGCTGGTCGCCAGTGTCGATCGCGCGCGCCTGAACTCTGGCGAGACGGTCGAGCTGACCCTGGAATCCAACGACGTCACCCAATTCGGCAAACCTGACCTGACGCCGCTGGAGCCGCTGTTCGAAGTCCGAGGCACACGCCAGGTCAACCAATTGAACACGCTCAGTGGCGACAATCGCGCGACCACCCGCTGGATTGTCACGCTGTTGCCATTGCAGAACGGCAGCGTGGAAATTCCGCCATTGACGCTCGGTGACGCGCAGAGCCAACCGATTACCGTGCAAGTGGTCGCGAGCGAAAGCCAGAACAATCCGAGCAAACAGGCCGCGGTTTTCATCGACGCCAGCCTCGATCAAACCAGCGTCTACGTGCAAGCCCAGGCGATCCTGACCTTGCGCATCTACCATTCGGTGCCGCTGTACGACGACAGCAGCTTGCCCCCGCTGCAGATTCCCGATACGCGCATCGAACAGCTCGGCGAATCGCGCACCTACGAAAAAGACATCAACGGTGTGCGCCACGGCGTTATTGAAATGCGCTACGCGATCTATCCGCAGCACAGCGGCGAACTGATCATTCCAGGGCAGATTTTCAACGCTGCCCTGGTGGACGCGCAGCCCGCCAAGGACGCCTCGACCCAAGCGCCGAAGTCGGGAAAACTCATGCGTGTCAGCTCCGGCGAACTCCTGCTGACAGTCAAGGCAAAACCCATCACCTACCCTGCCGACCTGCCGTGGCTGCCGGCGCGCAGCCTGAGCCTGAGCGAGAGCTGGAGCCCGGAGCCGGAACATGTCCAGGTCGGCGACTCGCTGACGCGCAGCCTTAAAGTCACCGCCGAAGGGCTGTCCAGCTCGCAACTGCCGCCGCTGCCGGGTACCGAAGTCAGCGGCTTGCGCCGTTATCCGGATCAGCCGGTGCTGGGCAACCAGAACAGTGAACGCGGCCTGGTTGGCAGTCGCGAAGACCGTGAAGCGCTGGTTCCGTCCCGAAGCGGTTCGATCGAATTGCCGTCGGTTGAAGTGGTCTGGTGGAACACCTTTGAAGATCATCTGGAACACACCAGCCTGCCCGCCCGAACCCTGCAAGTGGCGGCCAATCCAAGCCTGATGGTCGATACACCGGCCGGCACTGCCCCGACCAATGCCACCGCCGACAGCGAAACGCTGTGGCGCTGGCAACTCAGCACGCTGATTCTGGCCTGTACCACCCTGCTCGGCTTCGGCCTGTGGTGGCGGGCGCGCTGGCAACCGGCAATCCTGCGCGCCGCGCAAACCGGCCCGAGCCCGCGCACCGTGCTCGACGACCTCAAGCGCGCCTGCCAGGCCAACGACCCCCACGCCACCCGCCAGGCCCTCGACGCCTGGGCCAGGCAACAACCGGAAACCCTGGCCGACATGGCCGCCCGGTTCGTCCCTTTGTCCGACGCCCTCGACGGCCTGAACGGCGCGCTCTACAGCGAGACCGGCCAGCATTGGCAAGGTGAAGAACTGTGGCGGGTGATTCGCACCATTCCGATAGCCGAACGGGTCCAGGACCCGGTGGCTGACAGCGGCTTGCCGCCGCTTTATCCCAAATAATCAAAAAGCCGTGGTCACACCTCACATGGCCACGGCTTCTGTATGGAATTTGTCATGCGCTTGTTTCACACCTCCGACTGGCACCTCGGGCAGAACCTGCACGGCCAGGATCGCGATTTCGAGCACGGTTGTTTTCTCGACTGGCTGCTGCGCCAGCTCAAACTGCAGCAACCGGATGTGCTGCTGATCGCCGGCGATATCTTCGATACGGTCAACCCACCGGTCAAAGCCCAGGAACGTCTTTACGACTTCATCGTCAGCGCCCACGAGCAGCAACCGTTGCTGACCATCGTGATGATTGCCGGCAACCACGATTCCGGTTCACGGATCGAATTGCCCGCGCCGTTGATGCGCCGTTTGCGCACTCATGCGTTGGGCCGCGTGTTGTGGCTGGACGACGGGCAACTCGACGCCGAACGTTTGCTGTTACCGCTGCCGAACGCAAAAGGTAAAACCGTCGCCTGGTGCCTGGCGCTACCGTTCTTGCGGCCTGCCGAAGTCACCGGCCCGCACTTGGGCGACAATTATCTGCGCGGCATCGGACAGGTTCATGAATGGCTGATCGAGGCAGCCAACGCCAAACGCAAGAAGGGCCAGGCGCTGATCGCCATCAGCCATGCGCACATGGCCGGCGGTTCGGTCTCGGAAGACTCCGAGCGCAGCCTGATCATCGGCAATGCCGAAGCCCTGCCCGCCAGCCTGTTTGGGCCGAGTATCAGCTACGTTGCCTTGGGCCACCTGCACAAACCGCAGAAGGTCAACGGTGAAGAACGTATTCGCTACAGCGGCTCGCCAATCCCGCTGTCGTTCTCCGAGATCGGCTATCAACACCAGATTCTCGACATCACGCTCGATGGCGAAACCCTGGTCAGCGTTGAACCGAGACTGATCCCCCGTGCGGTCAATCTGCAACGCATTGGCCCGGCGCCTCTGGCAGAAATCCTCCTGCAACTGGCCGATCTGCCCAATATCGATCTGCTGGCCGACTACCAACGCCAACCCTGGCTTGAAGTGCGGGTTCGTCTGGACGAGCCGCAGCCAGACCTGCGCAACCAAATCGAAACCGCGCTGCAAGGCAAGGCCGTGCGTCTGGTGCGAATCGCCGCCGAATACGCGGGTAACGGCAACCGCGAAGGCGCCGACGAGGGCGACGCCTTGATCGAGCTCGACCAGCTCACGCCTCAGGAACTGTTCCGCCGTGCCTGGCAGGACAGCTACGGCAGTGAGGTTGACGAACAAACGCTCAAAGACTTTGCCGAGCTATTGCAAGACGTACAGCTGGAGAGCGAACAACCATGAAGATCCTCGCGATCCGCCTGAAAAACCTTGCCTCCCTGGCCGGCCCGTTTGAAATCGATTTCACCGCCGAACCGTTGGCCAGCGCCGGTTTGTTCGCGATTACCGGACCGACCGGCGCCGGTAAAAGCACCTTGCTTGACGCCCTGTGCCTGGCCCTGTTCGGTGCCGTACCGCGCCTGAACAACACCGGACGCGACGCCAAGGTGCCCGATACCGATGGCGAAATCGGCACCGGTGACCCGCGCACCTTGCTGCGCCGTGGTACTGGCGAAGGCTATGCCGAAGTGGATTTCGTCGGGGTCGATGGTCGTCGCTACCGCGCACGCTGGGAGGCCAACCGCGCCCGGGAAAAGGCCGGTGGCAAGTTGCAAGCCAGCCGCCAGAGCCTGCGCGATATCGATCAGGATCAACTGCTGGCCAGCCAGAAAGGCGAATACAAAAGCCAGCTCGAAGCCGCCCTGGGCCTGAATTTCGAACAGTTCACCCGCGCCGTGCTGCTGGCGCAGAGCGAGTTCAGTGCCTTTCTCAAGGCCGATGACAACGACCGCAGCGAACTGCTGGAAAAGCTCACCGACACTGCGCTCTACACCCGCCTCGGTCGCCGCGCGTTCGACAAGGCCAAGGAAGCCCGCGAAGCCCACAAGCTGTTGCAGGATCAGGCCAGCGGTGTCACGCCGCTGTCTCCTGAAGACCGGGCCGAACTGGATTCGCGCTTCAACGCCGCCCAGCAACAATTGAAGCTGCAACAGGCACAGCTCAAACAACTGGAACAACAGCATGGCTGGCTCAAGGATTTGCGTCAGTTGCAAGATGCGCAGCAAGCCGCCGCCGAGCAACTGCACAGTGCGCAGCAAACGTGGGAAGCTCTGGCCGGCGAGCGCCTGAAACTCACGCGCCTTGAACAACTCGCCCCGCAACGTCACCAGTTCGCCCGCAAGACTGGACTCGATGCGCAACTGACGCCGCTGGCCGAACAAATTGCCGAGCACACTCGCCAGCACGGCGAGCTCACCCAGCGGCAGACGCAACTGGAGCAGGCGCTCGAGTCGGCAACAATTGCCCTGAGCCAAGCGCAGCAGCGACACAGCGAAAGCGCCCCGCTGTTGCGTCAGGCATTTGAAGAGCAAAGCACCCTCGCCCGCCTCGCCAGGGACACCGCCCTCAGCGCCGAAACCCGACAAGCTGCCGAGCAGGCCTGCACCGAAGGCCAGAGCGCGATTCAGGCGTTGCAGGAAAAACAGGTTCAGGTCGCCGAGCGCCTGCAAAAGATTGCCGCCGAGCTGGAACAAAGCGCCTCTCTGGCGCCGCTGAGCGATGCGTGGAATGCCTATCGCGACCGCTTGCAACAACTGATGTTGATCGGCAATCGCCTGAACAAGGGCCAGGCCGAACTGGCCAGCCTCGAACGGAGCGCCGCGCACAGCGCCCAAGCGCTGGCCGAGCAAAAGCAACAATTGGAAGTATTGTTCAAAGAGGCTGGCGCCGAGCCCGAAGCCGTCGCCGAGCAAATCGGCATCCTCGGCAATCTGCTGCAGGACAATCGTAAACAGCTGCGTGCCGTCGAAGACCTGACGCGGCTCTGGGCCAGTCAGCAAGCGCTGGAAAAACACGGCGCCGAGCTGCATCAGCGCCTGCTCGATGCGCAACTGGAGCGCGAGCGGTTGACTGAGGACGGGGTGAAGACCAAAGCCGAACTCAGCGTCGCCGAGCAAACCCTCAACGTCACCCGTGAACTGCTCGAGCGTCAGCGTCTGGCTCGCAGCGCCAGTGTCGAAGAGCTACGCACGCAGTTGCAGGATGACCAGCCGTGTCCGGTCTGTGGCAGCAACGAGCATCCGTATCATCAGCCGCAAGCCCTGCTGCAAAGCCTCGGCCGTCATGATGAATCCGAACAGGCCAGCGCGCAGCAAGCGGTGGATCGGCTCAAGGAAAAACTCACCGAGTTGCGCGCCGACGTCGGTGGCGTGATCGCCCGACAGAAAGAGCTGTTGCAACAACAGGAGCAATTGACCGCCCAGCTTCAGGCGCTGACGCCGAGCCTTGAAGCGCATCCGCTGGCAACCACGTTGCTCAATCAGGACGCCGACAAGCGCGACGCCTGGCTGGCCCGGCAAAACGAGCAATTGAACCAGAGCATCACCCAGGACGAGCAACGCCAGAGCGCCCTGCTCACCCTGCAACAGGACGCGGCGCGTCTGACCCAGCAACTGCGCAACGCCGAAACCGCGCATCAGCAAGCGGCGCAGCACCTGAGCGATCAACAACGGGAACTGAGCAGCGACCGTCAGCGACTCGATGAGGAACTCAGCGCGTTCGCCAGCCTGCTACCGGCAGACACCTTGGAAGCCCTGCGCGTCGAGCCTGCGGCGACCTTCCTGCAGCTGGATCGGCAAATTGCCGAGCGCCTGGCGCAAGCCGATCAGCACAAAGAAGAGTTGACCGAACAGCAGCAACGCCAGCAAATGCTGGAGAAGGAACAGGATCGCCAGCTAAGCCGCGCGCAACAGTTGCAAAGCGCCCAACAGCAATTCAACGCACTGGCCGCCCAGCAACAGGCCAGCGAGGCGAAACTCGCGCAACTGCTGGGTGAACACGGCAGCGCCGAGCACTGGCAGCAGCAGCTCGAACAGGCTGTGGAACAGGCGCGCAACGCCGAAAACTCAACGGCCCAGGCACTGCAGAACGTGCGCACGCAATGTGTGCAGATCGTTACGCAGTTGAAGGCACAACAGGAGCGTCAGCAGATCCTGGAGAACGAAGACCGCGAGCTGACGGGCAAAATCGCCGAGTGGCGTGCGCGTCATCCTGAGTTGGACGACGGCGGTCTCGAAGACCTGCTGCGTGTCGATGACACTCAGGTCAGCGAACTGCGTCAGCGCTTGCAGCACAACGAAAAAGCCGTTGAGCAGGCCAAGGTGCTGCTGCAGGAACGTGACCAGCGTCTGGCCGACCATCAAGCGCAGCACAACGGCAATCTCGATGCCGAACAACTCGCCAGCGCCCTCGCCGACCTGCAAGGTCAATTCAACCTCAGCGAGCAACAATGCGCCGAACTGCGCGCCGAGCAAGCTGAAGATCAGCGACGGCAGAATGCCAATCAGGCGCTGACCGAGCAAATTGCCAAGGCCTACGCCGAGTTCCAGCGCTGGGCGCGCCTGAATGCTCTGATCGGTTCCGCCACTGGCGACACGTTCCGGAAGATCGCCCAGGCCTACAACCTCGACCTGTTGGTGCACCACGCCAACGTGCAACTGCGGCAACTGGTGCGCCGTTATCGCCTCAAGCGTGGCGGCAGCATGCTCGGCCTGTTGGTGATGGACACCGAGATGGGTGACGAACTGCGCTCGGTGCATTCGCTGTCGGGTGGCGAAACTTTCCTGGTGTCGCTGGCCCTGGCGCTTGGGCTCGCCTCAATGGCTTCAAGTACCTTGAAAATCGAATCGCTGTTCATCGACGAAGGCTTCGGCAGTCTGGACCCCGAGTCGCTGCAACTGGCCATGGACGCGCTCGACGGCTTGCAGGCGCAAGGTCGCAAGGTTGCGGTGATTTCCCATGTGCAGGAAATGCATGAGCGCATTCCGGTGCAGATTCAGGTGCGCCGCCAAGGCAACGGTCTCAGCACGCTGGAGGTGAAATGAGTACGCTGTATTCGTTCCGACGTTGCCCATACGCCATGCGTGCGCGCATGGCCTTGCGCTACGCCGGTGTTGCCGTGGACATCGTCGAAGTGAGCCTGAAGGCCAAGCCGCCAGAGATGCTCGCGCTATCGAGCAAAGGCACGGTGCCGGTGCTCAGCGTCGGCGGCCAAGTGATCGAGGAAAGCCTGGACATCATGCGTTGGGCGTTGGCACAAAACGATCCGCAGGACTGGCTGCTCAAGGATGATCCGCAAGGGCAGTTGCGAGTCGCAGAGCTGATCGCGGAAAACGATCAGTCGTTCAAAATTCATCTCAATCGCTACAAGTACGCCGAACGCTACCCCGAGCAACCAATGGAAACCTATCGCGCCGAGGGCTCGCAGTTTTTGCACAAGCTGGATCAACTGCTGGAGCGTCGCGACTACTTGTTGGCGCAACACCCCAGCCTGGCCGATGTGGCGCTGATGCCGTTCATACGGCAATTCGCCCATGTCGATCGCGACTGGTTCGCGCAGACGCCGTATCGGCATTTACAGGCGTGGCTGCAACGGTTTCTGGAGTCAGACCTCTTCACTTCAATCATGAAGAAGTAACCGATACCTGTAGGAGCAAGGCTTGCCCGCGATGGGGCCGTCAAGGACGCAAAAAAACATCGCGGGCAAGCCTTGCTCCTACAAGGACGGTGGTGTTTCAAGGAATCAGGCCAATACTTCGCACATTCCGATCACCGAGCAATCGACCTGGAACGGCCCGAAAAAACTGCTCTCAGGTTCGACTGGCGGATTACCGGCCAGCAGGCCCATGCCCTTGGCGATCTCGATATTGCGCGCAATGTTGTGGTTAGCTTCGATGGCCCGCGCTACACCACCTATCGAACCTTGCCCGATCCCCAGCAAGGAAAATCCATTGGTGATGAAAGCCAGGAAGGCGATGACCAAGAGTTTGCATCTGTTCATGCTCCGCCGACTCCTGCGAGGTCAGCCTGATCGACCATCGCCTGTTGGGCGCGGTGTTCAAACTGGATACCAGGATGGGCGACCTGAATCGGCGCTTCGTAGGTTTGTTGTGACTGCGGCGAAAGACTGACAACCAGCACCATGACCAGGTAAAGACCGATAGCCACATAGGCGCCGCGTTTGGCGGAAGTGATGATTGCGTGGGCCATGATGAACTCCGTGGACATGTTTCAGAGTCCACAGATTCAATCAAAACAGCCCCAAGAACCAACGAGTCTCGTCTATACCAGATATCAACTTCGTTGATCATTAAGCCAGACTATCTCAGTCTTCAATAAAACTGATCATGCGCTCGCGGGCCGCGTCAGGTTCGCCGGAAATCGGCTCTGCCGCTGACAGAATCGGGGTCGAATAGAGAAACAGCAAAACCACGGCCAGACGCATCGCCATATTGTCGATCCTTTTCTTGGGAAGGAGTCAATAAATTCGCGCCAAATTTAAACCGCTGGCCAGATGATATCAAGCGATACCTTGATGGCAATTTGATGCTGTCGTAAATGCGTTATGCAGGAGCGACATCACTTCAGCGCTTTTCGAGTGGTGGAACCTCGATCGGCAAGTGACTTCGCTCCTGCATAAAGGCAGCAGAAAGGAAATTTCAGTGCTGGGTTTTGTGATCCAGCGCGGCGTAGAAGTTAGCGCTTTGTTGCAAGTATTTCTGGGTGTAGCTCTGGGTGTGGGATTTTTTGTCGCTGATTTCAACGTTGGCGCTGGCTGGCAGAGCCACGGTGGCAGAGATGGCGGACGCGGCGATTACGGAGAAGAGATTGAAGTTCATGCTGTATTCCTCGAAGTCAGTTGGCTTGCATGCCCGGTGGGGCCGTGAAGCAAACTTAACCCTCGAAGAACGAGGCCTTGAAATGCTTTGTAGCATTACCACATATCAGCCTCATTGATAGAAAGACGCAGGCCCCGCAAACCGGGGCCTGCGGCCTATTGTCGCAGCAAAAACCTGAGGTCGCTCGGGGCGTCCATCGGCAGTTTTTGTACGGTCTTGCCCAGCAAACCGGTGTTGGCATCGCGTTCGAGGACGACAATCTGGTTACTTTTCTGGTTGGCGATCAGCACGAACTTGCCGCTTGGATCGAGGCTGAATTCACGCGGATGATCGCCCTCCACCGCTCGGCGTTGCAGCTCCTTGAGATGGCCGGTCGCCGGGTCGATGGCGAACACCAGCAACTGATTGGCGGTGCCACGGTTACTGACGTAGAGGAATTTGCCGTCGGCCGAGCTGTGCAGCGCAGCAGCGGCTTTGTCGGTAACCGGCTGACCGGCTGCCAGCTCAACGAGCTGCGTTTGTTCAAGCTTGCCATCGCGGTAGTCGAACACGGCGACCTGGGCGCTCATTTCCATGGTCAACCAAGCGTGGTTGCCATCGGCGCTGAACAGCAGATGCCGCGGACCGCTACCGGGCGGTAGCTGGACGAAAGCTGGCGTGGCCGGGGTCAACGGCAGTTGCGGATTGGCCTTTGGGTCGAAACGGTAGACAAAAACCTTGTCCGCACCCAGGTCATTGGAGAACACGAACTTGCCATCGGGCGATGGAACCGTCGAATGCACGTGCGCTGACATCTGCCGCTCGGCATTGACCCGACTGGCCGGGTGACTGCTCATCTGCACCACGGGCTTGAGCGCGCCATCAGCGCCGATCGGCAACACCGCCAGGGTCCCGCCCGGGTCTTCGGCCACCGAATAATTGCTGACGAACAAATGGCTGGCATCGTTGCTCAAGCTCGAATGCGTCGGCTCATTGCCCAGGCTCTGCACCTGATTGATCAGGCTCAGTGCCTGGCTTTTCGGGTCAATCGAGTAGCTGCTGACACGCCCAACCGGATCTTTCTGGCCCGGGCCGTTTTCGTTGACCACAAACAGGTGCCGCTGATCCTTGGAAAGGGTCAGCCACGACGGGTTTTCGCTTTGAATGACTTGCACGGGCCTGGCGGCGATCTGCCCGGTTGCGCTGTCAAAATTGAGCCGGTAAATGCCTTGGCTCTGACCACCGGTGTACGAACCCACGAGCAATTGATAATCATCGGCCCACGTTGCCTGAACGCCCATCGCGCCCATGCTGCCGGCGATTAACAGTGGCCACAGCTTATTCATCCGCAGGTTCATCGTCGTCGTTGTCGCCACTGACGACATCGCCGAGGCACACCAGTCGGTGTTCGCCGTTGTTATCGCTGATCAGCCAGCTTTGCAGTGTGGCGTCGAACGTCGCGGCCTGGATCTGCGCCGGGGTGAACTCCCAGTGCAACGCATTGCGGCCATCCATGCATTCGATGTGCAGATTGTCGTCCTCATCGAGGGCGAATTCGAAGGCATGCAGCCCATCGATTTCCACCATCCCGCAGTGTTCGAGGGCGTTGAGCAAGGTGTCGGTTGCAGCTGTCATGGCAGTCGATCTTTGAATGGGAAAAACGCAATGATAGCTCATGCACTTGATGATTGTTCCACACAAACCTGTGGGAGCGGGCTTGCCCGCGATGACGGTATGTCAGCCAACAATTGCGTTGACTGATACACCGTCATCGCGAGCAAGCTCGCTCCCACAGGGAACCCGGTCGTTAGATGGCCTCGCGCGATGGCTTGCCATCCACCAGCCGCTGAATGCGCAACGGATTGGCATTTTTCAGGGCATCCGGCAGCAGGTTGTCCGGGTAGTTCTGGAAACATACCGGGCGCAGGAAACGATCGATCGCCAGGGTGCCCACCGACGTGCCGCGGGCATCCGAGGTCGCCGGATACGGCCCGCCATGGACCATCGAATCACACACTTCGACCCCGGTCGGATAGCCATTGAGCAGGATTCGACCGACCTTCAGTTCCAGCAACGCCGTCAGTTCGCTGAACTGCTGGAAGTCCGCCTGTTCGCCGATGATGGTCGCTGTCAGTTGACCGTGCAGGCCGTTCAACGCAGCGCTCAGCTGCGCTTGATCCGCCACTTCGACGACGACGGTGGTCGGCCCGAACACTTCCTCCTGCAGTACTTCATCGCCGTTGATCAACAAACTGACATCAGCCTTGAACAACTGGGGTTGCGCCCGGCGTCCCTGCTGCGGTTGACCCGTCAGTTGCTCGATGCCCGGATGATCGAGGAGCTTTTGCAGGCCTTTGCCGTAGCTGGCCAGCGTCCCGGCATTGAGCATGGTTTGCGCCGGTTGATCCGCCATCACATCGGCCAGCAGTTTTTGGAACGCGCTGAACTGAGGCGAGCGAATACCAATCACTAACCCCGGATTGGTGCAGAACTGGCCGCAACCTTGCACTACCGAGGCCGCCAGCTCACGGGCAATGGTCTCGGTACGCACCTGCAACGCCTCGGGCAGGAGGATAACCGGGTTGATGCTCGACATTTCGGCGAACACCGGAATCGGTTGAGGGCGCGCCGCGGCCATATCGCACAATGCCCGACCGCCCTTGAGCGACCCGGTAAAGCCCACCGCCTGAATCGCCGGGTGCTTGACCAGCGCTTCGCCGACCCCACCGCCATAAATCATGTTGAACACACCGGCCGGCATCGAGGTTTTTTCCGCCGCCCGGATGATCGCGTCAGCGACGTGCTCGGCCGTTGCCATGTGGCCACTGTGGGCCTTGAACACCACCGGGCAACCGGCAGCCAATGCCGACGCGGTGTCGCCACCGGCAGTCGAGAACGCCAAGGGAAAATTACTGGCGCCGAATACCGCCACCGGGCCAAGACCGATACGGTACTGGCGCAGGTCGGGACGCGGCAGCGGTTGACGGTCCGGCAGTGCCTTGTCGATACGCGCACCGTAGAAATCGCCGCGACGCAGCACGTTGGCGAACAGACGCATCTGGCCACTGGTGCGGCCCCGTTCGCCAATGATCCGCGCTGCCGGCAGTGCCGTTTCGCGGCAAACCAGAGAGACGAAATCATCACCCAGCGCATCCAGCTCAGAGGCAATCGCGTCCAGGAACTGCGCGCGCCGCTCTGCGCTCAAGCTGCGGTAACCCGGGAACGCGGCAGCGGCAGCCTTGGCGGCTGCATCGACTTCCTCCGGTGTGGCCTGGATAAAATCATGGGGCAATGCCTCGCCGGTTTCGGCGTCGACACTCTGCAGTTTGATGTTGCCCAACGCACTGCGCTGGCCGCCGATGTAGTTGTGACCAAGAATCAGGGACATTCAATATTCCTCAAAGTGTGCCAACGGTGCCGGGCTCGAACGCTGCTGCAACCGGTGCGATGCCATTGATCAGCGGCGCGCCGAATTCAGCCTGGCTGATCTCGAACACATCCCCCGGTTGCGTGCGCACGCCATCGGCGAACGACAGCGTTGCAGTGCCGAAGAAGTGAATGTGCACATCCCCCGGGCGCAGGAATTGGCTGTATTTGAAATGGTGGAACTCAAGGTTCGCCAGGCTGTGGCACATGTTGGCTTCGCCGCTGAGGAACTCGTTCTGCCACAGGACTTCGCCGTCGCGCAGGATTCGGCTGGTGCCGGCCAGATGCTGGGGCAATTCACCGACCCGCAACTCCGGACCATAACTGCAACTGCGCAGTTTCGAGTGGGCCAGATAAAGGTAATTCTTGCGCTCCATGACGTGATCGGAGAATTCGTTGCCCACGGCGAAACCGAGGCGATACGGTTTGCCGTCATGGCCGATGACATACAGGCCGCTGAGTTCCGGTTCCTCACCGGCGTCTTCGGCAAACGGCGGCAACGGGAATGGCTGGCCGGGACGCACAACGATGCTGCCGTCGCCCTTGTAGAACCATTCCGGTTGTACACCCGCCTGACCTGCGGCGGGTTTACCGCCCTCCACGCCCCACTTGAAAATGCGCATGGTGTCGGTCATCGCCGCTTCGTCACCGGCCTGCTGGTGCATCTTGTCCCGGGCCGAGGCGCTGCCCAAGTGGGTCAGGCCGGTGCCGCTGACCAGCATGTGCGCAGGGTCCGGGTGATCCAGCGGTGGCAGGATGCGCAGTTGTGTCAGCAGTTGCGCGTAATCGTGGCTGATCCCCAGGCCCAAGGCTAGTACTTGTTGCTCAAGGCCAACGCCTGCCTCGATAGCCGCCAGGGCCAGGTCGCGAACGGTGCGGGCGTCTTGCACTTCGCACACCAGGCCATCCTCGACCACACCAACGCGGCGTTCGCCGTTACTTAATTCGAATTGAACCAAACGCATGAAATTTCTCCTGTTATTCCAAACACTTCAGTTCCCTGTGGGAGCGGGCTTACCCGCGATGACGGCTGCACATTCAACATTGATGTGCCAGATCAATTGCTATCGCGGGCAAGCCCGCTCCCACAGGGATGGTGGTGATTTCCGGTTTTGTGTCAGGTACGGGTCGCGCCACGTGCACTGGCCGCAAACTCATCCGTCGGCAGCACATGCTTGCGCTCCAGCAACCGATAAACCACGCCAGTCAAGATCAGCCCGAACACCATCACGCACGACAGGAAATACAGGCCGGAAGCCAGGTTGCCGGTGTATTCCTTGAGCGCACCAATGACGAACGGGCCGATGTAGCCGCCGAGGTTGCCCACCGAGTTGATCAGCGCAATCCCCGCCGCCGCACTGGCACCGGCGAAGAACCGGCCCGGCAAGGTCCAGAACACCGCCGTACAGGAGAACAGCGCGAACGCCACCAGGCACAGTGCTGCCAGTTGCAGCACTGGCACCGACAGCCAGGCACTGAGGAACAGGCCGATGGCGCCCAGTACATAGAGCACCGCCAGATGGCCATAGCGATCATTCAATCGGTCGGAACTGCGCGGAATGATCAACAGGCCGATGATCCCGAAAATGTACGGCACCGATGACACGAACCCGGTCACCAGATCGCTGCCGCCGAACTGCTTGATCAACGTCGGCAACCACAAACCGAGGCCATAAATGCTCAAGGTCACCGGCAGGTAGAACAGCGCCAACAGCAACACGCGCTTGTCCTTGAGCGCGTGCAAAGGATTGCCGTGACGGGTCTGGCCGTACGCTTCGAGGTCTTTTTTCAGTTCGCCGGTCAGCCAGTCCTTTTCCGCCTGGTCCATCCACTTCACTTGCTGAGGGCCGTCAGGCAACCAGCGCAACACGGGCCAGGTCAGCAGGATCGCCGGGGCGCCGATAACGATGAACAGCCACTGCCAGCCGTGCAGCCCAAGCACACCGTCCATGCCCAACAAGCCGCCGGACACGGGACCGGTGATCATCATGGCAATGGGTTGGGACAGGATGAACAGCCCGAGGATCTTGCCGCGATGGCGAACCGGGAACCACTGGGTGATGTAGTACAGAACGCCAGGGAAGAAACCCGCTTCGGCGGCACCGAGCAAAAACCGCATGACGTAGAAGCTGTTCGGCCCTTGTACGAACGCCATGCCAATGGTGATTGCACCCCAGGTGACCATGATCCGCGCAAACCAGCGCCGCGCGCCGAAGCGGTCGAGCATCAGGTTGCTGGGGATTTCCAGCAGGAAGTAACCAATGAAGAACAGCCCTGCACCGAGACCGTAGGCCGCGTCGCCCAGACCGATGTCGGCGCCCATGTGCAATTTGGCGAAGCCCACTGCGGAGCGATCCACATAGGCGATCAGGTACAGCAGGATCAGGAAGGGAATCAGTTTCAGCGTGATGCGACGAATAAGCCGCAGTTCCTGGCTCATGAGATCGGTCTCCGATTGTTGTTTTTATAGAACCTCGGGGGACGCCTCTCGCGACAAATCGCCAGGACCATCCCTCCGCTGAAAATGACTATATAGTAATACTATTTACTCAACAACACTTCCAAAGCGGCGAATTTGAGCTTATGTTACGCCTCAGCTCGAACAATATAGTCATACAATAAGAGAATCGATCATGTCTGATAAGAAACCCACCCTGCGCTCCGCCCAATGGTTTGGCACCGCCGACAAGAACGGCTTCATGTACCGCAGCTGGATGAAGAATCAGGGCATCGCCGACCACCAGTTCCACGGCAAGCCGATCATCGGCATCTGCAATACCTGGTCGGAACTGACCCCATGCAACGCGCATTTCCGCCAGATCGCGGAACACGTCAAACGCGGGGTGATCGAGGCCGGGGGCTTCCCGGTGGAATTCCCGGTGTTCTCCAACGGCGAATCCAACCTGCGCCCGACCGCCATGCTCACCCGCAACCTGGCGAGCATGGACGTTGAAGAAGCGATTCGCGGCAACCCGATTGACGGTGTGGTGCTGTTGACCGGTTGCGACAAGACTACCCCTGCATTACTGATGGGCGCCGCCAGTTGCGACGTGCCGGCCATCGTCGTCACCGGCGGGCCGATGCTCAACGGCAAACACAAGGGCAAGGACATCGGCTCGGGCACGGTGGTCTGGCAGCTCAGCGAACAGGTCAAGGCTGGCACCATCACCATTGACGACTTCCTTGCAGCCGAGGGCGGCATGTCCCGCTCGGCCGGCACCTGCAACACCATGGGCACCGCCTCGACCATGGCCTGCATGGCGGAAGCCCTCGGTACTTCCCTGCCCCACAACGCCGCGATTCCGGCCGTGGATGCACGCCGTTATGTGCTGGCGCACATGTCCGGCATGCGCGCGGTGGAGATGGTCCGCGAAGACCTGAAACTGTCGAAGATCCTGACCAAGGAAGCCTTCGAAAACGCTATTCGTGTGAACGCGGCCATTGGTGGCTCGACCAACGCGGTGATCCATTTGAAAGCCATCGCCGGGCGCATCGGCGTGGAACTGGATCTGGACGACTGGACCCGCATCGGTCGCGGCATGCCGACCATCGTCGACCTGCAACCGTCCGGGCGCTTCCTGATGGAAGAGTTCTACTACGCCGGCGGTCTGCCTGCGGTACTGCGTCGCCTCGGCGAGGCCAACCTGATCCCCAACCCGAATGCTTTGACCGTGAACGGCAAGTCCATTGGCGAGAACACCAAGGATGCGCCGATCTATGGCGAAGACGAAGTGATTCGCACCCTCGACAACCCGATCCGTGCCGACGGCGGTATCTGCGTGCTGCGCGGCAACCTGGCGCCACTGGGCGCGGTACTCAAGCCGTCCGCCGCGACGCCTGAATTGATGCAGCATCGTGGACGCGCCGTGGTGTTCGAGAATTTCGACATGTACAAGGCGCGGATCAACGACCCGGAGCTGGACGTGGATGCCAACTCGATTCTGGTCATGAAGAATTGCGGGCCGAAGGGTTATCCGGGCATGGCTGAAGTCGGCAACATGGGCTTGCCGGCCAAGTTGCTGGCTCAGGGCGTGACCGACATGGTGCGCATTTCCGATGCACGCATGAGTGGCACCGCGTATGGCACCGTGGTCCTGCACGTTGCCCCTGAAGCCGCTGCGGGCGGTCCGTTGGCGACGGTAAAAGAAGGCGACTGGATCGAGCTCGACTGCGCCAGCGGCCGGCTGCACCTGGACATCCCGGATGCGGAACTGGCCGCACGCATGGCCGACCTGCAACCACCGCAGCAATTGCTGGTAGGCGGTTACCGTCAGCTGTACATCGACCATGTGTTGCAGGCTGATCAAGGCTGCGACTTCGACTTCCTGGTCGGCTGCCGCGGAGCCGAAGTACCGCGTCATTCTCACTGACCCCTCTCCACCGATCGTTCCCACGCTCCGCGTGGGAATGACTCAACGGACGCTCCGCGTTCGGCTGTTGACTTGGGACGCAGAGCGTCCCTGGCTGCATTCCCACGCGGAGCGTGGGAACGATCAATCCGCCTCAAGATTGTGTCGTGCCTGCTATCATGCGCAGCACCTCCACGCACAGGACCGCGCCACTCCCCATGGATTACCGCAAACCCTCCGACCGCAAAAGCATGCACTCGCGTATCGTCCAGGAATTGGGCATGCAGATCGTCTCCGGACGCTTCCTGCCAGACGACAAACTGCCCGCAGAGGCGTTGCTGTGTGAAGAATATGCGGTCAGTCGGCCAGTCCTGCGTGAAGCCACACGGGTGCTGGTTGCCAAGGGTCTGGTGTACTCCCGCCCGCGAGTGGGCACCGTGGTCAAACCACGTCGGGAATGGCACATGCTCGACCCGGACGTGTTGCATTGGCTGATGCAAAGCAGCCCGCAAAATGAATTCTTCAATCTGTTGACCAGTGTACGCAGCATCATCGAACCGGCGGCCGCCGCCCTCGCCGCGCAGTTCGCCACCGACGACGACATCGCCGCGATCGGCGAAGCCTACCAACGCATGGAAACCGCGCCGACGCCTGAAGCCTTGCTGCAACCGGACCTGGATTTCCACAGCCGCATTGCCGACGCTACCCACAACGACTTGCTGGCCAACCTGTGCAACATGCTGTCGGTGGCCATCGCCGAGGCCTTGAAGCATTCCAACCAACGCCCGAACCTGCATGAACTGGCGTTGCCACGGCACAAGGCGATTCTCACCGCCATCGAAAACCGCGACGCCCTGGGTGCGCGGCATGCGACGCTGGTGCAGCTGGATGATGCGCGCAGTGCGTTGAATGTCGTGCTGGGTAGCGATCCCACCTGACCACCACTATTCCTGTGGGAGCTGGCTTGCCAGCGATGGCGGCTTATCAGTTACATCATCGTTCAATGTTAAACCGCAATCGCTGGCAAGCCAGCTCCCACAGGAAGTGTGTCGATCTTCAGATGCAAAAAAGCCGCAACCAGGGTTGCGGCTTTTTCATTGCAGCGTGAATCAGTGAGCGAACAACGAATTGCCCTTCTGCCCTGCCAGTTTCTCCGGCTTGATCAGGAATCGCGCCAGTGCCGGCAACAGCCACAGCGCACCGAACATGTTCCACAGCAACATGAAGGTCAGCATCAGACCCATGTCGGCCTGGAACTTGATAGCCGAGAAGATCCAGGTGCACACGCCGATGGCCAGGCACAGGCCGGTGAACAATACGGCTTTACCGGTGGATTTCAGAGTCTGGTAATAGGCTTCCTGCAACGGCAGACCGGCACGCAGGAAACTTTCCAGACGGCTGTAGATGTAGATGCCGTAGTCCACACCAATCCCCACCCCGAGCGCCACCACTGGCAGGGTCGCCACTTTCACGCCGATGCCCATGAATGCCATCAGGGCGTTGCCGAGCACCGAGGTCAGCACCAGCGGCAGCACGATGCACAAGGTCGCCGCCCAGGAACGGAAGGTGATCATGCACATGACCGCTACGCAGATGTACACCAGGATCAGGATGGTCAACTCGGACTTCTTGATCACTTCGTTGGTGGCAGCCTCGATCCCGGCGTTACCGGCAGCCAGGATGAACTCCAGGTTCTCGGTGTTGTGTTCCTTGGCGAAGTCCTGCACGGCGTGGACCGCGCGATCCAGGGTTTCAGCCTTGTGATCGTTGAGGAACACCAGCACCGGTGCCAGCGAGCAACTGTTGTTGTACAGGCCATCGGCCCGGGCAATCGAGTTGTTCAGCACGTCCGGGTTGCGCGACAGGGTTTCCCACTTGAGGTTGCCTTCGTTCATGCCCTTGATCATTTGCTTGGACACGGTCACCAGGGAAATCGCCGACTGCACGCCCTCGGTGTTCTGCATCTTCCACATCAGCTCGTCGATCGGCGCCATGGCTTCGTAGCGTGAGCAGCCTTCGGACTTGGTCTTGACCATCACCACCAACACGTCAGAGCTGGTGGAATAGTTGTTGATGATGAAGTTGTTGTCCTTGTTGTAGCGCGAGTCCGGACGCAGCTCCGGCGCACCCTGGTCGAGGTCACCGATTTTCAGGTTCTGGCTGTACCAGAGGCCGCCGCCGAACGCGATCAGTGCCAGCGCGATGGATACTGGTGCGACTTTCGGGCTGGCGAAGTTCGACAGCAAGCGCCAGAACGGATGTTCGCGAGTCGCATCTTTCTTGCTGCGCGCAACTGCGCGCTTGCTGATGCCGACATAGGAAATCGCTACCGGCAACAGGATCAGGTTGGTGAACACGATCACCGCCACACCGATGGAAGCACCGATGGCCAGCTCGCGAATCACGCCGATATCAATGATCAGCAGCGTGATGAAGCCCACGGCATCGGCGAGGATCGCGATCATCCCGGGCAGGAACAGCTGGCGGAAAGTCCGGCGCGCTGCGGTCAGGGCGTTGTCCGCCTCACTGGATTGCAGGGCGATGCCGTTGATTTTCTGCACGCCGTGGGAAATACCGATGGCGAAGATCAGGAACGGCACCAGCATCGAATAAGGATCAAGACCGAAACCGAAGAAGTGCATCAGGCCCAATTGCCAGACCACCGCCACCAGCGTCGTACTCAACACCGCCACGGTACTGCGCATGCAGTTGGTGAACCAGTAGAGCAGGATCAGGGTAATGACAAACGCGACCCCGAAGAACATCACCACCATCACCAGGCCATCGATCAGGTCACCGACCTTCTTGGCGAAACCGACGATGTGGATCTTGATGTTGGGGTTCTGCGCTTCGAACTTGTTGCGGATCTTGTCTTCAAGCTCATGGGAGAACTTGCGATAGTCCAGGGCCAGCAACTTGCCCTGGTCCTGCGGGTCCGGATAGGCCTCCAGCAACGGGATGTCGACGATGCTCGACTTGAAGTCGTTGGCCACCAGGCGACCGACCTGCCCGGACTTGAGGACGTTGTTGCGCAGCATGTCGAGGCTGGCCTGGGAGCCGTTATAGCTCTGCGGGATCACTTCACCCCCGGCAAAGCCCTCCTCAGTCACTTCGGTCCAGCGTACGCTCGGACTCCACAGCGACTTGAGGCCGGAACGGTCAACGCCGGAAATGTAGAACACTTCGTCGTTGATCTGGCGCAGGGTCTCCATGTATTCCTTGGAGAAGATGTCGCCATCGGTGGCTTCCACCGAGATCCGCACGGTGTTGCCCAGGTTCGCCAGATCGTTGCGATGCTCCATCATCTTCTGGATGAAGGGGTGCTCGAGCGGGATCATTTTTTCGAAGCTGGTGGACGGACGAATCAGCGTCGCCTGCCAGAACAGGAAAATACTGACCAACAGGCAGATGAAGATCACTGCCGGGCGGTTGTTGAAGATCAGGCGCTCAAGGAGTGTCGCCTTTTCCTGGTGATGAGTACTCAAGGAAGTCATAGCTGCGCCTTCTTATTATTAACCTGGCTCATTTGCCCGACTCGGTGCCGTTCGGCGAAGTGACGCGAACGCCACCCTGTCCTGCCAGAACCAGATTGCCATTGCCTGCCGCCGTGACCGCCGAGACGGAAATACGATCCGCGCGGTTGACCACTTTGAAGGTTTCACCATCGTCGCTGCTGCGAATCACCGAACCGCCGTTACCGACAATCACGATGGAGCCGTCTTCGAGCAGCGTGCCGCCGGACAGACCGAACTCCAGATCGCCGCGCTCAGCCTTCAACTCGATCTGTTCCCAGTTGCTACCGAAATCGGTCGAGCGATACAGATTGCCACGCAGGCCATACGCCAAGAGGGTAGAAGGTTGCGCGGTGCCGATCACACCAAACAGCGAGCCTTCGTAAGGGCCTTCAAGTTTTTCCCAGGTCTGGCCCCAGTCGGCGGAGCGGAACATGCTGCCCTGCTCACCGACGATGAACAGACCGGAATCCTTGACGGCGGCGATGGCGTTGAGGTGGAACTGGTCTTCGTTGTCCAGGCGATCACTGACGTCTTCCCAGTGCTTGCCGCCATCGCTGGTTTCCAGCAATGCGCCGTAAGCGCCTACGGCAAAACCTTTGTTGACGTCCTGAAACCAGACGTCGAGCAATGGCGACTCACGCTTGAGGTCTTCGAATTGCTTGGTCCAGGTGACACCGCCGTCCTCGCTGGCGAGGATCTGTGCATCATGGCCGACCGCCCAGCCGTGCTGGTCATCGACGAAAAACACCGAGGTCAGCAATGCCCGGGTCGGGACCTTGGCTTGCATCCAGGTAGCACCCTGGTCATCAGAATACAGAATATGCCCACGATCCCCGACCGCCACCAGGCGCTTGCCAGCGTGGACGACATCGAGCATCAGGCTTTTGCTGGCCTTGGCCGATTCAATGGAATAAACAACGTCGGATGCCGGCGCAGCCGCGGCCAGCACAGGTGCTGACAGCATGGCAGCGCCCAACAGCGAGAGCGCTGTAGCCAGCAACGCGAATTTGCGTAATGCCAGCGGGCGGCAGATACCCACACCCATGACAGGCTCACTCATAGACCTTCCCCCATTATTATTGTTAGGTCATTCAACCTTTCTGGGCGCCGCAAGGGTGCTGACCGGGATTACCTGTTTCAGAGCATAGACCTGAAACCCGCAATCCAGAGCCCCTTCGGAAGCTGGCTTATCCTATCGGTGTTTTCGAAGGGCTGACAATCGACGGCACGTTATGTTTTGTTAACCGCAGGGGTGGTTGTTTTTTCTGAATGGTGGGGTATCAGGTGGGGTGATTGGGTGTTTTTGGTCGGAGTACATATCCGTTGCTGCGATAACGGCGGCTTATGTTTGGTTGTGTACATATCCGTTGCTGCGGTAACGGCGACTTATGGTTTCGCTCTTACAGCGAGTCCCTTTTTCAAACGCCAAAAAGGAACCAAAAGGCTTTGCCCCGGCGTACGGCACCTCGCTGGGGCTCGGTGTTCCCTCGCTACGGTGTCCATCCGGGGGCATCGCCTACGGTCTGCTTCGCGACGACCTCCTCTCGATGTGTGCGGCTTCGCCGCACGGCGCTACGCGCCCCCCCCCAGATGAACACCTACGCTCGGCCTGCCGAAGGGGCAAAAGATCAAGAGCCGAAGCGAGGCGGCCTACCGGCCGGCCTGATAGGTTGGGTTGGGCATTGATTCTCCCCTGTAGGAGCCAGCCCTGCTGGCGATGGTCGTTAACGATGACGTGCCCTGTCTGGATGATCAGGGTGTCTGGGCGTTTTTCGCGAGCAGGCTCGCTCCTGCAATGGGATTGATGGCATATGGTGGAGGTTTGTTGGCTGGCAGGTCGTCATCGCTGGCAAGCCAGCTCCCACAGGGGAGGAGTACATCTGGCAAGAATTGGTTGGCTGTGAGACCGTCATCGCCAGCAGGCTGGCTCCTACAATGGGATTGGGGGCATCTGGTAGAGATTGGTCGGCTGGCAGGCGGTCATCGCTGGCAAGCCAGCTCCCACAGAAGAGCAAGAGCAAAAGCAAAAGCAAAAGCAAAAGCAAAAGCAGAACGCCATACAACCGCCGTTGCTTCTAACCACTCAACAGGCCGAGCGTTAGCTCGCCTGCAGCTTTTGATCTTGATTCACCCGCCCCATCGGCAGGCTGAGTGGAGGCGTTCATCCGGGGGTGGGCGCGTAGCGCCGTGCGGCGAAGCCGCACACATCGAGAGGAGGTCGTCGCGAAGCAGACCGGAGGCGATGCCCCCGGATGAATGCCGGAGCGAAGGTACCCCGAGCCCCAGCGAGGGGCCGTACGTCAGGGGCGAGCGTTTTTTGCTTACTTTTTTAGGCGCTTGTAAAAAAGTGAGTCGCCGTAAGGGCGAAACCATAAGTGGCCGTTACCGAAGCAACGGATATACACAAAAAACAACCCAGAACCTGGTCGACCCAAAGGCCGCCAAGGTCAAGATCCAACATCAAGCCAAACTCTTGCTCACCACCTCAAACACATCACTGGACAACTGCCCCGAATTCAAAATCCGCTCCAGCTCGCCCTTCATCAACGCCTGACGCGCATTGTCATACTTGCGCCAGCGAGTCAAAGGCGCCAACTGGCGAGAAGCAATCTGCGGATTGAAGCCGTTCAACTCGATCACCAGATCCGCCAGGAAGCGATACCCGGAACCATCCGCCGCATGGAAATTGATCAGGTTCTGCCCGGCAAACGCACCGATCAACGCCCGCACCTTGTTCGGGTTCTTGATGTTGAACGCCGGGTGCTGCATCAATGCCTTGACCCGCTCCAGCCCGCCCGGCAACGTACTGCCGGCCTGGACACTGAACCACTGATCCATGACCAACGGATTGTCCTTGAAGTGCTCGGCGAAGCTCGCCAGTGCCTTGGCTTTTTGCTCTTCGAAGGGCGAGTTGACCAACACCGCGAGGGCGGTCAGGCGTTCGGTCATGTTGTCGCACGCGGCGAACTGCTCCAGTGTCGCGGCCAATACTTCTGGCTTGCCGCTGAGCATCAGGTACGACAGCGCGATGTTCTGCAAGGCACGGCGGGCGAAATGTTCGGCTTCGGCCACATACGGGGTTTGCTTGGACAAGTCGCGGTTGGCCTGATAACGCAGCCACAAGGCCTCGAACAGCGCATCCGCCAACTGCTTGCGGGCAAACTCGCGGGCGGTGTGGATGGCGTCTACATCGGCCACTTCACTGATTTCGGCCAAATAAGCTTCGCTTGGCAGCGAAAGCATTTCGGCGACCATCGCCTGATCCAGCGACTCATCGGACAGCACGGTACGCAAGGCTGAAACCAGACGCTGATCCAGCACCAGCGCTTCGCCCTTCTGTTGCTGGGCGATCAATTCCTGCAACACCTGCACCGACAATTGCTGGCCGGCATCCCAGCGGTTGAAACCGTCGCTGTCGTGCTGCATGAGGAACATCAGCTGATCGCGGCTGTACGGGAAGCTCAGTTTCACCGGGGCCGAAAAGCCGCGTAGCAGCGATGGCAGCGGCTGTTCGGCGATGTCGACGAAGGTGAATGTCTGCTCGGCTTCGGTCACCGAGATCACCCGCGAGGTGCCTTGCGCCGACGCTTCACCAGCCAGACGCAGGGCTATTTCAGCACCCTTGCTGTCCAGCAGACCGAGCTCCACCGGGATCACGAACGGCAGTTTTTCGACCTTGTCCGGAGTCTGCGGGCAGCTCTGGCGGAAGGTCAGGCTGTAGGTTTTTGCTGCAGCGTCGTAGGACTCGCTCACTGCCAGTCGTGGCGTGCCCGCCTGGCTGTACCAGCGCTTGAACTGGGTCAGGTCCACGCCGTTGGCGTCTTCCATGGCCTTGATGAAGTCGTCGCAGGTCACGGCCTGGCCGTCGTGGCGCTCAAAGTACAGGTCGCTGCCTTTACGGAAGCCTTCGGCGCCAAGCAAGGTATGGATCATGCCGACCACTTCCGAACCCTTTTCGTACACGGTCAGGGTATAGAAGTTGGAAATCTCGATGAAGCTGTCCGGGCGCACGGCGTGAGCCATGGGGCCGGCGTCTTCGGCGAACTGGTGGGTACGCAGGTACGCCACGTCCTGGATGCGCTTGACCGTCGCCGAGTTCATGTCGGCGGAGAAATGCGAATCGCGGAATACGGTAAAGCCTTCCTTGAGCGACAACTGGAACCAATCGCGGCAGGTCACGCGGTTGCCCGACCAGTTGTGGAAATATTCGTGGGCGACGATCGCTTCGACCCGCTGATGCGCGGCGTCGGTGGCGGTTTCGGCGCGGGCCAGCACGGCGCTGGAGTTGAAGATGTTGAGACCTTTGTTCTCCATGGCGCCCATGTTGAAGTCGTTCACAGCGACGATCATGAAGATGTCCAGGTCGTACTCGCGACCGTAGACCTCTTCGTCCCAGCGCATGGACTTCTTCAGGCTGTTCATGGCGTGCTGGCATTTGTCGATGTTTTCCGGCTCGACATAAATGCGCAGCGCCACGGTGCGCTCGGTCATGGTGGTGAAGGTGTCTTCGACGCACCACAAATCACCCGCCACCAACGCGAACAGGTACGCCGGCTTCATGAACGGGTCTTCCCAGGTCGCCCAGTGCCGGCCATCTTCGCCGGGGCCGCTGGCAATCGGATTGCCGTTGGACAGCAGCACCGGATAACTGTGCTGCTCGGCGACCACGGTGGTGGTGAACTTGCTCATCACGTCCGGGCGGTCGAGGTAATAGGTGATCTTGCGGAAACCTTCGGCTTCGCACTGGGTGCAGAACATCGTGCCGGACTTGTACAGGCCTTCCAGCGCGGTATTGGTTTCAGGATGGATCTTGACGCTGGTATCGACCGTGAAGGTAGCGCTGGTCGGGTGCAGGGTCAGGTGATTGTCGGTCAGTTGATATTGCGCCGCTGTAAGCGCCTGATCGGCCAGCGTGACCGATAGCAGTTCCAGTTGCTGGCCATCCAGCACCAGCGGCGGCAGGCCCGGACCGCGTTCGGGGTTGCGGCGCATCACCAGTTGCGCGTGGACCAGGCTGTGGTCCTCGAACAACTCGAAGGTCAGGTGCGTTTCGTCAATCAGGTACTCAGGGGCCTGATAGTCCTTGAGGTAGATCATCTTCGGTTGTTCGGTGCGCATGCTGGAGTCCTTAACTATGCACGGCGAGCTGGTAGGCCGTGTACTTACGAATATTGATCACGCCGGTGTCGAAGATCAGGTATTGGCCTTTGATCCCCATCAGCGTGCCTTCGGCAATCGGATTCTTGTCCAGGTTGAAGCTGACGATTTTCGCCGGATACTGCTCGACCGGAAAGCGGATTTCGAGCGGTTCGACGTCGGCAATCGTCTGGATCGCCTGTAGGCCGAATCGTTCCTGCAATCCTTGCAGGCCCTCGGCGCAGCGATCGAACAACTGGTCACGGATCTGTGGCAGGTCCACCGATATTGCATCGCCCTTGAGCAAAGCACGCCAGTTGGTCTTGTCCGCTACCTGGCTGCGGAACAGGTCTTCGACGAAGCCCGATTGCTGGCGTGTGGAAACCCGCATGATCGGCAACGCCTGGCTGGCACCCTGATCGATCCAGCGGGTCGGCAACTGGGTAGCGCGGGTGATGCCGACCTTTACCCCGGATGAATTCGACAGGTAGACGATGTGATCGGTCATGCAGAACTTCTCGCCCCACTCCGGCTCCCGGCAGGTGCCGGCGTCGAAATGACAGCGCTCGGGGCTCATGATGCACACGTCACACTGGGCCAGTTTGGTCATGCACGGGTAACAGTACCCCTGGCTGAAACTGGTTTTGGTCTTGCGTCCGCAATGGGTGCAGTGGATCGCTCCCAGATATTCCAGGCGCACAGTGGTGCCGATCAAAGGGTTGACCGGAACCTCTGCGTCGCCCAGACGAAATGCGTATTGCACGTTCGGCCCGTCCAGGCGCGCCGACATTTTGCTGATTGCACCGCGGCCAATCTCGATCAATGGATGGCATCCGACTTGAACAGGATGTTGGGCACTTGAATCGACTTGGAGCTGCATTCTTGCGGACCCATGTAGCCAGTACGCTCTTCCTCGGGCAGATTCTGGATTTCCCAGGCGATCATCGCTTGCAGCGACAGTTCGCGTTGCTCGGCGGTGAGCTTGCCACCGTCGGACCATTTACCGATTTCCACCGCCAGCTTCAGGCTCTGGTAGATGTCCGGGGTGATGTTCTTGATCATTTCGTTAAAAGAGGACATTGGGTCTCCGCGTTCTCTATACACAACGGTTTCAGACGGTCAGTTTACGGCGGTTGTACAAACCACCCAACAAACCGGTCAAGCATCCGACGAGCAACCCGCTGACGTGGGCCGCGTTGGCGATTTCGCCGAAGCCGATCATCGAGACCAGCCCGGACAGGCACAGCAGCAACCACACCAGCATCATCGCCAGCACGCCACGGGGCAGGCGGTAAGCGGCGTTCGGCGACAGCAACTGGAAGATCCAGCAATGCCCCAGCAGACCGTAAAGCACCCCGGACAATCCGCCGAACAGGGTCGGGCCGCTGAAAACAAACTGAACGTAGTTGGAGACGAGGCTGAACAGCAGGGTCAGCCCGACCAGGTTGATGCTGCCCTGGCGCGATTCGATGCGTCGTCCCAGCTCCCAGTACCACATGCCGTTCATGGCCAGGTGCAAAATGCCGAAGTGGATCAGCATCGGCGTCACCAGTCGCCACCACTGCCCCGCCGCCAGGCTGTCAGCCAGGGGCACGAAATGGATGTATTCGCCGACGACGCGGAAATCGAGGAAGGTCAGCCAGCGCAGCGTATCGAGATTGTCGCCGAGCAACGTGATCGCACCGACGATCAGACTCAGGATCAGCACCAGCGCCGTGGCTTTTGCGTGGCGAACCTGCTCGGCGAACCCCGGACGCTTTCGGGTTTGCGCCGGCTGGATGTCCAGTTGTTGATCGGGGTCGCCCGCCGGGAAGCGTTCGTAGAGCGCACGGACGTCTTCGCTGATGTTCTGCGGCACCCACAACACCTGCTCACCGGACTCTTCGCTGACCCGATGCGGCACCTGCATGCGTTCCAGCAATTTGACGAAGCCGCTCAGGTCTACCGCCAGGGGCAGACGCAACACCGCTACTGCACTCATCGCAGAACCTCTGGCCGCTCGACATCGACCCAGACGAATTTATGCGGATCGAGCCGCGTTTCCTGATCCAGCCGATAGGCGACCAGTTTGCCGTAGAGCACGGCACTGTAATCCAGGCACGCCAGGTTCGGGCGGATCGGTGCCGGTTTACCGCTGCGCCAATAATGTCCGACGAACAGCAACGGTTCATCGATGCCGTAACGCAGCAGCATGTTTTTCTCGGTCGAAGACAGCGGTGTGCGGGCCACCGGGTCCGGCAAGGCGTCAGGCTGGAAGACGATGTCGCCGTAGGTTTGCGGATCGTCTTCCCAGAACTTGGTACGGAAGAACGACCGCACCAGACCATCGCCGCTGGTCATGGTCAGGCCGTCAGGCAGGCGCATGTCGGTGCCGCGCAGCAAGCGGTCGAAAACGGTGCAGGCAAATGAGCCCGACTGGGCCGAAGCCTGGAGGAAGTGCTCGTCGATACAGCCATCGGGAAACAACTGGCGCAAAGGTTCAATCAGCCCGGCATCCCAGCAGGCATGCACCACCCGGAAACGCCCGGCATCGACGAACAGCGGCAGCTCATAGAACCATTGCTGGAAGTCATGCCAGTCGCCGGGATGATGTTCGAACTGGGTCAGGGTTTCCTGAAGCAGCCGGGCATGGCGCGGCGTGTGCTCGCGCACGAACTGCTTGCCACTGCCGGGCAGTGCCGGCGTGACCCAGCCCAGCGCGTTGAACTCGTGGTTGCCCATGATGCACAGCGCCTGCCCGGCCTCGACCATGTCGTGGACGATGTGCAACGCCTCGCGAATTCGCGGGCCACGGTCGATGATGTCGCCGACGAACACCGCCATGCGCGACGCATGGCGCCAGACGCCACCGTGCTTGTGATAACCGAGCCGGTCGAGCAAGTGCTCAAGGGTCATTGCGCAACCGTGCACGTCACCGATCAGGTCGTAGCTACGCGCGGGATCGAGCATCAGTCGCCTCCACCACCCAACTTGCTGCCCCAGCCGAGCTTGGTCCGGCAGACTTCGTAGTAGTTGTGGTCGAGCGGATGAATCAACCGCAGCTTCTGGGCTTTCTTGCTGACGGTGATGGTGTCGCCGGGCGCACAGGTAAAGTGGTTCTGCCCGTCACACGAGACTTGCGGGTAAATCTGCATATCCTTGGACACGACGATTTTCAGCTCACTGTTGCCATCGACCACAATTGGCCGACCCGACAAGGTATGGGGGTACATCGGCACGATTACAATGGCGTCGAGCTTGGGATGCATGATCGGCCCGCCGGCAGACAGCGCGTAGGCGGTGGAACCGGTCGGCGTGGCGACGATCAGGCCGTCGGCCTTCTGGCTGCAGACGAACTGGCCGTCGATGTACAGCTCGAACTCGATCATCCGCGTGGATTTGCCGGGGTGCAGCACCACGTCGTTCAGCGCATCACCCTGGCCGATAGCCTCGGCATGCCGGCGAACTTCAGCCTGCAACAGGAAGCGGTTCTCCACCAGATAGTGGCCATCGAGCACTTCGGCGACCTTGAGTTCCAGCTCGTCAGGGCGGATATCGGTCAGGAAACCAAGACTGCCCCGGTTGATCCCCAGTACCGGAATATTGTGCTTGGCCAACGCCCGGGCGGCACCGAGCAGGCTGCCGTCACCGCCCACCACAATCACCATGTCACAGACTTCACCGAGCATCTTGCGCGACGAGGTTTGCAGGCCGTGACCCGGCAGGACTTCGGCAATGGTGTCTTCGAGGATCACGTGCAGGTGACGATCGAGCAGAAACCGTTTCAGTCGGCGGACGGTATCCAGCACCTGGGAACTGCCCAGGCGACCGATGATGCCGATATTGCGAAATTGCTCCATGGGGCTCCTGCTGGGAATCTGTGCGACGACGAAAAACACGATTATGGGCGAAAGCCGCTGATAGACAAAATCCTTTCAGCCTCAAGGGTGTGCTCGGGTTTCGGGCTATGCTCGCAAGATGATCCTATTTCCAGATTTGCTCCAGCTGCCCCACCAGTTGCGCCACCCCGAAGTGCGCGACCTGGCATGGGTCATCCTCGCGCCGCCGATGCTCGCCGACACACCGTGGCCGCAACGCCACCCGCTGGCCGGCAGCGACTGGGTGCAGGCACCTGAGCGCCTGGAACACTGGCTGCGTCAGCTGGACCAGGACAGCTATGGACTGCTGCACTGGCTGGCCCAGGCCCGCACCCGGCGTCTGGGCTTGTACTACGAGCGTCTCTGGCAATTTGCCGTGGAGCATGCGCCCGGCATCGAACTGATCGCCGCCAACATGCCGATCCGTCGCGAAGGCCATACGCTCGGCGAGCTGGACATGCTGCTGCGTGACCGCGACGGTGTGCATCACCTGGAACTGGCGATCAAGCTGTATCTGGGCCCTCAATCAGGTGATGGATGCGACACCGCGCAATGGCTTGGCCCCGGTTGTCACGATCGACTGGACCGCAAGCTGGCGCACCTGAGCCAGCATCAACTGCCGATATCCGCACGTCCCGAGAGCCGCGAAGTGCTGGCAGCGCTGGATATCCGCCAGTTCACCGCGCATTTGTGGCTGGGCGGCTATTTGCTCTATCCATGGCCGGGGCACGCGGCAGCACCGAGCGGTGCACATCCACAACATTTGCGCGGTCGTTGGTTGCATCAAAAGGATTGGCAGGATTTTGTCGAGCAAAGTCCGCCGGGGCGCTGGCAACCCCTGCCCCGCCACGCTTGGCTGGCGCCGGCGCACTACTCGGCGGAACACACCTGGAACGTCGAGCAATTGAACGCCTGGCTGTGCGACCTCGACCCGCTGGCGCCGGCACAATTGCTGGTGCGATTGACCGAAAATGCCCATGGCGACTGGGAAGAAGCCGAGCGATTGTTCCTGGTGTCGGACCTTTGGCCGAATGTGCCCGGCCAAGGCTGATCCGAATCTTGTGCGAACTTTTGAACCAGCCTTTCAACAATCTAAATGGACAACCGCAAAGCCAGCGCCGCCAACGTCACCAACAACACCGGCACCGTCAGCACGATCCCGACCTTGAAGTAATACCCCCAGCCGATCCGGATGTTTTTGCGTTCCAGCACATGCAGCCACAGCAAGGTTGCCAGACTGCCTATCGGGGTGATTTTCGGCCCCAGGTCACTGCCGATGACGTTGGCGTAGATCATCGCTTCCTTGACCACCCCGCTCGCCTGGCTGGCATCGATGGATAGCAGTCCGATCAACACCGTCGGCAAATTGTTCATGATCGAGGACAACAACGCGGTCAACACCCCCGTACCCATTGCCGCGCCCCACACGCCGTACTCGGCAAAGCCATTGAGCCAGCCCGCCAGATAGCCTGTAAGTCCGGCGTTGCGCAGGCCGTAGACCACCAGATACATGCCAAGCGAGAAAATCACGATGTGCCAAGGCGCTTCCTTCAGCACTTTGCGCGTGGAAATCTTGTGACCACGGGCGGCAATCGCCCACAGCAAGGCCGCGCACACGGCCGAAATGGCACTGATGGGAATGCCCAGCGGTTCCAGCGCGAAGCAGCCGAGCAGCAGAATCACCAGCACCGCCCAGCCGGCGTAGAACGTCGCCTTGTCATGGATCGCCGACGCCGGATGTTCCAATTGCTCAGGGTCATAGTTTTTGGGGATGTCGCGGCGGAAAAACCACATCAATACCGCCAAGGTGGCCGCGACACTGACCAGGTTGACCGGGATCATCACCGCCGCGTACCGGTTGAAACCGATGTTGAAGAAGTCAGCGGAAACGATGTTCACCAGGTTCGACACCACCAGCGGCAGGCTGGCCGTATCGGCGATGAAGCCGGCGCCCATGACGAACGCCAGCGTCGCCGCCGGAGAAAAACGCAATGCCAACAGCATGGAAATCACAATGGGCGTGAGGATCAGCGCCGCGCCGTCATTGGCGAACAACGCCGACACCAATGCCCCGAGCAACACCATGTAGGCAAACAACTGGCGCCCACTACCCCTTCCCCAACGGGCCACATGCAGCGCTGCCCAGGCAAAAAATCCGGCCTCGTCCAGCAACAAACTGATGATGATCAGTGCGACAAAGGTTCCGGTGGCGTTCCAGATGATTTGCCACACCAATGGAATGTCGCTCAGGTGAACAACGCCGAACATCAAAGCCAGCACCGCGCCCAGTACCGCGCTCCAACCGACGCCGAGCCCTTTGGGTTGCCAGATCACCAGTGTGATCGTCAGCAGGAAAATCAGTGACGCTACAAGCATGCGCAGCTGCCTTTAAAGAATGGAGAGATAATCAGCAGCAACGAACCGGTCGGTCTGTCATCGCCTGCAGACGTGCCACATCGGCGGCAAGCCAATCAGCATTGGCCGCCAACGCTTCTTGCAGCATCGTGGCGACCCAAGGTGCAAGTTGCGGGTTCAATCGGTAATAAACCCATTGCCCCTGCCGTCGATCCGTCAGCAAGCCATTACTGCGCAATTGCGCCAAGTGACGGGAAATTTTCGGTTGGCTGAGGTCAAGCGCAGCCGTCAGCTCGCATACGCACAGTTCGCCTTCACGAGCGATCAGCAAGGCAACACGACTGCGAGTGTCAGCGGCCAAGGCCTTGAAAACATCGACGGGACTGCGGAAGTCGGACATGAAAACACGCCTCTGTGCGAACGAGGCGTGAATATATGGAATTTCGAATATTCAGTAAAGCACTGCCTGGAAAAGCACCTCCGGCGCTCCGTCACCCGGAGCGCCAGAAGCGGCAATCACAGCTTTTTGTGTTGCTCGACCCACTGCCCATAGGCATTGATGAAACTCTGCAGGAACGGCTTGACCGACTCCGACAGTTTGCCGGCCTCATCAAACGCCGAGCCAGCGCCGCCCAGATAGGCCTCGGGTTGCTGCATCAGCGGCACATTGAGAAACACCATGGACTGGCGCAGGTGATGGTTGGCGCCGAAACCGCCAATCGCGCCCGGCGAAGCGCTGATCACCGCGCCTGGTTTGCCGCTCCAGGCACTCTTGCCATACGGGCGCGAACCCACGTCGATCGCATTTTTCATCGGGGCCGGCACAGAACGGTTGTATTCAGGAGTAACGAACAACACCGCGTCGGATGAGCTCACTTGTTGTCGGAAAGTGCTGTAGGCTGCCGGCGGTGTATCAACATCGATATCCTCGTTGTAAAGCGGTAGATCGCCAATTTCAACGATAGTGAGCTTCAGATTCGCCGGCGCCAGATCGGCCAGGGCGAGCGCGATCTTGCGGTTGATCGATGCTTTGCGCAGGCTGCCGACGATAACGGCGACGTTATAGACACTACTCATGGAAGACTCTCGATTGTCCGTGGGGGAGCCTGTAGTTATAGATGATCGGACGATGTTTCAACCAGTAAACACAGGTATATCTGCGTCCTGATTATTTTTTTCGAGCAGGAAAACTTACCGTGCTCGACGGCGGTCTACAAAGCCGTCAATCAAGTGTTTTATCTCCAGAGGTTCTAAGCAGATGGCAGCAGTACTCGTCGGTCAGTTCCATGCAAGAGACGCGGAAGGCCGTATTTATTCGGTACACGAGTTTCAGGAGTCCACCCCGTCCGCAGACGGTTCCGGGCCTGCAACCACGTACAAACTGGCCATTGGCGATCGGGTCAACAAAGTTGATGACAATGAGTTCATGCTGGTGCAAACGGGCGTCACTCTCACCCGTGAGCCGGCAACCTGCGTCGCGTCATAACTCGATGTTATGAGCAGAAGTCATATGCGCGGACTTGGGTTAGGATTCAGTGACTGACTCCTCACCTGCTGAACATGGACTTCACGCATGCGCTTACGCCATATCGAAGTGATCCAGGCGCTCCTTCAGACCGGTCACACAGGCACCGCCGCCGAATGGTTGCAGTTGCCGGTGGCCGAGGTCGAAGGTATTTTGCGCGACGCAGAGGGCCAGTTGGGTTTCATGCTGTTCTCCAGCGTGCGCGGGCGGTTGCAGGCTACGCGCGAAGCACGGGAGCTTCAGATAGAAATTGCCCGCGTCTACGATGCGCTTGAACCGGTGCAACGCCTGGCCAATAGCCTCAAACAATACCTGGCACCGCCGTTACGCATCATCTGCACCCCGCCCCTCGCCCAACAATTGTTGCCACAAAGCATCGCGGCCTTGCGCCGACGCCTGCCCGACGCACCTTGCACCCTCCTGAGCCAGCCCACCCGGGACATCGTCAAAAGCCTTTTGCTGCGCGAAAGCGACCTGGGCCTGAGCCTGCATGACCCGGATCGCGCAGAAATCGATTGCCAGGTGATTGCCCTAGGCAAGCTGCAATTGCTGGCTCCCCATGGCTGGCTGCAACCGAAGCAAAAGTACATCTCCCTGCAAGACCTGGCTGGCCAGGCGATGGTCGGTCTCGAAGGCCATGACCCGCTGAGCCCCGCTCTGGAAAACAAACTGCATGGCTTGCGACCGGCACCGGTGATCCAGACCCGGGTTCAGACCCACCAGATGATGCGCAGCATGGTCGAGGCCGGTGAAGGCCTGGCCATTGTCGACCCCTTTACCGCCCTCGGTGCCAAATCGGCCGGGCTCGATGTATGCCCACTGGCACCTGCCGTACCGATCAGCGTCTACGCATTGACCTTGAAGAACGGCGAGCCATCCCCCGCCGTCCAGACCTTGCTGACCATCATCACGGAACAAGCCGCGGCGATGCTGACGAACTGATCGGGTTTTCCAGCGGGTTATCGAACAATCGATACCAGAACAGCGCGACCTCGGCAGTATTGGGGTCAATGCCGCGATAGCGCAGGTGGTCGATGCCGCCAATCACATAGCCACAACGCTCGTACAAGCGGCAGGCACCGAGGTTGTTGTTCTGGGTTTCGAGCATGATGCCCGGCAGTTTCTTCTTGCGACTCCAGAACTGCGCCACATCCAGCAACGCCTTGGCCACCCCATGGCGCCGCGCCGGAGCGTGCACCGCCAGTTCGTCGATATGGGCAAAACCGTTCCAATTGGTGCTGATCACCAAGTGCCCTACCGGCTCGTCATCCAGGAATGCCATGAAAATCGCACTGTCCGGTGCATCGCGAAAACTGCTGAATTCCTCGGGATCGATGCCATAGCATTTACGATAAGGGGTAATGGGGGTGACTCGCCATTGCTCGACCGGCTGCCCTATTTCAGGCGCTCCGTAGGCGGCAACCTCAAAACTGAAATCGCTGCCCCAGATGTAGGCAGCAAAACCTTCGTCGGCGACGCGCACCGACAGCCCTGGATGATTCGGATTCATGACCGGCTGCATACTGGGAAAGGTCCTCATTCCTTGATGCAATCGACGGTGTAGTGCCGCCCATTGCCCTCGTCTTCATGTTGCAATCCGTGCACATCAGCAACGAACCCCGGAAAATTGCTATCGAACGTGCGAGCAAACGCCAGGTAGTCAATGATTGAGCGGGTCGCTCCGGTAAAACGCTCCCCTGGCATGATCAACGGAATGCCCGGGGGATACGGCACCAGCATCACGGCAGCGATTCGCCCATCCAGCGCATCGATCGATACGGCTTCGACTTCGCCACGTACCAAATGATCATAGGCGTCAGCCGGCTTCATGGCGATTTCCGGCATGACCGTGTACATGCGCTTGAGGTGTTTGGCCGTGGCATTGCTGCGATAACAGGCATGCAACTGATCGCACAGGTCACGCAGCCCCATGCCCTGATAGCGCGTGACATGTTGCTGTGCCACGCACGGCAGACAGCTGGCCAGACTGACGTTGGCGTCATAGCTGCGCTTGAACTCCAGCAATTCGGTGAGCAACGTGCTCCATTTGCCCTTGGTGATACCCATGGAAAACAGCACCAGGAACGAATACAACCCGGTCTTTTCCACCACCAGCCCACGCTCCCAAAGGAATTTGCTGACAACCGCCGCGGGAATCCCACGTTCACTGAGCGCACCACCGGCGGTCAACCCCGGCATCACCAGGGTGACCTTGATCGGATCGAGCAACACGTAATCGTCGGTCACGCCGCCAAAGCCGTGCCAGTCAGCGTCCGGTTGCAGCAACCAGTCTTCGGTAACCACACGATTGATGCCTTCAGCGGAGGGTGGCTGCCAGATGGAAAACCACCAGTCATCCGCCGCGATGTGCTGACGCAAGTTGGCCAGGGCGCGGCGAAAGCTCAAGGCCTCATCGAACATCTCCTGTAACAGCGAACGACCGGCCGGCCCCTCCATCATGGCCGAAGCGACATCCAGCGAGGCGATGATGCCGTATTGCGGCGAGGTCGAGATGTGCATCATGAACGCTTCGTTGAAACGGTCTCGATCCAGTTGCCTGGCACCGCCGTCCTGCACGTGAATCATCGACGCCTGGCTGAACGCCGCCAGCAGCTTGTGGGTGGAATGGGTCGTGAACACCAACGGGCTGTCCTGTCCACGGGAGGTGCCCATGCCATAACGCCCGCTGAAAAACTCATGAAACGCCGCGTAGGCATACCAGGCTTCGTCGAAGTGCAATACCTCGACGCTGTTGCCCAGTTGCTGCTTGATCAGCTCGGCGTTGTAGCAGAGGCCGTCGTACGTCGAGTTGGTGACTACCGCGAGCTTGACCTTGGGCGCCCGGCCCTTGGTCAACGGGCTGGCGTCGATCTTGGCCTGAATCGCTTCGGGACTGAATTCGCTCAAGGGAATCGGACCGATGATCCCCAGTTCGTTACGCTCCGGGCACAGGTACAACGGGATGGCGCCAGTCATGATGATCGAATGCAACACCGATTTATGGCAATTGCGGTCCACCAACACCAGGTCATCGCGGGCGACCATCGAATGCCAGACGATCTTGTTGGCGGTGGACGTGCCATTGATGACGAAGAACGTATGATCGGCGCCAAAATTGCGCGCCGCCCGGGCCTCGGCTTCGGCCAGTGGGCCAGTGTGGTCCAGTAAAGAGCCAAGTTCTGGCACCGACACCGACAGATCCGAGCGCAGGGTGTTTTCCCCAAAAAACTGATGAAACGCCTGCCCCACCGGACTCTTGTGGTACGCCACGCCACCACCGTGTCCGGGGGTGTGCCACGAATAGTTGGAATCGGCGGTGTGTTGCACCAAGGCTTTGAAGAACGGCGGCAGCAACCCATCCAGATATTTGCGTGCGGCCCGCGCCACTTGCCTTGCGAGAAACGGCACCGTGTCTTCGAACAGATAGAGAATGCCGCGCAACTGATTCAGCTCGGCCATCGCGTCGGCGGGTGCGTTTTCCAGAGTCACTTGCTCGCCGAGGGCGAAAATCGGTAGATCGGGCGCACGCACTCGCGCCAATCCTATCAGTTCGGCCATATTCTGTAACAAATGCGAGTGAGCGCTGGCGTCCTCCGCCGCGATCAACATGCACGAGAGGCCGTGATGGGTGGATGCGACCAAGCGTCCTTCGGTGTAGTCCATCGCCGAAACGATACTGAAACCTTCCTGTTCCAGCTCCCGGGCGATTCCACGCACACGGTCGCCGGCAACGGTGTCGGCCTTTATGTCGCGATGGACGATCAGGACCGGGAATCTCAAATCTTTATACATGGGGCTCAGTGTCCTGAGGCGGCAGGCCAGAGCCTGCCAATCACCTCAGGGTAGAGGGTCGCAGCCGATGTGGCGAGTGCGTTGCACTGAAGCGGTACCGGCGCCGCACTATTTTGTAGCGAAAATTTTTTTTGTAGGGGCAAGGCTTGCCTGCGATAGCGATCTTTTAAACGCTATCGCGAGCAAGCTTTGCTCCTACAGATGACCGCAGATAGATGACCGTAGACAGATGAGCGCATGCAGATGAGCGCACATCAGGCCTGCGCTTGCGCCTCAGCCAATTGCAACCACAACGCCGGAGCGCCCGCGGATTTGCTGATGATTTCCAGGCGCGCTGCGTGCTGGGCCAATTCTTCTTCACTGGCGCGAATGATGCGGGCTGGCGTGCGACCGGCCGGCAAACGGCGGATCTCCGTGGCGGAGTTGTCAGCCCCCTCACCGGAACCATTGCCGTCGGAGGCATTGCCGGCCAGCGACAGGCTGGTCTGGCCGCCCGTCATGGTCAGGTAGACGTCAGCAAGAATTTCGGAGTCGAGCAAGGCGCCGTGAAGTTCACGACCGGAGTTGTCGACGCCATAGCGTTTGCACAGGGCATCGAGGCTGTTGCGCTGCCCGGGGTGACGTTCCCGGGCCATCATCAGCGTATCGAGGATCGTACAGTGCTGCGTGATGTCCGCACGATCGTGCTGGCCCATCAGAGCGAATTCGTTGTTGATGAAGCCAACGTCGAACGCCGCGTTATGGATGATCAGCTGCGCGCCCTTGATGAACTCAAAGAATTCTTCGGCCACTTCAGCGAAACGCGGTTTGCCTACCAAAAATTCGTTGGTGATGCCGTGGACGCCAATGGCGCCCTCGTCACTTTCGCGGTCTGGTTGCAGGTAAACGTGAAAATGCCGGCCGGTCAGGCGCCGACCGATCAACTCGACACAACCAATTTCGATAATCCGGTGGCCGTCGGTCACCGGCATGCCGGTGGTTTCGGTATCGAGTACAACGGATCTGGTGGCCATCAGTGCTCAGCTCTCAATCGGTCAATCGTGCAAAAGCGGCGATGTTAACACGCTCGCTGGGGTCTTTGATTGATCGTTCCCACGCTCTGCGTGGGAATGCCTCAAGGGACGCTCCGCGTTCCAATGGGACGCAGAGCGCCCCGGGCTGCATTCCCACGCGGAGCATGGGAACGATCAGCAGGCACACATTCAGTCTTGTTTGTAACCGCGCACTTCATCCACGCCGCGGTTGGCCAGTTGGTCAGCGCGCTCGTTGCCGTGATGGCCAATGTGCCCGCGCACCCACTTCCAGGTGACGTTGTGACGGTTGACCTGTTCGTCGAGCAGTTTCCACAGGTCGGCGTTCTTCACGGGTTCTTTCGCTGCAGTTTTCCAGCCGCGTTTTTTCCAGTTGGCCATCCACTCGTTGATGCCTTTCATGACGTACTGGGAGTCGGTCACCAGCAGCACATCGCATGAACGCTTGAGTTCTTCCAGGCCGCGAATCGCGCCCATCAACTCCATGCGATTGTTGGTGGTGTTGGCTTCGCCTCCCCAGAGTTCCTTTTCAACGCCCTTGCACACCAGCAACGCACCCCAGCCGCCAGGGCCAGGGTTGCCTTTGCAGGCGCCATCGGTGAAGAGTTCTACGCTATCGCTCATGCAATCTATCCAGAAAATGCGGTGGCTCGCCGATCGTTGATCGACAACGCCCGAGACCGGGGCAACCCGGTCGGAAAATGATATGAGGTATTACGGCTCGATATTGCGACGATTGACCTTGGCCATCGGCAGCGGAATCAACTTGCCCATTGTTTCGCGGCGTTCCTGACGCAGCGGCCGCAGGCCTACGACGATCTTGCGCGCCACCAATAAATAGAAGCCGCCGCCAGACAACTGCCAGTCGCCGGCCTTGCGTTCCCAGCCAGCCAGACGGGTCTGCCAGGCAGGTGAAGCCAGCGGCGGACGATAGCACCCGAAGCGGCGTTTCTCCAGCGCGAAGCCCAGCAGGTTCAACCAGTCAGCCACCCGTGACGGAGAAATGCAGCGAGCCTTGCCCAACCCGTCATGGGCAAACACATGACGCAAGCCCCAACTGCTCCAGGGATTGATACCGATGATCAACAGGTGCCCGCCAGGCCGCACACTGCTCGCGGCTTCACGCAGCAACCCATGGGGCGACAGGCAGAAATCCAGCCCGTGCTGCAACACCACCACATCGGCGGCATGTTCACTGAGTGGCCAGGCCTGCTCTTCGCAGACGATCTCGACACCCGGCAAGGGCGCACCCAAGCGCACATTGCGCTGCACCTGAGGTGCAGAAGGCGGCGTCTGCGCCGAGGGGCCGTAATGCACCAGGTAGCCACCGAAGAAGCGCCCGAGTTCGTCTTCGAGCATGCGCCGTTCTTCGTCCAGCAAAAATTGCCCGATGGGGCCGGACAGCCATTCACGGGCCGTGCTGATCAGCGCCAGCCAGTCAGGATCAGCTTGAGCGAACGCTTTATCGGTCATTGCATTCTCCAACGCGCCAGGAAGTTCTAAGATGCGCCATTGTTTCCAGCTTGGCGAATCCGACGATGATACAGATCACTGCCCTGCCCGCCTTCACCGACAACTACATATGGTTGTTACAAGACACTGCCACCCGCCACTGCGCGGTGGTCGATCCAGGGGACGCAGCCCCGGTGCAAGCCTGGCTCGCGGCCAATCCGGGTTGGGCCTTGACTGATATTCTGATCACTCACCATCATCATGACCATGTCGGCGGCGTCGAGCAGCTGAAGAAAGCGACGGACGCGAAGGTCTATGGTCCGGCCAGCGAAAAAATCCCGGCGCGGGACGTCGCGCTGAAGAACGACGACCGGATTACCGTACTGGGCCATGATTTTGATGTCATTGCCGTACCCGGTCATACCCTGGGCCACATTGCCTATTATCACAGCGGTCTGCTGTTCTGTGGCGATACCCTGTTCGCTGCCGGTTGCGGGCGATTGTTCGAAGGCACGCCGCAACAGATGTACGCCTCGCTGTCGCGTCTGGCCGCCCTACCCGAGGACACCCGCGTCTACTGCACCCACGAATACACCCTGAGCAATCTGCGCTTCGCCGCTGCTGTCGAACCGGGCAATCCAGACACCCTTGAACGCCTGGCTAGCGTCACTCGACAACGAGAAGCCGGGGTCATCACACTGCCTTCCACGGTGGCCCTGGAAAAGCGCACTAATCCGTTTTTGCGCACCGGCGAAACATCCGTTAAAGAAAAAGCGGACGAACGGACCGGCACCGATAACTCTCGGCCCGATATGGTTTTTGCTGCGCTCAGGGCGTGGAAAGACACGTTCTAAACAGCTTGCACGATGGTCCAAAAACGCTGAATGGTTGACCGCAGGGGGTCCGCTTTCTAGAATCGCCCGACATTTTTGCCCGGAACTTACTTCCAGCCAATGTCGTCATCCATACATAAGTCCATCAATTCAGACGCATTGACCCGCTTGGCTCAAGCCATAGCGGTGGCTGTGTCCGCCACGTTGGCGGGCTGTTCCAGCCACGCTCCGCAGCCTGAAGCGACACATACGCCGAACGTGGCGGCCCGCGCCAAGCAGAAGCCCATCTGGCTCAGCGAAAAGCCGAGCCCGCAGATCCCGCAGGACGTCTGGGAGCGCATGCGCCAGGGCTTTCAGTTGCAGGACAACGTCGGCGTGAACCCGCGCATCGAACAACAGCGCCTGTGGTTCGCCAGCAATCCGTCCTTCCTCGAAAACGCCGGGGAACGCGGCAGCCTCTATATTCACTACATCGTCGAACGCCTGGAAGAACGCAACATGCCGCTGGAACTGGCGCTGCTGCCGGTGATTGAAAGCGCCTACAACCCGATGGCCTATTCCCGCGCCAATGCGGTGGGCCTTTGGCAATTCATCCCGTCCACCGGGCGTTACTTCAATCTGCGCCAGACCCGTTTCTATGATGGCCGTCGCGACATCACCGCTTCGACCACCGCCGCGATGGATTACCTGACCCGCCTGCACGACATGTTCAACGGCGACTGGCTGTTGGCGCTGGCCGCCTACAATGCCGGTGAAGGCACGGTCAGCCGTGCCATCGAGCGCAATGAAAAGCTCGGCCTGCCAACCGACTACTGGAACCTGCCGCTGCCGGCAGAAACCCAGGCCTATGTGCCGAAGCTGCTGGCCCTGTCGCAAGTGGTGCTGGCACCGGAAGCCTACGGGGTGAACCTCAACCCGATCGCCAACGAACCGTACTTCCAGGTCGTCGAAATCAACCAGCGCATGGACCTTTCCAAGGTCGCCGCAGTGGCCAACATCGACGAAGACGAACTGTTCCAGCTCAACCCGGCCTTCAAGCAACGCACCACCATCGACGGCCCACAGCATTTGCTGGTGCCGACGTCCAAGGCGCAATTGCTGACCACCAGCCTGCAGACGATGCGTCCGGAAGAGCTGATCAGCAAGAAACCGCTCAAACCGGTCTTCGAAGGCTCGGACAGCACGGCAGTGGCCAGCGCCAAACGCAGTTACCGGGTCAAGCGCGGCGACAATCTGGGCTCCATCGCCAAGGCCAACAACGTCGACGTCAAGGACCTTCAGCGCTGGAACAAACTGTCCGGCAAGAACCTCAAGCCCGGCCAGACCCTGGTCATGCAGGACACCAGCAAGCGCAGCGCCGGGCGTATCAACACCGTCGTCGCGGCCAATGCCAAGACCAAAAGCCCGGACAAAAAACCGCAGTCGAAGTACAAGGTTCAGCAAGGCGATTCGCTGTACATCGTGGCCAAGCGCTTCAATGTTGAAATGCAGCACCTCAAGCGCTGGAACCCACGTGTCGGCCAGGCGTTGAAGCCAGGTCAGATGCTGACGGTTTCCAATCCGCACTAAAAAACGAGCCCCTGATTATCAGGGGCTTTTTTATCTTTGCAGCATCGAAAGGCTTTGTGGCGAGAGAGCTCGATCCCGTTGGGCTGCGCAGCAGCCCCAAACCCTGATCCCTGGATACTTCTGACATACCGCGTGCACTGGATTTACGACGGCTTCGCCGCCGAGCGGGAGCAAGCTCCCTCGCCACGGGATTGGCGCAGGCAGAACTGCCTTGCCAGTAATTAAGAGCGCATTAACCCCCCGTCTTTTTCCTGTCCATACAAGCTGTTACTGTACGGGCCACAAAGCCCAAGCCGCTGGATCGGATTTCTTATTTGAAGCGTCCCCTGCTCCCGCTCCTGATCAGCCTGGCCTTGAGCTCCACCGCAAGCGCGACGATCAGCGAAAGCCATGGTTATGCGCAGTTCGGCACGCTCAAGTATCCGGCCCGATTCACCCACTTCGACTGGGTCAACCCGCAAGCGCCCAAGGGCGGTACGTTGCGGGTAATGGCGTTTGGCACGTTTGATACGCTCAACCCTTACACTTTCAAAGGCACCAGCCCGGTTGCCACGCCGAACTTCCTTCAATACGGCATCAACGAGTTGAACGAACCGCTGATGGTCGGCACCGGCCAGTACGCAGCATCCGGCGACGAGCCCACCTCAAGCTATGGCCTGATCGCGCAATCGGTCGAGTACAGTGAAGACCGCAGCTGGGTGGTGTTCAACCTGCGTCCGCAAGCGCGCTTCCACGATGGCACGCCCATCACCGCCTATGACGTAGCGTTCTCCTACCGCTTGCTGCTCAAGGAAGGTCACCCGCAATACCGCACCAATCTTCAGGAAGTATTGCGGGTCGACATCCTCAATCCTCAGCGCATTCGCTTCGTATTCAAGCGCGCCGGCAATCCATTGCTGATCCTGCGCCTTGGCGAGTTGCCCGTGCTGCCGCAGCATTACTGGAAAAACCGCGACTTCAAGGCCACGACCTTCGAACCACCGCTGGGCAGCGGGCCGTATCGCGTCACCTCGGTGACGCCGGGGCGACAAATCGTTTTCGAACGGGTCAAGGACTATTGGGGCAAGGACCTGCCGGTCAACCGCGGCAAGTACAATGTCGACCGTATGGAAGTCGAGTTCTATCGCGACAGCGACGTGGCGTTCGAAGCGTTCAAGGCCGGCGAGTTCGACATCTATATCGAACACCAGGCCAAGAACTGGGCCACTGGGTACAACTTTCCGGCAATCCGTCGTGGCGAAGTGATCAAGGCACAGATTGCGCACCAGATCCCCACCCAGACCCAAGGCTTGTTCATGAACAGCCGGCGCCCGACGTTTGCTGAACCCCGGGTTCGGGAAGCGCTGGGGCTGATGTTCGACTTCGAATGGACCAACCGCACGCTGTTCAGCGACGCTTACAAACGCGCCACGAGCTACTACCCCAACAGCGAGTTTTCCGCCACCGGCCTGCCGGTCGGCCATGAATGGCTAATGCTCAAGCCGTACCGCGAGCAACTGCCCGCCCGATTGCTCAGCGAACCGTTCAGCCTGCCGCAGACCCAGGGTCGCGGCATTCCCCGGGAAACCATGCGCCAGGCCCTGAGCCTGCTCGCCGAAGCCGGCTGGAAGCTCAATGGTCAGCGCTTGCAGAACGCCGCCGGGCAGCCGCTGCGCCTGGAAATCCTGCTGGTCAACCCGAACCTGGAACGCATTCTCCAGCCTTACGTCGAGAATCTCGCCAGCATCGGCATTGATGCGCGCTTGCGCACGGTGGATCGCGCCCAATACAAACAGCGCCTCGACCAGTTCGACTTCGACATGATTCTGATGACCCTCAACCAGACCCTCAGCCCCGGCCTGGAACAGTGGCAGTACTTCCATTCCAGCCAGGTCGCGGTCAAGGGCAGCAAGAACTACGCCGGTATCGCCAACCCGGTGATCGATCATCTGCTCGAGCAATTGCTCGCGGCCAAGACCCGCGACGAACAAGTCGCCGCCGGCAAAGCCCTCGACCGGGTGCTGCTGTGGCAGCACTACATCATTCCCAACTGGTACCTCAATTATCACCGCCTGGCGTACCGCAACCGGTTCGCCTTCGTCACCACGCCGCCCTACACCCTGGGCTTGAGCGCGTGGTGGCTGAAATCTTCGGAGAAAGATCGATGAAAGCCATCAGCGCCCTGCTCTTGCAGGCCAGCGCCCTGCTGTTCGCCGGGCTGGCCAGCGCCGCCCCGCAACATGCCCTGACCCTGTACAACGAACCGCCGAAATACCCGGCCGATTTCAAACACTTTGACTACGTCAATCCGGATGCTCCCAAGGGCGGCAAATTTCGCCAGGCCGGGTTCGGCGGCTTTGACAGCCTCAACCCGTTCATCAGCAAAGGCGTGTCGGCCAACGACATCGACCTGATCTACGACACCCTGGCCAAGCAGAGCCTTGACGAGCCCTTCACCGAGTACGGCCTGATCGCGGCCAGGATAGAGAAGGCTCCGGACAACGACTGGGTGCGCTTCTATCTGCGGCCCGAAGCGCGCTTCCACGACGGCCATCCGGTGCGTGCCGAAGACGTCGTGTTCAGCTTCCAGACGCTGATCAAGGATGGCGCGCCGATGTACCGCGGCTACTACAACGACGTCGCCGATGTGGTTGCCGAAGACCCGCTGACCGTGCTGTTCAAATTCAAACACAGCAACAATCGCGAACTGCCATTGATCCTCGGCCAGTTGCCGGTGCTGCCCAAGCATTGGTGGGCCACCCGCGACTTCAACAAAGGCAACCTCGAAGTGCCGCTGGGCAGCGGTCCGTACAAAGTCAGCGAGGTAAAGGCCGGACGTTCGGTGCGCTATGAGCGGGTCAAGGATTATTGGGGCAAGGACCTGCCGGTGAATCGCGGCTTCTACAATTTCGATGTCATGACCACCGACTATTACCGTGACAACACCGTGGCGCTCGAAGCGCTCAAGGCCGGGCAGTTCGATTACTGGCTGGAAATGACCGCGAAGAACTGGGCCAACGCCTACAACATTGCGGCCGTCACCGAGGGTCGCTTGATCAAGGAACAGATCCCCAACGGCAACCCCACCGGCATGCAAGGCTTCGTCTTCAACTTGCGCCGACCGGTGTTCCAGGACGTGCGTGTGCGTCAGGCCCTGACGCTGTTGCTGGACTTCGAATGGACCAACAAGCAACTGTTCAACGGCGCCTACGCGCGTACTCGCAGTTATTTCGAGAACTCGGAAATGGCCGCCACCGGCCTGCCGGACGCCGATCAACTGGCGATCCTCGATCCGTTTCGCGGCAAGATTCCCGAGCAGGTGTTCAGTGAAGCGTTCCAGAACCCTGTCACCGACGGCAGCGGCATGATCCGCACCCAGCAACGCAAGGCCTATCAACTGCTGCAAGAAGCCGGCTGGCGCATCGTCGATGACAAAATGGTCGACGCCAGCGGCAAACCGGTGAACATTGAATTCCTGTTGGCACAGACCGAGTTCGAACGGGTTTTGCTGCCGTTCAAACGCAACCTCAGCGACCTGGGCATCGAGCTGGTGATTCGCCGGGTCGACGTCTCACAGTACGTCAACCGCGTGCGCTCGCGGGATTTTGACATGGTCGTCGGCAGCTTCCCGCAGTCCAACTCGCCGGGCAACGAACAACGTGAGTTCTGGATGACCGCGGCTGCCGACAAACCTGGCAGCCGCAACTCCATGGGCCTGAAAGATCCAGTGGTGGATCAGTTGGTGGAGCAATTGATCAACGCCGATTCGCGCAAAAGCCTGGTGGCCCACGCCCGGGCACTGGACCGAGTGCTGCAATGGGGCTATTACGTCATTCCCAACTGGCACATCAAAACCTGGCGCGTGGCGTACTGGAATCACATTGGTCACCCGAAGGTCTCGCCCAAATACGACATCGGCATCAATACCTGGTGGATCAAGCCCGATGCCAAACCGGCCATAGAAATCGAAACCAAATTGCAAGCCGACCCTGCAGGCATGGAGTAATCAGATGCTGGCGTATATTTTTCGGCGACTGCTGCTGATCATTCCGACCCTGTTCGGCATTTTGCTGATCAACTTCGTGATCATCCAGGCCGCCCCCGGCGGGCCGGTGGAACAGATGATCGCCAAGCTCGAAGGCTTCGAAGGCGCCACCAGCCGCATTGCCGGCGGCGGTGCCGAGGTGTCGGTGGCCGGGTCCGCCTATCGCGGTGCCCAGGGCCTGGACCCGGCGCTGATCAAGGAAATCGAGCACATGTACGGCTTCGACAAATCGGCGCCGGAACGCTTGTGGATCATGGTCAAGAACTACGCATCACTGGATTTCGGCGACAGCTTTTTCCGCGATGCCAAGGTCATCGACCTGATCAAGGAAAAGCTGCCAGTGTCGATCTCGCTGGGACTGTGGAGCACGCTGATCATGTACCTGGTGTCGATCCCCCTGGGGATCGCCAAAGCCACGCGACATGGCAGCCACTTCGATGTCTGGACCAGTTCGCTGATCATTGTCGGCTATGCGATTCCGGCGTTCCTGTTCGCCATCCTGCTGATCGTGGTGTTTGCTGGCGGCAGTTATCTGGATTGGTTCCCTTTGCGTGGGCTGACCTCGAACAACTTTGATGAACTGAGCACGGGCGGCAAGATTCTTGACTACTTCTGGCACTTGGCGCTTCCCGTGACCGCGCTGGTGATCGGCAACTTCGCGACCATGACCCTGCTGACCAAAAACAGCTTTCTCGACGAAATCAACAAGCAGTATGTGGTCACCGCCAAAGCCAAGGGCCTGACCCGACACCGCGTGCTCTACGGCCACGTATTCCGCAACGCCATGCTGTTGGTGATCGCCGGATTCCCGTCGGCATTCATCGGGATTTTCTTCACTGGCTCGCTGCTGGTCGAAGTGATCTTCTCCCTCGACGGCCTCGGCCTGATGAGTTTCGAAGCAGCGATCAACCGCGATTACCCGGTGGTGTTCGGCACGCTGTTCATCTTCACCCTGCTGGGGCTGGTGGTGAAACTGATCGGTGACCTCACCTATACCTTTGTCGATCCGCGCATCGACTTCGAAAGCCGGGAGCATTGAGATGAACCTGTCCCCTCTCAACCGCCGCCGCTTCGAACTGTTCAAGGCCAACAAGCGCGGATGGTGGTCGCTGTGGCTGTTCCTGATCCTGTTCGGCGCCAGCCTGGGCGCCGAGCTGATCGCCAACGACAAGCCGCTGGTGGTGCATTACGACAACGGTTGGTACTTTCCGGCACTCAAGCGGTACCCGGAGACCACCTTCGGCGGCGAATTCCCGCTGGAAGCCAACTACAAGAGCCCGTATATCCGCGAGCTGCTCAAGGCCAAGGACGCCTGGGTGTTATGGGCGCCGATCCCGTTCAGCTACCAGAGCATCAACTACGACCTGAAAGTCCCGGCACCGGCACCGCCCTCGGCGGACAACCTGCTGGGCACCGACGACCAGGGCCGCGATGTACTGGCACGAGTGATCTACGGGTTCCGCGTCTCGGTGCTGTTCGCCCTGACACTGACACTGCTGAGTTCGATCATCGGCGTGGTCGCAGGGGCATTGCAGGGGTTTTATGGCGGCTGGGTCGATCTGGCCGGACAGCGGTTCCTGGAGATCTGGTCCGGGTTGCCGGTGCTGTATCTGCTGATCATCCTCGCCAGTTTCGTCCAGCCCAACTTCTGGTGGCTGCTGGGGATCATGCTGCTGTTTTCCTGGATGAGTCTGGTGGACGTGGTGCGCGCCGAGTTCCTGCGTGGGCGTAACCTGGAATACGTGCGTGCGGCGCGGGCGCTGGGCATGCAGAATGGCGCGATCATGTTTCGCCATATCCTGCCCAATGCCATGGTTTCGACCATGACCTTCATGCCGTTCATCCTGACCGGCGCCATCGGTACGCTGACCGCCCTGGATTTCCTCGGGTTCGGCTTGCCGGCCGGCAGTCCGTCGCTGGGCGAGTTGGTGGCCCAGGGGAAATCCAACCTGCAGGCGCCGTGGCTGGGCATGAGCGCGTTTGCGGTGCTGGCGTTGATGTTGAGTTTGCTGGTGTTTATCGGCGAGTCCGCTCGCGATGCCTTCGACCCGAGGAAGTGAAATGAATCAGGACAATCTGATCGAAGTGCGCGACCTCGCCGTCGAATTCGTTGTCGGTGACAACAGTCAGCGTGTGGTTGAAGGCGTCAGTTTCGACATCAAGCGTGGCGAAACCCTGGCTTTGGTCGGTGAAAGCGGCTCCGGCAAGTCAGTGACTGCGCACTCGATCCTGCGCCTGCTGCCCTACCCGCTCGCCCGGCATCCGTCCGGCACCATCGAGTATGCCGGCCAGAACTTGCTGGACCTGAAGGAAAAAACCATTCGCCACATCCGCGGCAACCGGATCGCAATGATCTTCCAGGAGCCGATGACCTCGCTCAACCCGCTGCACTCGATCGAGAAGCAGATCAACGAGGTGCTGGGCATCCACAAGGGCCTGACCGGCAAGATCGCGACCCGGCGCACCCTGGAGTTGCTGGAGATGGTCGGCATTCCCGAGCCGCACAAGCGCCTCAAAGCCCTGCCCCATGAGTTGTCCGGTGGCCAACGCCAGCGAGTGATGATCGCCATGGCGCTGGCCAACGAGCCGGAGCTACTGATCGCCGACGAACCGACCACCGCGCTGGACGTGACCGTTCAGCTGAAAATCCTCGAGTTGCTCAAGGAATTGCAGGCACGCCTGGGCATGGCATTGCTGCTGATCAGCCATGATTTGAACCTTGTGAAAAGAATTGCGCACCGCGTATGTGTCATGCAGCGCGGTTGCATCGTCGAACAGGCATCGTGCGAAGAGTTGTTCCGCGCGCCGCAGCATCCGTACACTCGGATTTTGCTGGCAGCGGAGCCGAGCGGGACGCCGGCAACCAATGAAATCGGGCCGCCGATGCTCACGGTCGAGGACTTGAAGGTCTGGTTCCCGATCAAGAAAGGCCTGCTCAAGCGCACGGTGGATTACGTAAAAGCGGTGGACGGGATCAATTTCAGCCTGCCCCAGGGCCAGACCCTGGGGATTGTGGGGGAAAGCGGGTCCGGCAAGTCGACGTTGGGGCTGGCGATTTTGCGGTTGATCGGCAGTACAGGCGCGATCCGTTTTGAAGGCAAACAGCTAGACTGCCTGACTCAGCAACAAGTCAGGCCGCTGCGTCGAGAGATGCAGGTGGTGTTCCAGGACCCGTTTGGCAGCCTGAGCCCACGGATGTGCGTGAGCCAGATCGTTGGCGAAGGCTTGCGGATCCACAAAATCGGCACCGAAGCCGAACAGGAACAAGCGATTATTGCGGCACTCAAGGAGGTAGGCCTGGATCCGGAAACCCGGAACCGCTACCCCCACGAATTTTCCGGTGGGCAACGGCAGAGAATCGCCATTGCCCGGGCATTGGTGCTAAAACCGGCGTTGATTTTGCTGGACGAGCCGACTTCGGCCCTCGACCGCACCGTACAGCGCCAAGTGGTGGAGCTTTTGCGCTCACTGCAAAGCAAGTACAACCTGACGTATCTGTTTATCAGCCATGACCTGGCTGTCGTCAAAGCGCTGAGCCACCAACTGATGGTGGTCAAGCATGGCCAAGTGGTCGAACAGGGAGACGCGCAAAGCATTTTTGCCGCCCCCCAACATCCGTATACACAGCAGTTGCTGGAAGCCGCTTTTTTGGCACCAGCCACTGCGCAATAACCTGAAAAGAGGAGCAACACATGGGTTTTCTCGCCGGTAAGCGCGTACTGATCGTCGGTGTCGCCAGCAAGCTGTCCATCGCATCCGGCATCGCTGCCGCCATGCATCGCGAGGGCGCTGAGCTTGCCTTCACTTATCAGAACGACAAACTCAAGGGTCGTGTCGAAGAGTTCGCACAAGGCTGGGGTTCGAGCCCGGAGCTGTGCTTCCCGTGCGACGTGGCCAGCGATGCCGAAATCGCCAAGGTCTTCGAAGAGCTGAGCAAGAAGTGGGACGGCCTGGACTGCATCGTGCACTCTGTCGGCTTTGCCCCGGGCGACCAACTGGACGGCGACTTCACCGAAGCCACCACCCGTGAAGGTTTCCGCATCGCTCACGACATCAGCGCCTACAGCTTCGTGGCCCTGGCCAAGGCCGGTCGCGAAATGATGAAAGGCCGCAACGGCAGCCTGTTGACCCTGTCGTACCTGGGTGCCGAGCGCACCATGCCGAACTACAACGTGATGGGCATGGCCAAGGCTTCCCTGGAAGCTGGCGTGCGTTACCTGGCCGGCTCCCTGGGCCCGGACGGCACCCGCGTCAACTGCGTATCGGCTGGCCCGATCCGCACCCTCGCCGCTTCCGGCATCAAGAACTTCCGCAAGATGCTGGCTGCCAACGAAGCGCAAACCCCGCTGCGTCGCAACGTCACCATCGAAGAAGTCGGCAACGCCGGCGCCTTCCTGTGCTCCGACCTGGCGTCGGGCATCAGCGGTGAAATCATGTACGTCGACGGCGGCTTCAACACCACCGCGATGGGCAACATCGAAGAGTGATCTTCGCTTAGCCCCAAAAAAACCCGCCTGTTTCGGCGGGTTTTTTATTGGCTGGGATGTTCAGAAACAACACAACCCCCTGTAGGAGCGAGCCTGCTCGCGATGGACGTCAACGATAACGCGCCTTGCCTGAAGAGCTCGTCACAACAACTATCGTCTTTAAATCGATATACACATGGCTAAACTCAACTCAACTTCCCATGACCGAGACTAGCCCGATGCAACTATCCCCCTTTCACTTGGCCATTCCCGTTTACGACTTGGCCGCCGCGCGGCACTTTTATGGTGCGGTATTTGGCCTGGAAGAAGGTCGCTCAAGCGATCATTGGGTCGATTTCAACTTTTTCGGCCACCAACTGGTGATACACCTGGCACCGAAAAATGCCTCACAAGAAGCCGCTCATACCAATGCCGTTGACGGGCATGACGTGCCGGTGCCGCATTTCGGTGTGGTGTTGCGGATGGCGGAATGGGAGGCGCTGGCTGAGCGTTTGCAGTCCCTGGGTACGCGATTCGTGATTGAGCCGGGGATTCGCTTTCAAGGGTTGGTGGGTGAGCAGGCGACGATGTTTTTGTTCGATCCATGCGGGAATGCGCTGGAATTCAAGGCGTTCAAGGATATCGGGCAGTTATTTGCCAAATAAGCGCAGACTGTAAGGGTGTCATCGCGACAGGCTCCCACAGGGGATTTGTGAACACCGCTGATCAAACTGTGGGAGCGAGCCTGCTCGCGATGAGGCCAGCCAATTCAGTACAAAACTAGCGGCCCAACACCGCTTGCGCCTCAGCCAAAAGCTCTTCCACCGAGCCATGCACGGTGGGGTCGAATTCGATCTGTCCGATGCTGAACCTGATGTCATAGCCACGATGCACCGTGGCGTTGCGCTCATCGAGCATTTCCTCAAGCCGCGCCTTGATCGCCGCGGGATCCACGCTGCCGGAACCGGTCAACAACGCGACAAAGGTTGCGCCTTCCAGTCGGCCGATCACATCGTTTTCCCTGAAGCCGATGCGCAACACATCGGCAAAGGTTTTCAAGGCATCGTCGCCCTCGGCATGCCCGAACAGGTAGTTGATACGCTTGAAATCATCGAGGTTGAAGAACAGCAGCGTCGCTGGCCGTTCCAGTTGAGCGCAGGCATCCAGCCCCATTTGGGCCAAAGCCAGAAAGCCATGGCGATTAGACAACAGCGTCAGCTCATCCATGCTAGCCATCTGCACGCCCGTCAGCTCCTGTTCAGCCTTGCGGGCCAGGTCGCGCAACATTTCGCGCTCCTGTGCGGGCGTGCGCAGAGGGTCTGCGCAGACGCTTTTCTTGTGTGGCTTGCCTGAAATCAGCATCACATACTCCATTGGCGGGTATGTTCTTTAGAGCCCTGGATATCGGGTTTGACTCCCTGTTTACCAGCCGTTGGTCAGCTACCCGTCACCGGACACGGCCCACCGGCCTCCGTCCAGAGCTTGAATTGCGCGACGAAAACATCGTGCGCTACCGGCACCGGGGCGCGATTGCCGCCAGGATTCCAGCCCCATAGCACCAGCTTGTCTTCGCTGACATGTTTGAGCAGCGCGGCGAAATCACGGTCGCCATTGCTCCCGCGGTCTTTGATCATGGCGCACAGCTTGTCAGGTGGCAGGCCGATCCAGGCCATCTTGTGCGCCGCTGGCGGCAGACTCCAGTGCGGCGCTCCCGGTGGTGCGTGGGGGCCGTAACTGGCCGGGGGATTGGCTTCGGCATGGCAGCTGGCGCAAGGCAGCCCGGCCGCCCCCTTGCCGTCCAGGCCTCGCACCACATTCATCGCGTGAGGTGTTCCGGCATCGAACTGCAACGGCGCATCGCCGGGAATGTGGCAGTTCTGGCAACGTGGGCTCTGGAAGACTTGTTGCACGGTGCCGAAGGCTTTCAATGCCGCCTTGTCCTCGGCAAATAGCTCCGTCGCATAAACAAAAAGACCCAGCAACAACACCGAGCCGAGCAACCAATGGTGTCGTTTCATCTCACACCCCCGACAGTTGCAGCGGCAATTCCCGCAGGCGTTGCCCGGTCAAGGCAAAAACCGCATTGGCCACTGCCGGTGCGGTAGGCGGTACGCCGACTTCGCCGATCCCTCCAGGCTTGTCGCTGCTGGGCACGATGTGCACTTCCACTATCGGCATCTCGTTGAGCCGCAGCACTTGATAATCATGGAAATTGGACTGCACCACCTGACCCTCATTGAACGTCAGATGGCTGTGCAGGGTGAAACCCAGGCCAAAGGCAATGCCTGACTCCATCTGCGCGGCGATGCTTTGCGGGTTGACCGCGATCCCGCAATCCACTGCGCATACCACGCGATGCACGCGGATTGCCAGGTTGTCCTGGGACACCTCGGCGACCTGCGCCACGTAACTGCCGAAGGATTCATGCACCGCCACGCCCAGGGCATGACCGTCCGGCAGTGGCGCTTTCCAGTTGGCCTTTTCCACGGCCAGGTTCAAGACACCCAAATGACGCGGGTGCTCCTTGAGCAGTGTCCGTCGATATTCCACCGGGTCCTTGCCCGCCGCATCGGCCAATTCATCGATCAATGATTCCATGACGAAAGCCGTATGCGTGTGCCCCACCGAACGCAACCACAACACGCTGATGCCGGTTTGCGGCGAATGAAGATCCACCTGATGATCGGCCATTCCCGCGAGGTAAGGACTGTCCGCCACGCCTTCGACCGAGGTTTTGTCGATGCCATCCTTGACCATGCTCGCTTCGAGCGAAGTGCCGGCCATGATCGACTGCCCGACCAATACGTGCTTCCACGCCACCGGCAGCCCATCGGCACCCAACCCGACCTGTGCCTGGTGCAGGAACGCTGAGCGGTAATAACCGCCACGAATATCGTCCTCCCGCGCCCACACGGTTTTGACCGGTCCACCCGCCGCTTTCGCCACGTGCACCGCTTCGGCGACAAAATCCGAGGTCGGGTTGGCCCGTCGGCCGAAACCGCCCCCAAGGAATTCGGTGTGGATTTCGACTTGCTCGGGTTTAAGACCGGTGATTTTCCCGGCGATCATCTGGTCCAGGGTCTGGAATTGCGTGCCCGTCCAGATCTCGCATTTATCCTGGGTGATCTTTACGGTGCAGTTGAGCGGTTCCATCGGCGCGTGGGCCAGGTAAGGCACGCTGTACTCGACCTCAAGCTTCTTTGCAGCCTTGGCCAACGCAGCCTGGGCATCCCCTGCCTTGCTGGCGGGCAAGCCTGGGGTGGCGGCGAGTTTGCGAAAGTTTTCCAGCAGCTTCTGACTGTCGAGACCGGCATTCGGCCCCAGGTCCCAATCGACGTGCAGGGCATCGCGACCGAGCTTCGCCGCCCAGTAATGATCGGCAATCACCGCCACGCCCGTCGGCACCTGCACCACTTTGTGCACGCCCGGTATCGCCAACGCCTCGGCACCTTCGAAGGATTTGACTTGGCCACCGAACACTGGCGATCGGGCGACCATGGCAGTCAGCAAACCGTCGAACTGCACGTCCATGCCGAACTTCGCCCGACCGGTGATTTTTTCCGGGGTGTCCAGGCGTTTGGTGGGTTTGCCAATCAGCTTCCAGTCCTTGGCTTCCTTGAGCTTGATCGACGCCGGGTCCGGCACAGGCAACTTGCCAGCATCATCCGCCAACTCGCCGTACGTGGCGCGCTGGTCGCCGGCAATGACCACGCCGGATTCGGTACGAATCTGCGAAGGCGGCACATTGAAACGCTTGGCCGCGGCATCGATCAGCATCAACCGCGCCGCCGCGCCGGCCTGACGATACCGATCGAATTCCATCCAGGTCGAGGTGGAACCGCCGGTGATCTGCATCCCGCCGAACCCGGCCATGCCGTAATCGGCAGCCGAGGCTGGCGAATGCTCGACCTTGATTTTCGACCAGTCGGCATCCAGCTCTTCGGCGATCAACATGGTCAGGCCGGTCCAGATGCCCTGGCCCATTTCCGAATGGCCGAGCAGTACAGTAACGCTGTTGTCATTGCCGATCCGCAGGAATGCATTGGGCGCAAACACATTGCCCTGATTCTCCGCCGCCCCGGCAAAACGGTGGGCACCGGGGATGACGAACGCCACCACCAGCCCCCCACCCAGCACGGCAGTGCCCTTGAGAAAACCGCGACGTGAAAGCGGATTGAGACTGTCCATAATCACCTCAACCCAGTTCGGCAGCGCGTTTGACTGCGGCGCGGATCCGCGGGTAAGTGCCGCAGCGGCAGATATTGCCCGACAGCGCCTGATCAATGTCGCTATCGGTCGGCTTCGGGATCTTCGCCAACAACGCCGCGGCCGACATGATCTGCCCTGACTGGCAGTAACCGCACTGCACCACATCGAGTTCGGCCCAGGCTTGTTGTACTGGGTGCGAACCGTCGAGGGAGAGCCCTTCGATCGTGAGGATTTTTTGCCCGTGAGCCACTGCGGTGGCCGGCGTGATGCAGGAACGCAGCGGCGTGCCGTCGACGTGCACGGTGCAGGCGCCGCACTGGGCCATGCCGCAGCCAAACTTGGTCCCGGTCAGGTGAGCAACATCACGCAAGACCCAGAGCAGCGGCATATCCGCGGGGACATCCAGTTCCTGGTCCTTGCCATTGATATTCAGGGTCAGCATTTGCGAAGGTCCTCAGACTCACGGTGTTCTGAAGGGGCGTCGCTGCGGTGATCTGATCCCTGTGCGCCGCCTCGGGTTATCCCTACAGCTAAGCGCAAAATGACTTGATGGCCGGGGTGTATCGACCACCGGTCACCAATGGTGGGTTTTGTGGTGCCTGTCAGGCCGCCATCGCTGGCAAGCCAGCTCCCACAGTGATCCCGGTCATACACGGGATTGAGGCGCTAGAGGTCCCTGTGGGAGCGGGCTTGCCCGCGATGGACGTTAACGATGACGCGCACTGTCTGAATGATCGCGTTGGCCGGACGTTTTTCGCGAGCACGCGGTGGGTCAACCGACTCAATTTTCGCAAGCTCTAAACCCTTGGCCCCATCAAAACCCCGGTATAACGCAACAAAAACACCGCAAACGCCATACACCACAACAACGCCGAAAGCCCGAGTCCCAACCCGGAAAACGGCACCAGCACTACCCGCGACAAACCCGCTAGCAGAATCAGCACAAACCCCATCACCACAACCCTGGAAGGCTGCAACGCGCGCCCGGTATGCCCCAGACTGACCCGGGCAATCATTGCCAAAATCAACCCACCCGCACCACCGACCGCCAGCGAATGAGTGGCCAGACTCTGTTGCGCCATCAACCCGAGGTGCCACAGCGCCATGGCAAAAACCGCTACCACCAACCAGACGTAAGACAGATACAACGACCACAACAGCGGTACCCGCCACAGGCCTCGATCATGCCAGCGCCACAGACGAAACGAATGCAATAACCCCATCAGCGCAAACACCGCCGCCAGCCACAGCCTGGGCACGTCCTGCAAACCCACCAGGAATGTCAGCGCGACCAGCAAACCACTCACCAACAAGACCCGGGTCGGCCATGGATTGGCTGCCGGTAAAGCCGGCCGATTCAATCCACGCTGAATGAAGAACGGGATGACTCGACCGCCAATCACACTCATCAACGCACCGATCAGCCACAACGCCGCCAGCACTCCACGCCGCTGCAGATCGAGCTCTTCGATCCAGAGGCCCCAAAGTGTCATGGCCTGACACCCGGCCAGCAACGTCACCATCAACAAAACCGGATAATTGTCGCGCTTGCCGGCAGCCACCAGATCACGGCCCAGCACCCAGGCCAACAAGGGTAAAAACGGAAGCTGCGACAACAGCAACACAGCAGGCGACACCGGCAGGACCCAGGCAAGACGCGCCAGCAGCCACACCAGCATCAGTGCGATCAATGGCCACCCGTTGAGCCCCGGCCGACCTGTCCAGTTCGGTACGGCTGTCAGCAAGAAGCCGGCGATGATCGCCACGGCGAACCCGAACGGCATTTCATGCCGATGCCAGGCAAGCATGCCGCCCACCGGTTGCGCGCCAGGCAATCGACCGTACAACCACAAGGCCCAGATCGCCACCGCCAACGCAGCGAACGCCGCGCCCGCCAGAAAGAATGGACGAAACCCGAGACTGAAAATCGGCGCAGCCGCCAGTTTGCGCATCAAACCATCACCTTCGAGAAAGGCCTGTACAACTGGTGCTGGGACAGCAGGCGCATGACATAGCCGATTTTCAGCAGCGTCGGCCCAACGATAGTCATCGCGTGCAGCGACACCAGCGCCAGGATCGACAGATGGCCTTCATAGAGATAAGCGCCGTAGATGCCTGCCATTAGCATCGCCAGGCCAGTCACGAGCACGCGACGGGAAAGCTGCAGAACATTCTGAGGATTGCTGAAGAAATGGAACATTTTCCGTACTCCTGTAGCAGTTCAGTTGTACTGGAGAGGTATCAAGTCCCGTGCCAGAAATTCAGCCGTTGATAATCAATCACTTAACAAAACCGAGTCAAAACGACTCAGCCCAATAATTGTCTTTACGACTCATTGAATAGTCATATTGACTTCAACCCCACAACATCTGCTTGCACACTTGTCGATCTACGGCACCACCCTAGAGGCCGCGGCTGGCTACGCTGAAAGTCCAGCATGCAAAAACCTGCCAAGGAGACCCGCCATGCTCCACGTACAAAAACTCACGCCGTGCCTGTGGTTCGACGGCCAGGCTGAAGAGGCTGCGAAGTTCTATTGCGCGATCTTCGATCACTCAAAAATCACCGCCATCACGCACTACGGCAAGGCCGGACAAGAAATCCATGGTCACCCCGAAGGCTCCGTGCTGACGGTCAGCTTCGAACTCGACGGACAGACGTTCACCGGACTCAACGGTGGCCCTGAGTTCAAGTTCAACGAGGCGATCTCTTTTCAAGTCAACTGCCAGACCCAGGAAGAGGTCGACCATTTCTGGGGGCGGCTGTCTGCGGGTGGACCGGTCGAGGCCCAGCAATGCGGTTGGCTCAAAGACAAGTACGGTGTGTCGTGGCAGATCGTGCCCGTGGCGATGATGGAGATGCTCAAAGACCCGGACACGAACAAATCCCAACGCGCCATGGCCGCGATGATGCAGATGAAAAAGCTCGATATCGCCACGCTGAAACGAGCCTTTGACGGTGAGAGCTAATACACTCCGAGGCGAACCTGCCAAGGATTGACCATGAAGCTCTCAAAGCCCAAGGATACCGACAAGGCCCCGCGCTTCTGGCGTGATGACGCCCTGCCCTTCATCGAAGCACGCGCCATCGCCGACGGGCGCGAGGTCTGCTACACCCGGCATTCCCACGAGCACTTTTCCATCGGTGCGATCACTGCCGGGCGCAGCACCTATGTCCACGAGCACTCGCAACTCGAGGTCAACGCCGGTACCGTGGTGTTGATGAACCCAGGCGACGTGCATGCCTGCAATCCGATCGATGACGAGCCCTGGTCGTACTTGATGCTGTATGTCGAGACTGCATGGCTGACCGACTTGCAGCATCAGTTGGGGTTCAGCGATGACCTGGCGTTTCGCCGCTTTGCGATCACCCATACCGCTGACGCTGATCTGTTTGCGGGTCTACTGGGCTTTTATGAGGTGCTGGTCGATCAGCAACAGGACGTGCTGCGCAAGCACAGTGCTGCGGTGGAGTTTTTCAGCGATGTGCAACAGCGACTGAACCCCGTCGAACAGCCATTGCGCGAACCGAATTTCAAACTGGAACGCGCCGCCGAATTCATCCGCGAACATTGCACGCAAATGCTCAAGCTCGAAGATATTTGCGCAGCGGCGCAGCTGTCACCGTCCTACCTGATCCGTGCGTTCAGGCAGCACTACGGCATGACGCCCCATGCTTTCCTGGTCAACCGGCGCATCCAGTTCGCCCGCGATCAGTTGCGTAACGGCAAGCTGATCGCCGAGGTAGCGCTGGAGGCCGGTTTTGCCGATCAGGCGCATTTTCAGCGGGCGTTCAAGCAGCATCTGGCAGCGACGCCAGGTCAGTATCGCGGTTGATCAAGGGAGCAGCAGGTACACCGCACTCACCGCCAGCAGCAACGCCATGCTCCGGTTGAACCAGCGCATGTTTGCCGGATTGTTCAGATAGCCGCGCAAGAATGTCCCGGCATAAGCCCAGCAACCGACCGACAAATAGCAGATCACCAGATAGATTGCCGCGAATTGCCACACCAACCGCGCCTCGCCATCGGCAACGAACGCGCCCATGCCCGCCACGCAGGCCAGCCAGGCCTTCGGGTTGAGCCATTGCATGACCGCGCCGTAGAGCATCGACGGCGCGCGACCTGAATCATTCGCCTCCAGCTGCCCATCGTCGGCCGCCAGTTTGAAAGCCATGTACAACAGGAATGCCACGCCGGCCCACTGCACCACTTGGGTCATGGCGGGCCAACGCTGCAGCAACTGGTGCAAGCCCAACCCCATCAACACCAACAGCAATACGAATCCCAGGGTCGCCCCGGCCACGTGCCGTTGGCTGGCCTTGAAACCGAAGCGCGCCCCGGAACTCAAGGCCACGATATTCACCGGCCCCGGGGTGATCGAAGCGGCTAACGCAAATGCCGCCATGGACATGATCAAACTCATCGCACACCTACTTTCAGTCAAATGAACCAGGCGCCACGGTAAAGCGCCCGGTGGTGCGCGTATTGAACAAAACTACCCTCAGATCAACCGTCAGGCGAAGTAGCCCACCACCCTCTTCACTTTGATCAATGCCTGACGCAGGGAATCCATGTCTACCGAACCCAGCGCCAGGCGAATGGCGTGAGGTACATGCGGGGTGATTGCGAAGGGCTCGGCAGGCGACACCGACACTTGTTCGCGCATCAGCGCCATGGCGATCCGGTCGGCCCGGGCGTCTTCGGACAACGGCAGCCAGACGAAATACGAAGACGGATGGCTGACCATGCTCAGGCCCGCCAGCACCTCGCGGGCAATGGCCTGCCGGGCCTGCGCATCCGCACGTTTTTGTGCTTCCAGTTGGTACACCGTGCCGTCATCCAGCCAGGCCGTGGCGATAGCCGTCACCACCCCCGGCGTGTTCCAGGTCGTCGCCATCACGGTGCGTTCAAATCCCGCGATCCAGTGAGTGGGGGCTGCGATAAAACCGACGCGCAATCCGGTGGCAATGTTCTTCGATAAACCGCTAACGTACGCGGTTCTTTCCGGCGCCATTTCAGCCAACGGTGGTGGCGGGTTCTCGGCGAGAAATGCGTAGGCCGCGTCCTCGATGATCATCAGGTCATGCTGACGCGCAATCGCTACAAGTCGCTCACGCTGCTCGGCGTCCATCACCCAACCCAGCGGATTGTGCAAGGTTGGCATCGAGTACACCGCCCGCACCGGACGACTGCGGCACAGTTTGTCCAGGGCTGACAGATCCGGCCCTTTGTCCGTGACAGGAATGGGCAAAACCTCCAGGTGCAGCGTTTCGGCCAAGGTCTTGAACCCGGGATAGGTCAACGCATCAGCGGCAATCACGTCGCCGGGTTTGAGCAACGTCATCATCACCACGGCCAATCCATGCTGGGCACCACTGACGATCAGTACCTGTTCGGCCGGTACGTTCACTCCGCGCTCACCCAGGTGGCGTGCAACCGAGGCCCGCTCGTGCAAGCGCCCGGCGTGGGGCTGATAACGCAACAACGACTCCAGGTCCCCGGACAATGCCAGTTGACGCAATGCCTGGCGCAACAGGTCGGCCTGGCCCGGCAGCGATGGATAGTTGAAGTTCAGGTCGATCATCCCCGCCGCTACCACGGATTGCGAAATGCCCTGGCCAGGCGGCAGCGATGTCTCCCGGACAAAGGTCCCGCGCCCGGTTTCACCACTGACCAGCCCCATGCCTTCAAGCTCGGCATACACCCGGCTGGCGGTGACCAGCGCCAGGCCATGCTCGGTGGCGAGTTGGCGGTGGGTCGGCAGCCGTGTACCCGGCGGCAAACGCCCCGCGCGAATGTCGGCGGCAAAGCTGTCAACCAGGGTTTTATAGCGGGATTTCGGCATGAGGCGATGTATCCATGACAATTTTTTGATTGTATCGATTGCCAACCCTACCATGACTTTCGTGCAATCAAACAATGAGTGAGAGCGAACATGGAAAGGACTTCGAACCTGCATAACCGCACGCTGGACAGCAATGCCAGCGGCTGGATCAATGGCCTGATCGGCGTGGTGATTTTCAGCGGCTCACTGCCGGCAACGCGGGTGGCGGTGCTGGAATTCGATCCGGTGTTCCTCACCGTGGCCCGCGCCACCCTCGCCGCACTTCTGGCGCTGTGCCTGCTGCTGTTGTTCAAGGAACAACGCCCCGCGCGCCATCAACTGGTGCCGCTGATCATCGTGGCTCTGGGCGTCGTGGTGGGTTTTCCGCTGTTGACCGCGCTGGCACTGCAATACGTGACATCGGCGCATTCCATTGTGTTTGTCGGCCTGCTGCCTCTCGCCACCGCGGTGTTCGGCGTGTTGCGCGGTGGCGAACGGCCACGGCCAGTGTTCTGGTTGTTCTCGGTGCTCGGCAGTCTGCTGGTGGTTGGTTTTGCCGCGTCACAAGGCCTGAGCGCTTCACCTCAAGGCGACATCCTGATGTTGTTGGCGATCCTCGCTTGTGGCCTTGGGTATGCCGAAGGCGCCAAGCTGTCCCGCACGCTGGGTGGTTGGCAAGTGATTTCCTGGGCGCTGGTGCTCGCACTGCCGATCATGGCGGCACTGGCCTGGTGGCGGATGCCGGCGTCGTTCAACGGCATCAGCACACCGGCCTGGTTCAGCCTGGCTTACGTGTCGCTGTTCAGCATGCTGATTGGCTTCGTTTTCTGGTATCGCGGCCTCGCCCAGGGCGGGATTGCCGCTGTCGGTCAACTGCAACTGCTGCAGCCGTTCTTTGGCCTGGCGCTGGCGGCAACCCTGCTGCATGAACACGTCAGCATCGGCATGCTTGGGGTAACGGTCGCGGTGATCCTGTGTGTCGCCGGGGCCAAGAAATTCGCCCGATGATGTTCGGCCAATTTGCCGGTGACTGTACGGGTCCGAGGTTGCGGCAGCTGTGATAAAAATACCGCTCTCGCAACTGGAACCTGCCCCATGGACCTCGCCACCCTTAGCCTCTTTCTCCCGGCCTGCTTCGCCCTGAACATGGCGCCCGGCCCGAACAACTTGCTGTCGGTCAGCAATTCGACCCGTTATGGCTACCGCACCGCTTGCCTGGCCGGGATCGGGCGCTTGCTGGCATTCGCCGCAATGATTGCCCTCGCCTCGGCGGGCCTGGCGGTGGTGTTGCAAACCTCCGAGCTGTTGTTCTACGGGATCAAGATTCTCGGCGCAGCGTATCTGTTCTATCTCGCCTGGCAGCTGTGGCGAGCAGATCCTGGGGCAGAAAGCCTGGTAACCGGTGCGCCGGTCGGCATGCTGGCACTGGCACGGCAGGAATTCCTGGTGGCGGCGGGCAACCCCAAAGCGATCCTGATCTTCACGGCATTCCTGCCGCAGTTTGTCGATTCGACCCGCGCCATCACGCCGCAATTTGCCGTGCTGGGCGCGTTGTTCCTGATGCTCGAATGGGTTGCTATCGCGGCCTATGCCTACATGGGTCTGCACATGCGCCGCTGGTTTGCCAAACCGTCGGGCAAACGGATGTTCAATCGCTGCTGCGCCGGTCTGTTGTCGGCGGCGGCGTCAGTTTTATTGCTGGCACGCCGCACCTGAGGAACGGGTGTGCGCGCAATTCTCTGTCGATTTTGCGGTGGAGGCTGTCGATGTCGCGCACTATGCTGGGCTCATGAACCTACAAACCACGCTTCTTCCGCCCCATGCCGAGATGGTCCGCGCCATGCTCGAACGCGACACCGCCTACGAGGGGGTGTTCTTTACTGCGGTCAAGACAACCGGGATTTTCTGTCGCCCCAGTTGCACGGCGCGCAAGCCTAAACCGGAAAACGTCGAGTTTTTCGCCCACGCCGATGAATGCTTGTCGGCGGGCTACCGCGCCTGCCTGCGGTGCAAGCCGCTGGACGCTGCCGCCATAGCGCCGGACTGGGTGCAGAACCTGCTCAAGTCGGTGGACGCCGACCCCGAGCAGCGCTGGACCGACGCCCAACTGCTGGCCGAAGGGATCGAGCCGCTGAAGCTGCGTCGCTGGTTCAAACAGCACTTCGGCATGACCTTCCACTCCTGGTTGCGCACCCGGCGCCTGGGCATGGCATTGGGTGGAATCAAACAGGGCGATTCCATCGACAGCGCCGCGTTCGACTCCGGCTACGAATCACTGAGCGGCTTTCGCGATGCCTTTCAAAAGTCGTTTCACATCACCCCGGGACGCGCCGCCAACAGCGAGCCCTTGTTGTTCACGCGCCTGACGACCCCGCTGGGGCCAATGATCGCCATGGCCGAACGTCGTGGCCTGGTATTGCTGGAGTTTCTCGACCGACCGGCGCTGACCCGGGAAGTCGAGCAATTGCAGCGCCGTTATGGCTACGCCGTGGCTCCTGGGCACAATGGGCATTTGCATCAGATCGAACAGGAACTGGCGCAGTACTTCGACGGCCAACTGACGCAATTCAACGTTGCGCTGCACCTGCCCGGGAGCGAGTTCAGTCGGCAGGTCTGGGCTGAGCTGGCACTCATTCCCTACGGCAAGACCACCACTTACGGCGCCATCGCGGCCAGGCTGGGCAAGCCCGGCGCCAGTCGTGCGGTCGGCCTGGCCAATGGACAGAACCGTCTTTCGATTGTGGTGCCTTGTCATCGGGTAATCGGGGCGGACGGCTCATTGACCGGCTATGGTGGCGGACAACCGCGCAAGGCGTTTTTGCTCAGACTCGAAAGCGCCGCCGACCAGATCACCCGGCAATTGGCTTTCTGATCGCAAGCCGTGTTCGTCAGTACGCAAGGATGATTGATGCCCGACCCCTATATGCCCGCCACGCAGTTCCTCGCGTCCATCGACGACGACTGGCGGCGCCATGTCGCCGCCGTTGGCCCGTGCCGGCATCAACCCCACGCCGCCCGTGATCCCTACGAATCGCTGGTGCGGGCAATTGCCTACCAGCAACTGCACGCCAGGGCCGGTGATGCGATTGTCGGGCGATTGTTGGCGTTGTTTCCCGGGCAGGCATTTCCTCGCCCTGAGCAGTTGCTCCTCACAGATTTTGAGCAAATGCGCAGTTGCGGCTTTTCCGCCAGCAAGATCGCGACCATCCAGGGCATCGCCCAAGCGGCACTGGATGGCGTGGTGCCGGATTACACCACGGCGCTGGCCATGGATGATGAAGCGTTGATCGAACGCCTGATCACCCTGCGCGGCGTGGGTCGCTGGACCGTTGAAATGCTGCTGATTTACAGCCTGGATCGACCGGATATCCTGCCGGCTGACGATTTCGGGGTCCGCGAGGGTTATCGCCGACTCAAAGGTCTGGACGTACAGCCGACGCGCAAACAGATGATCGAGATCGGACTGGCGTGGAGCCCTTATCGGACGGTCGCTGCGTGGTATTTGTGGCGGGTGGCGGGCAAATAGAGAAACTGCTCGCGACAGGCGCTACGATTCTGGTACCGGTCTAGGCTCAAGGGATAAACCCATGGCCTGCCGGAGGTCGCCATGCAACTCGAAGGTTCCTGCCATTGCGGTGCGGTGTCGTTCAGCCTGACCAGCGCCCACCCTTACCCTTATCAACGTTGCTACTGTTCGATCTGCCGCAAGACCCAGGGCGGTGGCGGCTATTCGATCAATATCGCCGGTGACGCCAACAGCCTGAAAGTGCGCGGGCGCAAGAACATCGCGATTTACCATGCGCTGCTCAAGGGCGACGGCGAAAAACGGGCGCACCGCAGCACTGCCGAGCGCCATTTTTGTTCGGTTTGCGGCTCGGGATTGTGGCTGTTCAGCCCTGAATGGCCGGAACTGATTCATCCGTTTGCGTCAGCCATCGACACACCGCTGCCGGTGCCGCCGGTGCATACGCATTTAATGCTCAGTTCGAAAGCGTCCTGGGTCGAGGCAGAGGTCGAACCGGGTGACAAACAGTTTGATGTTTATCCCGAAGAGTCGATTGCCCAATGGCATGAACGGTTGGGGTTGAGTGGCTGAGTGTCAGCGGTGCGATCTTTTGATTATGCGGCTACCGGCACGCCGCTGTGGAACCGGAACTCCACATCCGCCGACTCGATAAGCGCCTGCTCGGCGGCGCGAACCCTGTCGATCACCTGGGCAATGTCCTTGGCATCCCCGTACTGGTAAGCCAGTTTCAGATATCCCTGGAAGTGCCGGGCTTCGCTTTTGAGCAAGCCGAAATAGAACTTGCCCAGTTCTTCGTCCAGATGCGGTACCAATGCCTCGAAACGCTCGCAACTGCGGGCTTCGATGAACGCGCCGACCACCAGCGTATCGACCAGTTTCACCGGTTCGTGACTACGCACTACTTTGCGCAGGCCCGACGCGTAGCGCCCGGCGGACAGCTGACGCAGTTCGATCTTGCGCTTTTTCATCAAACGCATGACTTGCTCGTGATGCACCAGCTCTTCACGGGCAAGCCGTGACATCATATTGATCAGATCGACGTGGGAGTGATATTTGGCAATCAGGCTCAGCGCGGTGCTGGCAGCCTTGAACTCGCAATTCTTGTGGTCGATCAGCAAGGTTTCCTGATCGGCCAGCGCGGCCTGGACCCAGCCGTCAGGGGTGCGACAGCCAAGGAACTCGTGAATTTCGGGAAGGATCATGTGGCCCACGGGATAAAAGGTTCAAAACGAAGGGCGCCGATTATACCGGCCTGTCGGCAGACCACCAGACACCGACCGTTGATATGCATCAAGTCGCTGAATGCCGGGCAGCAACTATAGTTGTGCAACGCCATGCTTATTCATTTTCAGGAGATCCCGATCATGCAAGCCATTCGCAGCATTCTGGTGGTCATCGAGCCCGAACATTCGGAAAGCCTGGCACTCAAACGAGCCAAGTTGATTGCCGGGGTAACGCAGGCGCATTTGCACCTGTTGGTATGCGATCCCAAGCATGATCACAGCGGCATGCTGGGGGTGCTCAAGGCCGCATTGCTGGAGGACGGCTACAGCGTCACCACCGAACAGGCCTGGAATCAGAGCCTGCACGAAACCATCGTCGATGTGCAGCAGGCCGAAGGTTGTGGCCTGGTGATCAAGCAGCATTTCCCTGACAGCGCGTTGAAAAAGGCACTGCTGACCCCAGCAGACTGGAAATTGCTGCGCCACTGCCCTACGCCGGTGCTGCTGGTGAAGACTTCAGGTTCGTGGAAGGACAAGGTGATTCTGGCGGCCGTCGACGTCGGCAACACCGACCCCGAACACCGTCACCTGCACAACACCATCATCGATTACGGCTATGACATCGCCAGCCTGGCCAAAGCGCATCTGCACGTCATCAGCGCCCATCCCTCGCCGATGCTGTCGGCGTCCGATCCGACGTTGCAGCTCAGCGAAACCATCGAGGCGCGCTATCGCGAGCAATGCAGGGCGTTCCAGGCGGAGTTCGACATCGACAACGATCACCTGCACATCGCCGAAGGGCCGGCGGATGTGTTGATTCCGTTCATGGTGCACAAGCTGCAGGCGGCCGTGACGGTGATAGGCACGGTGGCGCGTACCGGGTTATCGGGGACGCTGATCGGCAATACCGCGGAAGTGGTGCTGGATGCGGTGGAAAGCGATGTACTGGTGCTCAAGCCTCAAGAGGTCGAGGATCATCTGGAAGAGATTGCAGCAAAGCATTGAGAGGTGTCGCGTCGGTTAGATCGTCTTCGCGGGCAAGCCTCCCGCCTACAAAACCTGTAGGAGCGAGGCTTGCCCGCGAAGCTTTCTCAACCGCCAAACGCGTCCTTGAGGAAACCCGGGGCGATATAGCGCTGATAATGCGCCTCGGACAGCAGGAAAAACTCCCGGTCGATTGCATCGCGCAATTCCGGCAGGTTCCAGTCGCGGAACTCCGGCAGCAACACCATGCCATAGGCTTCCAGGTTGTTGATGACCCGTGCGCCCCGCGCGATCAACTGGTAAGCCCAGCAATATTCCGACTGATGGGGCACAAAGCGGATCTTGCGTTGTTCCAGCTGGGTTCGTAGCAGCGCCGGGTCGAAAATCTCCACCTTGGCAGCCATTACCTGGGACAAAAGCTGCTCCAGACGCAACCACACCGCGCGCTTTTCTTCCTCGTTGTAACCGTTCCAGTGAATCACTTCATGGTGGAACCGCTTGCAGCCACGGCACACCAGGTCACCGTAGACAGTGGAGCAAAGGCCGACGCACGGCGTCTTGATAGTCTGATTGGGCATAGGTAGGTAAAACGCGAAAAAGCAAAACAGGCCGGCATGTTAGCCCTTTGTCTGATATTCATCACCCCTCAAAGTTGAAGGGTCAGGGGCAGCGCACCTTTGCCGGGCGTCACCACCAAAGTCCAATAAACCCTGACTTACCTTTAATTTTTTTTTGCCGTAGAATCAGCCTGCCTTTTTAGGCGCCAATGTCCGTTAGAAGCTGTTTTCAAAGCGTCACGAGCACAGTCGTTCCTTCAGAGCGGTGTTGGCGAGGGGTTTTTCCAGCGGGGAAAAGCCCAACGCCAACCCTCATCAGCTCCCGTTCTGCAGGCGTAAAACTTTGAAAGCAGCTTCTGTAAGGAATTGTCGGTAATTCTGGCTAAGTGGCTCACAACGCCATGCAGCGCATGAGTACGGCAATTTCGGGATGAGCGTCCCGGACACCCATTTGGGACCACTGATGAGGGTAATAACTGTGCTTGAAGCCTACCGCAAACATATCGAAGAGCGCGCAGCACTGGGTATCGTTCCCCAGCCGCTTAACGCCGAACAAACTGCAGGCCTGGTCGAGCTGCTGAAAAATCCCCCGGCTGGCGAAGAAGCATTCCTCGTTGACCTGATCACCAATCGCGTTCCGCCTGGCGTGGACGAAGCCGCCTATGTCAAGGCCGGTTTCCTGTCTGCCATCGCCAAGGGCGAAGCCAAATCCCCCCTGATCGACAAGAAGCGCGCTGTAGAACTGCTCGGCACCATGCAGGGCGGCTACAACATCGTGACCCTGGTCAACCTGCTGGACGACGCCGAACTGGCGCCAGTAGCCGCCGAAGAACTCAAGCACACCCTGCTGATGTTCGATGCCTTCCACGACGTCGCGGAAAAAGCCAAGAACGGCAACGTTCACGCCAAAGGCGTACTGCAGTCCTGGGCTGATGGCGAGTGGTTCAAGAACCGCCCGACCCTGGCCGACAAGATCAGCCTGCGCGTGTTCAAGGTCACTGGCGAAACCAACACCGACGACCTCTCCCCTGCTCCCGACGCCTGGTCCCGCCCGGACATCCCGCTGCACGCCCTGGCCATGCTGAAAATGGCTCGCGACGGCATCGTGCCTGACGCACAAGGCGTCACCGGCCCAATGAAGCAGATCGAAGAAATGCGCAATGCCGGCTTCCCTATCGCCTACGTCGGTGACGTGGTCGGTACCGGTTCTTCGCGTAAATCGGCCACCAACTCCGTTCTGTGGTTCTTCGGCGACGACGTTCCGTACGTGCCGAACAAGCGTGCCGGTGGTTTCTGCTTCGGCAGCAAGATCGCTCCGATCTTCTACAACACAATGGAAGATGCCGGCGCACTGCCAATCGAATTCGACGTTTCCAACATGCACATGGGCGACGTGATCGACCTGTACCCGCATGCCGGCAAAGTCTGCAAGCACGGCACCGACGAAGTCCTGACCACCTTCGAAATGAAAACCCCGGTGCTGTTGGACGAAGTTCGCGCCGGCGGCCGTATTCCGCTGATCATCGGCCGTGGCCTGACCGAGAAGGCTCGCGCCGAACTGGGCCTGCCACCTTCGGACCTGTTCAAGAAGCCCGAAGCACCGGCTGAAAGCACCAAGGGCTATACCCTGGCGCAGAAAATGGTCGGCAAGGCTTGCGGCGTGACCGGTATCCGTCCGGGCACCTACTGCGAACCGAAGATGACCACTGTAGGTTCCCAGGACACCACCGGTCCAATGACCCGTGACGAACTGAAAGATCTCGCGTGCCTGGGCTTCTCGACCGATCTGGTGATGCAGTCCTTCTGCCACACCGCGGCCTATCCAAAGCCGATCGACGTGACTACCCATCACACCCTGCCCGACTTCATCATGACCCGCGGCGGCGTTTCCCTGCGTCCGGGCGACGGTATCATCCACTCGTGGCTGAACCGCATGCTGCTGCCGGACACCGTGGGTACCGGTGGCGACTCCCACACCCGTTTCCCGATCGGCATCTCGTTCCCTGCCGGCTCCGGTCTGGTTGCGTTCGCCGCGGCCACCGGCGTCATGCCGCTGGACATGCCAGAGTCGATCCTGGTGCGCTTCAAAGGCAAGCTGCAACCGGGCGTCACCCTGCGTGACCTGGTTCACGCCATCCCTTACTACGCCATCCAGAAAGGTCTGCTGACTGTCGAGAAGAAAGGCAAGAAAAACGCCTTCTCCGGCCGAATCCTGGAAATCGAAGGTCTGGAAACCCTGACCGTCGAGCAGGCATTCGAACTGTCCGACGCCTCGGCCGAACGTTCGGCTGCCGGTTGCACCATCAAGCTGTCCAAAGAGTCGATCGCTGAATACCTGAAGTCGAACATCACCCTGCTGCGCTGGATGATCGGCGAAGGCTACGGCGATGCGCGTACCCTGGAACGTCGCGCTCAAGCGATGGAAGCCTGGCTGGCCAACCCTGAGCTGCTGGAAGCGGACAAAGACGCCGAATACGCTGAAGTCATCGAGATCGACCTGGCCGACGTCAAGGAGCCTGTACTCTGCGCGCCGAACGACCCGGACGACGCCCGTCTGCTCTCCAGCGTTGCTGGCGAGAAGATCGACGAAGTGTTCATCGGTTCGTGCATGACCAACATCGGTCACTTCCGCGCCGCCGGCAAGCTGCTGGATCAGGTCAAGGGTCAGCTGCCAACTCGTCTGTGGCTGTCGCCGCCGACCAAGATGGACGCTCACCAGCTGACCGAAGAAGGCTACTACGGCATCTACGGCAAAGCCGGCGCTCGTATGGAAATGCCAGGCTGCTCGCTGTGCATGGGTAACCAGGCACGTGTAGAGCCGAACTCGACTGTCGTATCGACTTCGACCCGTAACTTCCCGAACCGTCTGGGTGACGGCGCGAACGTCTACCTGGCTTCGGCCGAACTGGCGTCCGTGGCTTCCATCCTGGGTCGCCTGCCGACCGTCGAGGAGTACATGGAATACGCTGGCAAGATCGACAGCATGGCGGCCGATGTCTACCGCTACCTGTCCTTCGACCAGATCGCCGAGTTCCGTGAAGCGGCTGCGAACGCCAACATCCCGGTCGTTCAAGCCTAACGGTGTAACGCAATGAAAAGCGCCGCCCATCGTGAGATGAGCGGCGTTTTTTTATGCCTGAAGAAATGTGGGGTTTCACTGTGATCGTTCCCACGCTCCGCGTGGGAATGCAACCCAGGACGCCCCGCGTCCCTTTCGAGAGCTGGAACGCGGAGCGTCCCTTGAGGCTTTCCCACGCAGAGCGTGGGAACGATCAAAAACTGTTCTTCGCGGGCAAGCCTCGCTCCTACGCAGGATGTGTCAGGCGGTCAGGGAGTAGATCAACGCCGTAATCGCCACCAGGCCCACCGCCGTCACGAAGACGTTGGACGCCTGCCCGCGATAACGCGCCATGGCCGGCACTTTGCGGATCGCGTACATCGGCATCAGGAACAGGATCGCCGCGATGACCGGGCCGCCCAAGGTTTCGATCATGCCGAGAATACTCGGGTTGAGCGTCGCTACGATCCAGCACACCACCAGCATGAACGCTGCGGTCATGCGGTCCAGGGACTTGGCAGACGGCCGCTTGCCACTCTTGACGATCAGGCCTTTGAGGCCTTCGCTGGCGCCGATGTAATGGCCCAGAAACGACTTGGAAATGGCCACGAAAGCAATCAACGGCGCCGCGAAGGCGATGGTCGGGTTGCTGAAGTGGTTGGCCAAGTACGACAGAATGGACAGGTTCTGCGCCTTGGCTTCAGCCAGTTGCGCTGGCGACAGCGTCAGCACGCAACTGAAGACGAAGAACAGCACCATCACCACCATCAACAGATGGGCGCGGGACAGGATCTGCGAACTGCGCTCCTCGGCGTGTTCGCCATAACGGCGCTTCTGGTCAACGGCGAACGCCGAGATGATCGGCGAGTGGTTGAACGAGAACACCATCACCGGAATCGCCAGCCACAAGGTGTGCAACAGCGCGGATGGCGCAGGCACTTGGCTGGCGGTGGCGAGAATACCGCCGTTCCAGTGCGGAACCAGGTACACCGCCAGAAACAGCAGCGCAACGATGAACGGATAGACCATCAGGCTCATGGCCTTGACGATCATCTGCTCGCCGCAGCGCACCACCGCCAGCAGGCCGAGGATCAGCACCAGCGACAATACCGCGCGCGGTGGCGGCGTGATGTGCAATTGATGCTCAAGGAAACTGCCCACGGTGTTGGTCAGCGCCACGCTGTAAATCAGCAGGATCGGGAAGATGGCGAAGAAGTACAACAGCGTGATCAACGCGCCGGCCTTGATACCGAAATGCTCCTCCACCACTTCGGTGATGTCGGCACCTTCGCGACCGGACAGCACGAAGCGGGTCAGGCCACGGTGTGCATAGAACGTCATCGGGAACGCCAGCAGCGCCAGGATCAGCAACGGCCAGAAGCCGCCCAGACCTGCGTTGATCGGCAAAAACAGGGTGCCTGCACCAATCGCTGTGCCAAACAGGCCCAGCATCCACGTGGTGTCTTGGCGATTCCAGCTCGACAGCGTCGCAGGGGTCGTTTCTACATAGCGTTTGTTGACGCTATTGGCCTGATCATTCATCCGGTGGGATCTCCACATTCCGGTCACTTGCCACCCGGCCAGAACGCGTCGGAATACCCGACAGGCAGCGCTCTGACCGAAACAGGGGCGCGATTGTCCGGGATTAGTGAACAGAAGCAAAGACTTAGGTGAGGAACGGTGGTGCCAAGTCGAAGAGAGTGGTCGACGCACCCCCTGTGGGAGCTGAGCTTGCTCGCGATGGCAATGTAACTACTGACATCAATGTTGAATGTGATTGCGCCATCGCGAGCAAGCTTGGCCCTACAAGTTGATTCGCAGTATCACCACTGCATTTCACCCCCAGACGACGAACCGACCTTGATAAAGGTCTGTCGTCATGTATTTTGAATACACCTGTATCCTTTCTGGAGTCTGCCCATGCCACTGGTTCGCGTCGACATCAAAAAACAGCAGGATCCCACTTACGCCAAACGTATCGGGCAGTTGATCTACGCCGCTTTGCGCAGCGCCATCGACGTGCCGGAAAACGATAACTTCCAGATCCTCAACGAACACGATGAGCAACATTTCATTTTCGACCCGCAGTACCTGGGCATCCAGCGCACCGATAACCTGGTGATCATCCAGATCACCCTGAGTGAAGGGCGAACGCTGGAGAAAAAGAAACTGCTCTATAAAACCATCGTCGATGGCCTCAATGCACAACTGGCGGTGCGCCCGGAAGATGTTTTCATTAATCTGGTGGAAGTGAAGAAAGAGAACTGGTCGTTCGGCAATGGCCTTGCCCAATACGCCCTCTGATTTTCAAACCTGCTAATGGTGAGTGCCTGATGCCCCGAGTTTCCCGCAAGCAAGCCGACCTCAACCGCGAAATCATTGTCGAGGCTGCCACACGGCTGTTTCGCGAGCGCGGCCTGCATGGCATCAGCGTGGTCGATGTAATGGCGGCCGCCGGCCTGACCCATGGCGGGTTCTACGGCCACTTCGAATCCAAGGAAGCGCTGGCCAGGGAGGCCAGCGAGCGGGCATTCAAACAAGTAGGAGCGCGCTGGCGGGAATGGGCCGCCTCCGGCGAAGACAAAGCCTCGGCGCGCCGGGCTTTGATTGAACCCTACCTGTCCGTCCAAAGCCGCGATAACCCGGGCGACAGCTGCCCCGTGGTGGCCTTCGCCGCGGACATCTGCCATGAGAGCGCTGAAAGCGGCTTGCGCGAGCCGTTCATGGACGGCCTTAACAGGCTGCTCGACGCCTTCAGCCAACTGATGGAATCGGCTGATCCCGGCGAAAACCGCAAGCAAGCGCTGGTGCAGTATTCGATGATGGTCGGCGCCCTGACACTCGCCCGCGCTACCCGGGGCGAAGCCCTTTCTGATGAAATCCTCGAAGCGACGTGCAGTTTTCTGACCGCAGCGAAGCCCGATACGCCTCCTGCCGCGTGAAATCCCACGACAATACCCTCGCAGGCTTCCCAAGCTCCTACACTCATCAACGCGGCTGCGCGGACGGGCAGCTTTGGTCATTGCCAAATCGCTCCGCAGCCAGCAATCTCAAGTGACGTTCGAGCCCGATTCTGCGATGCACACAGGAGCCAAGCATGCCCGCAACCGTTCTGGTACTGGTTGAAACCATTAATGATTACCTGCCCATCCTCGAACATCAGGGCTTTCACCTGATCCTCGCCCCGACCCCGGCCGAACGCGCCGCCGCCATTGCCCGACACGGCGGCCAGATCGACGCAGTGCTGACCCGCGGCCCACTCGGTCTGTATGCCGACGAAATAGCCGCCCTGCCCTCGCTCAAGATCATCTGTGTGATCGGTGCCGGCTACGAACATGTCGACCTGCAGGCAGCGGCCAACCGTTGCATCACCGTGACCAACGGTGCCGGCGTCAATGCCTCATCAGTGGCTGATCACGCGATGGCCTTGCTGTTGTCGCTGGTGCGCGATGTTCCGCGCTGCGACGCTGCCGTGCGCCGGGGAGAATGGCCAAAGATCATGCGCCCTTCCCTGGCTGGCAAACGCCTGGGCATTCTCGGCCTGGGCGCCGTCGGCATGGCCATCGCCAAACGCGCCAATGCCGGCTTCGACATGAGTGTGTGCTACCACAACCGCCAGCATCGCAGCGACGTGCCCTACACATTCTGCTCGACGCCCAGCGAACTGGCACGGGCCTCGGACTTTCTGATCGTCGCCGCGCCCGGCGGGCTTGGCACTCAGCACCTGGTCAACAGGCAAGTGCTCGATGCACTCGGGCCTAATGGCTTCCTCGTCAACATCGCCCGGGCAAGCGTGATTGTCACCGCGGACCTGATTACCGCACTCGAACAGCGGCGGATCGCCGGTGCCGCGCTGGATGTCTTCGATAACGAACCTCAGGTTCCGGATGCGTTGAAAAATCTCAACAACGTGATCCTCACGCCCCACGTTGCCGGTCTTTCACCCGAGGCGACCCAGGGTACGGTGGAGCTGGTGGGCAAGAACCTGCAGGCGTTTTTCTCCGGGCAACCGGTGCTGACGCCCATCGAGCTACCCCTGCCGACCGCCATCCAGCACGCTCACTAAGGCTCCGCTGGCGAAGACAAATCCTCAACCCCCCGCAGCGTACGACGGGAGTTGCGCCAGGTAAGGCCATGGATAGATCCCCCGTTCGTGGCCGTCGCTGAACACCAGTTGCAAGCCATAGCCCTGAGCGTTCAACCCGAGCACCTGAACACGGGCGTCGACCAGCGGCAGTGTGCCCTGCAAGCGAAACGCGCGACATTGCGAACACGGGCATTGGCGGCGCAACAACGCGTAATCCAGCCACTGCTCGCGGCCGTCGGGCCAGCTCAGATGCAGTTGCTGTTTGCTCCGGGAATTGGCAACGGCCAGCGGGCTCATTGCAATTGACTCAGGGCAATGCGCACCGCTTTGCGCACTTCCGGGTCGCCGTCGTCTTGCGCAGCCAGCAAGGGGGCGATTGCACCGCGTTCACTCAGCTCACCCAGCGCCAGTGCAGCCTCCTTGCGCAGATTGCTGATGCGATGGCCCAGGGTTTCGATCAACGCGTCCAGCGCCGGTGCATAGCGCAGTCGTCCGAGGCTGCGGGTGGCACGCAGCCGCACTTGCCAGTAATCGTCAGTCAAGGCCTCGACCAGTGCCGCTCCTGCATCGACGTGCCCGACCTTACCCAGCGTTGTTGCGGCTTCCTCGCGCACTTGCCAGGCCTGATCCTGCAGGGCGATGCGCAAGGCTGGCAACACTTGCGCATCGCAGGCCAGGCCGAGAGCGCCCGTGGCGGCGCGGCGGACTTCGGTGTCCGGGTCGTCGCTGGCCAATTTCGCCAGGGCCGGCAAGGCATCGAGCTGTTTGAGCCAGCCAAGCACGCCGACCGCTTCGCGACGAACGCCGGCGTCTTCATCGTTCAAGGAGACTGAAGCCGCCGCAGCGGCATCGGGAAAGCGCAATTCGCGCAAAGCCCTGAACGCGGCGATGCGCACGCTGATGTCCGCATGCGCGGTCCACGGCAGTATCACCCGGCCCGCCGCCTCGCTCTTGAGCAGGCTGAGGCTTTGCGCGGCGGCAGCCTGTACCGCCGAGGATGGATCGGTCAGGGCCTGGCACAACGCTTCGACCACAGGCTCGTCCTCCCAGGCTTCAAGCAATCGCGCGGCTTCGGCACGAACCTCTGCGGTCGGGTCTTGTGCCAGACGATTGACCAGCCACAGCAAACCGTCCGGTTCTTCGAGATCGGCCAGTTCGATCAAGGCAATTCTGCGCACGCCAGGATCTTCATCCGTCAGGCGCGGTTGCAGGGCGAGAATGTCGTCGTTATCAGTTACGGAAAATAATGAGGTCATAGGGCAAATCGCGGCAGTTTGTTTTGAGGAGGCAATCCGAGGGGGTTCAGGCGCGGTAGCTGCCGACCGTCTTCGTGACGCAGGAGTTCGAGGCAATGACGCTTCAAGCGGGAAAATTCGGGGCTGGTCACCAGCTCGGTGGTCCGTGGCCGTGGAAATTCCAGGCGCAGGTCTTCGATGATGCGACCGGGACGCGTGCTCATGACCAGCAAGCGATCAGCCAGGAACAACGCTTCGTCGATGTCGTGGGTGACAAACACAACCGTGGTGCGGATCCGTGTCCAGATGTCGAGCAGCAGTTCCTGCATGTTCAATCGGGTCAAGGCATCGAGGGCACCGAAGGGTTCGTCCATCAGCAGCAGGCGCGGACGATTGACCAGCACCCGAGCGATCTCCACCCGCTGCTGCATACCGCCAGACAGTTGATCCGGCCAGCGATCGGCGAAACCTTCAAGGCCGACCAAGGCGAGGATTTCATCGGCCGCCCGCTGCCGCTCCGCTTTGCCGACGCCGCGCATTTTCAGGCCGAAAGCAACGTTGTCTCGCACTGTTCGCCATGGAAACAGGGTGTGCTGCTGGAACACCATGCCGCGCTGGGGTGATGGTCCGCAGACTTTGGCACCATCGACGTTGAGCGTGCCGGTCCGCGGTTGCAGGTGACCTGCCAGCGCGCCGAGCAACGTCGATTTGCCGCAACCGGACGGCCCGAGAATGCACACGAACTGACCCGGTTCGATCTGACACTCCAGACCCTGCACGGCTTCGAAGGCCGCCTTGCCCTCGCCGAGGCTGATCGACAAGTCACGTATATCGATCCGCCCTTCAGGATGTTGAAAAACGCTCATGAGGCTTTTCCTCGTGGTCGATGCCAAGGCGTGAACAACCCGCCCAGGCGCTTTATCAGCAGGCTGCTGCCCATGCCGAGCACGCCGATCAGCAACATGCCGACGACGATGTCGGGGTAGTTTTGAATGGTGTAGGACTCCCAGGTGTAATAACCGATGCCGTACTGGCCGGAGATCATTTCTGCGGTCACCAGGCAGAACCATGAAGTGCCCATGCCGATGGCCAGGCCGGTGATGATGCTGGGCGCGGCGCCCGGCAAAATCACCTCCAGCAAAATCGCCCGGCGCCCTGCCCCAAGGCTTTTCGCCGAGGCAATCAGCCGTGGGTCGACACCTTCCACGCCGTGCACGGTGTTGAGCAGGATCGGGAACAAGGCACCGGTGAACGTGATGAACACCATCGACAGTTCAGACGACGGAAACATCAGGATTGCCAGCGGAATCCACGCCACCGCCGGGATTGGCCGCAGCACTTCCAGCGGTGGCAAGAGCAAATCCTCAGCCCATTTCGAGCGGCCGATGGACAGCCCCAGAGCAACGCCGACGATCAACGCTGCGCAGTAACCGGCGAAGACCCGGCTGAGGCTGCTGCTCAAGTGACGAGCGAGCTTGCCGGAATCACCCAGCCCCAGCGCCGCCTCAACAACCGCCCCCGGGGTCGGCACGTTGGCGAAGGTTACCAGGCCGAGATTCCAGTGGTGGCTGGCGGCGAGTTGCCAGAAAAGCAGGCAAAACAACAGCGAGGCGACTCGGGGGAGCCAGCGTAAACAGGGTCCGTACACAATATTCCCTCTCACTTGAAAACCTGTGGGAGCTGGCTTGCCAGCGATTGCAGAGTGTCAGTCGACATCGGTATCGGCTGGTCTGGCCCCATCGCGGGCAAGCCCGCTCCCACAGGGGATTGCGGCGTTTTTGGGTTAGCGAACAGCCACAGCCTGCGCGGTGGCATCGGTGAAATCGAAAACCTTGCCGCCTTGGGCGCTGGCGAACTGCTGGGCCTGGCCTTTGAGCAGGAACGCGCTGAGGCGCCCGTTGGCATCGCTGGCGAACCACGCCTGATCCGCCAGCAACTTGATCCCGCTGTCGCTGGCCTGGGCATACACCGCGCGGATGTTTTTGCCTTCCTGCTTGAGGCTGGCCAATGCGCTGAACGCCGCTTGCGCCGAGGCGTACTGGCGGACTTTCGGCTCACCGCGCACCCAGATTTCCGCCACGTGGCTGAAGTCGGTGATGGCTTTGCCGGTGGACGCATCCGTTGCAGTGAGCGGCGCCTGCGCGTAGTTCGCCAGTTGCGCGGTGTAGTCCAGGTTCGAGGCCTTGAACGCAGCGCGGATGTACTGATCGTCAATGAAGGTGTTCAGATCCAGACCGCGATCGGCTTTCTTCAACAGTTTGAGCGTATCGATGGCCGTGCCCACCGCCTGGCGGTATTCCGGTTTCCAGCTCAGGTCGCGGGTTTGCACGCCCAGAGGGCCGTGGAACAGGTAATTCACCTCGGCATCGACGCCAGTGACCTTGGCGATCAGCTCGCTGTATTTCTCGGGCTCAGCGGCAAGCAACTGATTGGCCTCGATGCTGGCGCGCAGATAGGCGACGACAATTTCCGGGTACTTTTTCGCATAGCTCTGGTCGACCAGTGCGCCATGGAACGTTGGCGCTCCGGCCTGGGAACCGTCGTAGATCTTGCGCGCGAAACCGCGGCTCGGGAACAGTTCGGCGAACGGTACGAAGTCGGCATGGGCGTCGATCTTGCCCGCCTGCAACGCAGAGCCGGCGACTTCCGGCGGCTGGGCGATGATGTTTACGTCCTTGAGCGGGTCCCAGCCCTGGGCGGCCACGGCGCGCAGCAACATGCCATGGGCGGTGGAGGCGAACGGCACCGAAATGGTCTTGCCCTTGAGCTCCGCCAACGACTGCACGCCTGATGCACTCGGCACCACGATGCCGTTGCCACTGCCTTTGGTGCTGCCCGACAACACGCTGATGAACAGGCTGTGCTTGCCCGCTGCTTCAAATGCCACGCCATTGAATGAGCCCGGGAAATCGGCCATCGCGCCGAAGTCGAGTTTGCCGGCGACCATCTCATTGGTCAGTGGCGCGCCGCTGGTGAAATTCTTCCACTGCACCTCGTATTTGGCATTCTTGTATGGGCCGTCGTGGGGCAAGTATTTGTCCAGCAGGCCGAGTTCGCGGATCAACAGACCACCGGCGGCGCAGTTGATGGTGGTGTCCTGAGTGCCAATGGCAATGCGGATGGTTTCGGCCGAGGCCGACAAGGTGAATGACGCCAGTACCAGACCGGCCAACGCTGCACGCAACATCATGAGTGTTTCCCCTCGAATCATTTATTGGATGTTCGTCTCCGCCACGATCTGGGCGTGGTGGGAAACGAGGGGTGTTGTGGATCAGGCGTCCGGTGGTTGCCGGATGGCTTTGGGTTGTCTGTGGCGGACGCATCGCTGGCAAGCCAGCTCCCACAAAGTTCTCTATTGCCAGCGAAATCTGTGTCCCACTGCAAAGCCCTGTGGAGCGGGCTTGTCGGGTCGACGCATCGCAGCGATGGCGTTCTTTCAGTCAGCGCAATAAGTAAGGGATTTCAACTTTCACCGCCCCGGTCGGGCAGTCCTTTTCACAGGGCATGCAGTACCAGCATTCATCGAACGCCATGTAGGCCTTTTGGGTGGCCGGGTTGATTGCCAGAAGGTCCATCGGGCAAACGTCAACGCACACGGTGCAACCTTTGTGGGCGATGCAAAGCTCTTCATCGACCGTGACCGGCGCGTTGGAGCGGAAGAAAATTTCCTGGGGTTGATAGGCCATTTTTCGAACTCTCTCATAGGGACGGCGTCACGCCGCATCGGCACCGACCCGCAACCGGTCGTAGGCCTGCATTTCTTCGGCACCCAGCGGGATGATGTAAGGCTCGACGGCTTTCTTGAAACTGGTCATCCGACCGTCATCGCCCTTTTTCAAGTGGCAATGGCAAAACCAGTCGCTGTCGTTGCGCTGCGGGTGATCGACCCGATAGTGGTAAAGCCCCCAGCGACTTTCGGCACGAAACAGCGAAGCCCTTGCAGCCATTTCCGCGCAGTCGCGGATCATGCTGACTTCCATGGCGCGCATCAGTTCGTGGGCGTTGTGGGCCTTGATCTGGTCGAGGTCGCGCTGGATATCGCTGAAGCGTTGCAAGCCGATCTGCATCTTCTTGGTCACTTTCGGCGGCTGCAGGTAATCGTTGACGAAGCGGCGCAGCTTGTACTCGACCTGAGCCGGTGGCAGTCCATGCTCACGATCCAACGGCGCGTAGACCCGTTGTTTTTCGCTTTCGATCTGCCGGGCATCCAGCACAGAGAACTCGCGATCAGCGACGAAATCCGCCGCGTTGTTGCCGGCAAACCAGCCGTAGGTGAACGCGCCGAGCATGTAATTGTGCGGCACGGCGGCCATGTCACCGGCCGAGTACAAGCCCTTGACCGACGTCTCGGCCTTTTCGTTGACCCACACCCCGGACGCCGAATGCCCACTGCAGAAGCCGATCTCGGAAATGTGCATTTCGACCATCTGCGTGCGGTAGTCGGTGCCGCGATTGGCGTGGAACTGTCCACGACTCGGGCGCTCGTTGCTGTGCAGGATCTCTTCGATGTTCTGGATGGTTTCCTCGGCCAGGTGATCGAGTTTGAGGAACACCGGCCCATTGCCGCTTTCGAGCTCCTGGTGGAACTCCCACATCATCTGCCCGCTCCAGTAGTCGCACTCAATGAAGCGTTCGCCCTTGTTGTTGGCGGTGTAGCCCCCCAGCGGACCGGTGACGTAGGCGCAGGCCGGGCCGTTGTAATCCTTGATCAACGGGTTGATCTGGAAGCACTCCAGGTTCGCCAGTTCAGCCCCGGCGTGGTAGGCCATCGAGTAGCCGTCGCCGGCATTGGTCGGGTTTTCGTAGGTGCCCATCAGGTAGCCCGAGGACGGCAATCCCAGGCGCCCGGCGGCACCGCAGGCGAGGATCACCGCCTTGGCCTTGATCACATGAAAATCAGCGGTGCGGCAATCAAACCCCATCACGCCGTTGACCGCGCCCTCTTCGTCCTTGAGCAACCGGGTGCACACCAGGCGATTGGTGATGCTCACCCGCGCCCGTTTCAACTGGCGATACAAGACCTTCTTGATGTCGTGACCTTCCGGCATCGGCAACACGTAGGCGCCCATGTGATGGACTTTTTTCACCGCATAGTCGCCGGTTTCGTCTTTCTCGAACTTCACCCCCCAGCGGTCCAGTTGCTCGATGGTTTCGAAGCTGTGGGTGGCGTAGGCGTACACCGCCGCCTGGTTGACGATGCCATCGTTGGCAATGGTGATTTCCTTGGTGTACTGCTCCGCTGTCGAGTGGCCGGGAATGATCGCGTTGTTCAGGCCATCCATGCCCATGCTGATCGCGCCGCTACGCTTGACGTTGGCCTTGTCGACCAACAACACCCGCAGATCACGGTTGCGTTCCTTGGCCTTGATCGCCGCCATTGGGCCGGCGGTGCCGCCGCCGATGACGACGATGTCGTATTCCTGTTCGAGGGTCTTGCGACTCATGCCTGCTCCCCTTTTTGCCGGTCGATCCGCAGGCGGTACTGGAACGCATCGCCACGGTAATAAAGGTGTTCAAAGTCCACGGGGCGCCCCTGGGCATCGTGGGTCAGACGCTCGATGCGCATGATCGGCGAGCCAGGTTCGACGTTCAGCGCCTGGGTCAAGTCGCTGTCGGCCAGCACAGCATCAATCGCCAGATCGGCGTGCCCGAGGGCCACGCCGCAGTCGTTTTCGAGGATCAGGAAAATGTCGCGGGTCACCAGATCCGCCTTCTCCAGGCGCTCACCGATGGCTTTGGGCAGGTAGGTGATTTCCAGCGAAATCGGCTCACGGTTGATCAGCCGAACGCGCTTGATCTGCGCCACGGTCTCGCCTTCGGCGACCTGCAATCGCTCAGCCACCAATTTATCGGCGGCGATGAACTTGAAGCTGCGCAGGCGGTTGATCACCTCGTAGCCGCGACCGGTCATGGACTCGGCCAGGCCTTGCAGCGTGCTGACGTTCTGGAAGGTTTTCGGCTTGGCAACGAAGGTGCCCTTGCCGTGGATCTTGAAGATCAACCCTTCCTTCTGCAGATCACCGAGGGCCTGGCGCACGGTAATTCGGCTGACTTTGAACAGCGTGCCGAGTTCGCTTTCCGACGGCATCTGGCTGTCTTGCGGGTATTCACCGTCAAGAATGCGGGCGCGCAGTACGTCACGCAGTTGGGTGTGCAGCGGGATACTGCTGTTGGAAAGAGGGCTGAGAGATAGAACGTTATCGGTCATCAAGATCACTTGTTATAACGAGTTATGACATGATCTTAGAGAGTCGCCGTTCCTCTTGAGAAATACTGTTTACGCATAAGGTTAGAAGTGCACTGGCGCAGGGCATTGTGGCGCCTTGTCCCAGCGCACCACGTCGATCATGCCCTGCGGGGATCAGCCGATGTGCAATGCACGCAAGTCCAGTCGGCCGTCTTGCATTGGCGGGCACCAGTAGTAGCCCCCGGTGATCGGTCGGCTGATGCGGTACAGACCATCAGTAATGCCGTCTTCCAGGCCGCTCATGCGACGCAATTGGACTTCGAAAGCGTCGAGGGAAAAACCGAAGGCAAGGAACATCAGGCCAGCGCGTTCGTCTTCAATCCATGGCATCGAGCGACGGACCACGAACGCTTCGGGGGCGAAGCTTTCCTGAGCGGTGCGCTTGACGTGGGCAGAGATCGGCGCGTCATCGAGCTCTTCGTTATCGCTCAAGCGGCGACCCATGATGTCGTCCGTTTCATGGGACGCCATTGCGTGAAAACGCTTGAGGTCATGCTGCCATTGCTGGATCGCGGCGAAACTGCCGCCCACCGTCCCTTCAGGGCCGTCGTTTACCAATGCGGCAGCCGCAGCGGCCTCGTCGCGAGGGTTTTCCGTGCCGTCTTCGTAGCCGGTCAGGTCATGGCCGTCACGGTGACGAAAGCCTTCAGTCACCTGCACCAGACGCAGAGCCGGTGCCAGCGCGGCTTCAAAGGCGTTGCTGCGATTGAGCAATTCGCCACGGTCAGTACCGTGCAGCCAGCACCACAGCGCCTGCTGCGTCGACGGATTGTCGACACCGACACCGGTCAACGCAGGAAACGCTCGCAGGCCCTGGATGTGGCCATTCAGCGCCTTGAGCAGCGACTCACCAAAACCCACCACTGCCGATTTGCCATCCACCAGTTGCAGCAGCTTATCCAGCGCCGCCGGCAATTGTGCGGCGGATTCCAGGGCGAAGAACATATGACGGGCGTGAGGTGGAACGGGGGTGGCGAGAATGCCCGGCTGGTAATGACTCATATGAACTCCTTGATAAAGATCGCGAAGTTTAACCGCAGCACCGGCCGTTGTGTGCTCCGAGGTCAAAAGTTGCATTTCTAGATCCGGCCAAAGCGGTCTACGCTTGAGGCACAAGAACCCGATCCCAGCCCCTCTATTCTGCCCATCAGCGCTCGATTGTCTTAAAAAACCAGCTCATTAAGGCGTATAACCTTTGCAGCGATTTCCGAACGGCAAGCCATCAGCATTGGCTGACATCTCACACGGGGTAGCGACATGAGCACAGCAGATCTCCTCGGCAACCTGTTTCCCGAGGCCGGCAGCATCCCGGAAAAATACCGTCTCGACGGTCCGACCGAGCAGCGCGAATACCTGGTCGACGGTGTCCTGAAAACCTGGCCCGGTGCCCTCGCCCAGGTCCGCAGCCCGGTGTACCTGAGCGGGGCCAATGGCGACGAACAAGTGATCCTCGGCAGCACGCCACTGTTGGACGCCGACACTGCTTTGACCGCTCTGGACGCCGCCGTCCGTGCCTATGATCGCGGCCAGGGCCTGTGGCCGACGATGCGGGTGGCCGAACGCATCCAGCACGTTGAAGGCTTTCTTGCGCGGATGCGGGAGCAACGCGACGCCGTGGTCAAATTGCTGATGTGGGAAATCGGCAAGAATCTCAAGGACTCGGAAAAAGAGTTCGACCGCACCTGCGACTACATCGTCGACACGATCAACGCACTCAAGGAACTCGACCGCCGCTCCAGCCGCTTCGAACTGGAACAGGACACCCTCGGCCAGATCCGCCGCGTCCCGCTGGGCGTGGCATTGTGCATGGGGCCTTACAACTATCCGTTGAACGAAACCTTCACCACGTTGATTCCGGCGCTGATCATGGGTAACACCGTGGTGTTCAAACCGGCGAAACTCGGCGTGCTATTGATTCGCCCGTTGCTCGAAGCCTTTCGCGACAGCTTCCCCGCCGGGGTGATCAACGTGATCTATGGCAGCGGTCGGGAAACCGTCAGTGCGCTGATGGCCAGCGGCAAGATAGACATCTTTGCCTTCATCGGTACCAACAAAGCCGCCAGCGACCTGAAAAAACTCCATCCAAAACCTCACCGCTTGCGTGCGGCACTGGGGCTGGATGCAAAGAACCCCGGCATCGTCCTGCCGGAAGTGGACCTGGACAACGCGGTCAACGAAGCAGTTACCGGCTCCCTGTCGTTCAACGGCCAGCGCTGCACCGCGTTGAAAATCCTGTTTGTCCACGAGGATGTGGTCGATGCTTTTATCGAGAAATTCAACGCCAAACTCGCCACCCTCAAACCCGGCATGCCTTGGGAAAGCGGTGTAGCCCTGACGCCTTTACCGGAGTCAGGCAAGGTCGACTATCTGCATTCGCTGGTGGCCGACGCCGTCAACAAAGGCGCTAAGGTGGTCAACCCCAATGGTGGCGCAGCCCGGGCGTCTTTTTTCTACCCCGCCGTGCTGTACCCGGTGACACCGCAGATGCGCGTTTACCAGGAAGAACAGTTCGGCCCGGTCGTACCCATCGTGCCCTATCGACATCTGGACACCGTGATCGATTACGTCCTGGAATCGGACTTTGGCCAACAGTTGAGTATCTTCGGCACCAACCCGGTGGCCGTTGGCCGTTTGGTAGACACCTTTGCCAACCAGGTCGGGCGCATCAATCTCAATGCCCAGTGCCAGCGCGGCCCGGACACTTACCCGTTCAACGGGCGCAAGAACTCCGCCGAAGGCACCTTGTCGGTACATGACGCTTTGCGGGTGTTTTCGATCCGCACGCTGGTGGCCACCAAATTCCAGGAGACCAACAAAGACCTGATCAGCGAGATCATCAGTGGTCGCAGTTCGAGCTTTTTGACCACCGACTACATCTTCTAAGTAGGCTGAGTCTTACTGCCAGCGCTGGTGCAACACCAAGGCAACATCGGCATAAAGCCGCTGCGCCTTGACGCAGTGCACCAGCGACTGGCGAAGACCGCACCGCGCTGGAACATCTGACCTCTCGTTACGGCGTAACGGCCCGACGAATTTTCAGGCTCCAACCCTGCTGCATACCCGCAGCCGCCAGCAGAATCGCGGCAACCCCGACCCATTGCAGCAACTCCAGGCGATGACCGAAGGCAAACCAGTCGACGAAGATCGCCGCGATCGGATAGATGAATGACAACGCGCCAGTCAATGCGGTCGGCAGTTTCTGGATAGCGCCGTACAACAGCACGTACATCACCCCCGTGTGCACAATACCCAACGTCACCAGGCTGGACCACGCGCTCGTTGTCTGCGGCATGGCCGAAAAGTGCGCAAACGGCGCAAGTAGCAGTACACCGGTACTCACTTGAATCAGGGCAATCAGATGCGGCGGCGTGCCCGTCAGGCGTTTGATGATCAATGCGGCAATCGCGTAAAGAAATGCCGCACCCAGCGCCAGCGCAATGCCCAGCAGGTATTCGTTGCCACTCTCGCCCTGCCCTCCATGGGCGCTGACAATCGCCAACATCCCGAGGAACGACACGCCCAGCCATGCAAGCTTTTGCAAGGTGATTTTCTCGTTGAGAAAAATTGCCGCAAGCCCCACCAACATGAACGGCTGAACGTTATAGACCGCTGTGCCGATGGCAATCGAAGCACGGGAATAGGAGGCAAACAACAACACCCAGTTGCCGACAATCGCCACACCACTGAGCACGGCCAACAGGAAAGTGGTACGAGTCAAAATGCCGGGGCGCAGGAAGCCGAAAGCCGCGCAGATCAGCAGCAAGGTACCGGCCCCGAACAAGCAGCGCCAGAACACCACATCCAGTACCGGTTGCCCTGAAACCAGCACAAACCAGCCAATGGTGCCGGAGATGAGCATGGCAGCGGTCATTTCAAATGAGCCGCGACGTATTGAGTTGTCCATCATTAGACTCCTGTGTTGATGGGCAAATTATGCCGATCAGCCGAAGCGCTTCTCCAGCGCAAAAAGAAGGCTAAAATCCAAATCTGCCTTTAATGCGAAGGCGATCTTGTAAAACTGCCTAATAGAGGTTTCGCCATGACCGATGACATCGACCAGGTGCTGATCACGGCTTTGATGGAAGACTCACGACGTTCGCTCAAGGCGTTGGCGCAAATCAGCGGGCTGTCCTCGCCCAGCGTTGCCGAGCGCCTGCGTCGTCTGGAAGAACGAGGTGTGCTCAAGGGCTACACCGTGGAAATCGACCCGAAATGCTTCGGCTATCAACTCCAGGCCATCGTGCGAATTCGCCCGCTGCCGGGCCAGTTGCATGAAGTGGAACGGCAGATCATGGCCATCCCCGAGTTCACCGAATGCGATAAAGTCACCGGTGACGACTGCTTCATCGCCCGCCTGCACGTCCGTTCGATGGAGCAATTGGATACCCTGCTCGACCGACTCAATACCCACGCAGAAACCAACACCGCCATCGTCAAGAAAACCCCGGTAAAACGCCGTTTGCCGCCGATGGCGTAGGTCATTTCACCCAATCGCAGACAATAAAAAACCCGCCGAAGCGGGTTTTTCGCTAGTGCCGACTTTTAGTCATCGCGGCTCATGATGCCGAACAGCTGCAACAAGCTGACGAACAGGTTGTAGATCGATACATACAGGCTGATGGTCGCCATGATGTAGTTGCGCTCGCCGCCATGGATGATGGCGCTGGTCTGGAACAAAATGCAGACCGAGGAGAACAGCACAAAACCTGCGCTGATCGCCAGTTGCAGGCCGCTGATCTGGAAGAAGAAGCTCGCCAGCGTCGCACCCAGCAGCACGAAGAAGCCTGCAGTGATGAAACCGCCGAGGAAGCTCATGTCCTTACGGGTGATCAGTACGTAGGCCGACAAGCCGCCGAACACCAGTGCCGTCATCGCGAAGGCCGAGCTGACGACTTCAGCACCGCCCTGCATGCCAAGGTAACGGTTGAGGATCGGGCCGAGCAGGAAACCCATGAAACCGGTCAGGGCAAATGCCGACACCAGGCCCCACGCGGAATCACGAAGTTTGTTGGTAAGGAAGAAAAGACCGTAGAAGCCGATCAGCACCACGAAGATGTTCGGGTAGCCAACACGCATCTGCTGGGCAACGAAAGCCATTACACCGCTGAAAGCGAGGGTCAGGGCGAGCAAGCCGTATGTGTTGCGCAGGACGCGGCTAACCTCTAGCTGCTCAGCCTGCACGCTGTTATTAACTGCGTAATCCTGTTCGCGCATGGCGACACTCCTGTTGGTTTGAAACGTTCAGTCGCAAAGATCATAACAGACGCCCTGTAACAAGCTATGCAGAGAGTTTGACAGTGTGTTTCATTCAGGTATTATGGCGCCCGCAACGCAAACGGAGGTGTGGCCGAGTGGTTTAAGGCAACGGTCTTGAAAACCGTCGACTGTAACAGGTCCATGAGTTCGAATCCCATCGCCTCCGCCATATTTGTACCGACAAAGCCCTGATTATTCAGGGCTTTGTCGTTTCTGGGGTTTGGCAAAATCCATCAGCCCATACTTCAGCCCATCGACCCGTCCTTAAATTTCATCGCCCATCCAAACTTTTCGCATCACCAGGCGTCCTTTTCTTATAACTCCCATCGGCTGGCTTCAGCCAAGGACTGGCAATGACATTTTTCATTTTTCTTCTGGCCTGCGCAGCAGCAGCAAGCACCGGCGTCATGTTCAAGCCGGGTGCATGGTACGAAGCGCTGAACAAACCTGGCTTCACCCCGCCCAACTGGGCGTTCCCGCTGGCCTGGACAACTATTTACCTGTTGCTGGCCTGGGCCGGTTACCGCTTGAGCCTGATCCCGGGCAGCCAGACAGTCCTGGCGTTGTGGGCGGCACAGATTGCATTGAACACACTGTGGACGCCGGTTTTCTTTGGCGCGCATCAGGTGTTGGCGGCGATGGTGATTCTGCTGGTGCTATGGTTGGTAGTCGCGGCGATGGTGGTGTTGGCGCTGCAGCTCGATGTAATTACGGGGTTGATCCTGTTTCCGTATCTGGCATGGCTGTGCGTCGCGGCCGCGTTGAATTTTTCGATTTTGATCAAGAATCGCTGATACCCCATCAAACCGCCTCGACGAGGAGGCTCAATCTGGGTAGATAAAAAAAGGCGCTCCGAAGAGCGCCTTGTTCTTGGCTATCAATTGAGTTGTTTCATATCCGCGTTACCCGAACCATCTATGTTGATGCGCTTAGGCTTGGCCTCTTCCGGCACAACTCGCAACAGATCAATACTCAATAGCCCATTAGATAACGATGCACTTTTGACCTCTATGTGATCCGCCAAACGGAAGGACAGTCTAAATGCACGCTGCGCGATTCCCTGATGAAGGTAAATCGCTTCCTTATCGCTTTCTCGCTTGCCGCCAGCGATGGTCAAAACCTCCTTCTCGACTTGTATCTCAAAATCCTCCTCCGTCAGACCCGCCGCCGCTATGACGATTCGATAATGATCGTCACCATGCTTTTCGACGTTGTGTGGAGGATAGGTAGTCGATGCCGCCTCGCTGCGAAGCGCGGATTCAAAAAGGTCGTTGAAACGATCAAAGCCTACCGACTGACGAAACAGTGGGGCCAACGAAAAAGTAGTAGCCATAGCTAAATCTCCTGAGTTTTCTCCAAGTGATTTATGACGCGGCCCGGTTTCGGCACCGCGTAAAAAATATATAGCGATGCCGGAAATACGATTCAAGAGGTTCAAAAATAATTTTTTGTTCTCAAGAAACAATGCAAAAAAATGCGATCTTCTAACTGTTGCGCTTTGCTGAAAACGCATTCCACTGGTCTACTTCGTACGCCTTGAATGCAAGTCAGCAAAGCAATCCCGCCGTAGAAACTGGCCACAGAGCATGAGGTACACGTAAAGCCTTTTTCATGAGAACCCATGTGCTACGACGGTTCACCGCTGTCGCGTCGAAGGCGGCTGGCGTTCACCCTCTCGTCACGCGCCTTTACTTGTTGCGGCGGGCGCGGCGCTATTGCTGGGTGGCGTCCTGTTACCGTCCCGCTGGGCTGCGCAGCACTTCCTTTTAGGGCCGCTTCGCGCCCCAGCGGGACGGTGCGGCGACCCGACAAGCTCCCTCGCCACGGGAGCTTGTCCTTGAGGAAACAGCATTGCGCTCAAACACAACTCGATTACAACGTATATGAAATACCGACCTGTACCGTTCTTGGGGCTCCCGGATAGGCGTAAACGTTGCCGAACGCCCCTTCCTCATAGTCTTCATCCGTCAGGTTCTTCACATCCAGGTTGAGCCTGACCTTTTCATTGATTTTGTAATAGCTGAGCAGGTCGACGACGGTATAGCTGCCCATCGTGAAAGCCGTGTTGGCTGTCTGCCCTGCGCGCTCATCGACGTACTTCAGACCCGTGCCCAGCCCCAGGCCCTTGAGTGCGCCATCCTGAAACTCGTAGACGTTGAGCAGGCTGAAGCTATTCTGCGGAATGTTCATCAGTCGGGTGCCGGACTTGATGACGTTGTCCTTGGTCACCTCGGCATCGACATAGGCATAACCGCCAATCATCCGCCATTGCGGAGTCAGGTTACCGGCCACGTTGAGGTCGAACCCACGGCTGCGCACCTCGCCTGCCGCCACGCTGAACGTCGAGTCCAGCGGATCGGTGGTGAGCACATTGCGCTTTTCAATCTGGTAGATCGCCGCCTCGACGCTCAATTGGCTGTCCAGCGCATCCCACTTGATCCCAAGTTCATAGGACTTGCCCTTCTCCGGATCAAACCCTCCGCCCTGGCGACTGGCTCCGGTATTGGGCTTGAACGAACGCGCCGTGTTGGCGTACAGCGCCACGGTCTCGGTCAGATCATAGGTGAAACCCAGGCGCGGGGTGACTGCATTGTCGCTGGCCTCCCAGCTCCTGCCGCCCGGGACAAACGTTTGGTAGTCATGCTCGAAGCGCTCGAAACGCGCGCCGGCCAACAGTTTCAATCGCTCGGTCAAGGCCACCTGATCCTGAACGAAAGCGGCGTAGGTCTTGAGGTTTTCCTTGTCATCCGTCGGTGTTCGGGTCAGGGCTGGGCGAGGCTGACCATACACCGGATCGAAGATGTCGATCGGGTAGGCACTCACCGCCCCGCTGGAGCGCTGAATGATCGACGTGTAGTCGTAGTCCTCGTACTCGACCCCGGTCAGCAAGGTGTGATCGAAACCGCCGGCGGTGAAGTGGCCGGTGAGGTTGAGTTGGGTGTCCTTGTCGGTCCACTCCAGCTTGCGGTAATTGAAGTTGCGCCCCAGCGTGCGACCGTCTGCGGCGACGCCGTTGGCCTCGACGGCATTCCCCTGCAACGTGCCATCAAGCCATTGGAACCCGCCTCCCAACGTCCAGTTGTCACTCAACAGATGCTCGAACCGCAGTTGCGCCATGTTGTTGTCGTTGTGCAATTTGCCAACGTCTTTTTCGCCGAAAAAAGTGTCGCGAGACGCGGTGCCGACCTGGTTGGGATATCGCGTCAGGCCACGATCAAGCGGATGATTGTTGCGCATGAAATCGCCTTCGAAGATCACCTTGGTCTCATCGGTGACCTGCCAGCTCAGCACCGGCGTCACGCCGTAGCGCTCGGTTTCAACATGATCACGAAAGGTATCACCGCCCTCACCCACCACATTCAGGCGATAGGCCAGGCGGCCTTCTTCATCCAGCGGGCCGGAGGCATCCAGCGTGCCGCGCTGCATTCCCTGGTCGTCGAGTTGACTGCCCAGCGTGACGGTGGGCTCGGCCAGAGGTTGCTTGGAAATGACGTTGAAAGTGCCACCTGGATCGCCTCGACCATAGAGCATGGTCGCCGGCCCTCGCAGCACCTCAAGCCGCTCGATGGTATTCGCATCGGGCATATTCGGGTAACCACGGTTGATGGGAAATCCGTTGCGATAAAACTCGCCGGTGGTGAATCCACGCACAGTGAAGGTGGTCAGGCCCTGGCCACCGAAATTGTTCGCCCGCCCCACACCGCCGGCGTAATCGAGCGCGTCCTGCAAACGAGTGGCACTGATGTCCTCTACCACATCCTTGGACACCACGGTGATCGACTGCGGTGTCTCGTGGATCGACGTGTCGGTGCGCGTGGCACTGGCCGAGCGCGTCGCGCGGTATCCATCCACCGGCCCCAACGCCTTTTCAAAGTCAGCGCTGCCAACGATGTCGGTCGCTTGCAACTCCAGACCGGGCTGATGGGTTGTCGCTTGTTCCGCCCAAGAGGAAGCGGAAAACGCCTGTAGCATGCAGATAGAAACCAGGGTACGACGCATTTAAGGAGCCTTGATAAACCAGCCAAATGGGGTGGCATACGTGCCAACAAATTGCGGCGCATGGTATATCAATTTTTTAGCGTTTGATACGTATTCGCATTCATATCGTTGTTTGGTGCTGTCTGATCAGGGTTTTCTGAGCTTGCGGATGACCTGCCGTCACACTACGTACTTGCAAAGTGGGTCGAGGTTTGTGGAACGGAACGGGAAAGCAAAGTGTCATTCCTTATAGACACATTGAGTTCGCCCATCCCGCTGAGATTGAGAGGTCATCTTCATGAACAACATCATCTACATCGTTGGCGCAGTTGTGATCGTCTTGGTGATCCTGTCGTTTGTCGGTCTTGTCTAGCTGCGCTTGGTAGACATTCCATCTCGTGAAGCGCCGGACATTCAGGCTTTGTGTCTTGCGCTTTTTTGCGATTCGATGCGCATCCCAATAATCTCGCAATGGCCGAAAAACAACGCCCCGGCAAACACCGTAATGTTGTTCACTCAGGGACAAACACTGAACTTGTGGCGAGGGAGCTAGCTCCCGCTCCGGCGCGAAGCGGCCCTAAAAGGGGCTGCTGCGCACTCCAGCGGGACGGTGCGGCGATCCGACAAATCCTCGCCACAGTTTGCTAACGGTGTACATGCATGCAGCCAGGTTTTATTTCGATACCACGACACCCGCCGGTTTCCAGCTGCCTTCACCCGCCGGCAGGACTGAAGGCGGTGTTTCTTTAGGCCAATAGAGGCGCATCACCAGATAAATCGGACCGTTGGGCGCCGGCAGCCAGTTGCTTTCGAGCGCCTTGCCGGGCGAGTTTTTCTGTATATAGAGCGTCAGCGACCCATCGGCATTCTTTTTCATGCCGGGCAGCATCGGCGAGTTCAACAGATAACGGTCGATCGGGTTTTTGATCAACAGCTGTGTTTTACCGTCATACATCGTCACCGACCAAAAGGCATTCACTGGCGGCAGTTGCCCCGCCGGGAACGTGAGCTTGTAGTCATGTTTGCTGCCGTCCAGTGGCTCGCCGGTCATGGTTGTGCGCGTAATGGGATAAGTGGCTTCCACTGAATCGTTCCCGTAGATGCCCCCCTTGGCGGCGCCTGCCCGCTTCAACCAGTCGCCGTTATAAAAATGGCGATCGCCAAAGTACGAGCCAATGCCCCAGCCGTTGACATTCTTGAGTCCGCCGGCCAACCACTTGTCGACCTTTTCGTTCCCCTCCTTCATGCCGAGCAGGACTGCGGCCTTGTGCTCGAGCGAAAGCTCCTTGAACTCAAAACTTTTGCCCGGACCGATGCCGATTCGCGCGATTCGAGTCCGGATGCCCTTGTCTTCCGGCGTTACCGGCACGTACTGCAACGCGGTATCAAGATAATCAAAGAAGTTCTCTTTGATCCCTGTCGTGCTGATTGAAGTGAAATTGATGACGGGTGATGCAGGCGGTGCCGGCTGTTTCAAAAATGCCGACAGCGGCTGGACTTTATAGCCCGACTGCACCTTGACCACATTCGGCATGTCCTTGGGGTTGAACAGCTGGGTCCGGTAGCCCGCCAACGTAAATGGCGTAGTCGAATAGAAGACTTTGTTGATGCCTGGCGGGGTGGTGCCCTTCCAATCAGGTCCGACAACCATGTAGTTACCCGGACCATTACCCGTGGTGCGGCTGCCGATGTAACCGTAGTTGTAGGTATTGCCGTCAATCAATTGAACCGAGTAGTAACGCCTCTTCTCCACGGCCGGAACCGTGAGGACCATGGGCTCGGTGCGCAAATCCATCCAGAGGAATGAATAAGGGGTATCACTGTTGGGTGTGACAATAGCCGTATCCCGGTAAGTGAAGACACGGGGCTCATTCTTGATTTGATTAAAGGGAGCCTTGAACTGCGGACTGCTTTTGTCCACGGCGTATTCATACATCACCGCGTGGTTCATCACGATGGGCAGCCCATAGATAAAGGCTTCTTCGGCAATGGCTTTCGTTTCGGCCAGGCTGGGTGCCGCAATGCCCTTGGCTGCATCGGCTGTCTCGGCCTGGGTCACAGGATCATTCTTGCTGGAACAGCCCGCTAAAAAAGCCACCGAAGCGGCAGCGATGGCGATCCATTTCATGCGGGTTGAATATTCCGATTTCATCATTCGTCGCTCCCGACCAACATCAACTTTGCCCTGGATGTCTTGATCAGATACGCAAATGTAGAGACACCCGCCGGTTTACTGCCGCGTTTGAGCGTAGGTCATTTAGCAGCCTCCTGCTATCAGGCGTCGGGCAGAGAACCTGAGCATGGGATTGCCACACACAAAAACGCCGCTCAAAGAGCGGCGTTTTTTGTAGGGAACCAAAGACCAGACTCACCTGTGTTCAGGGAGTCTCTGGCGTTTCAGTTCCAGGGACGGTCACCCTTTTCGTCCTTGATGCGGGTCGGCAAGCCCATTACATCCAGCGCCTTGAGGAACGGCTCAGCCGGCAGCTCTTCGACGTTGGCCATGCGCTGCACGTCCCACTCGCCGCGGGCGACCAACAGGGCTGCGGCGACAGGCGGCACGCCAGCGGTGTAGGAAATGCCCTGGCTGTCGGTTTCTGCGTAGGCTTCCTCGTGGTCGGCGACGTTGTAGATGAACACTTCGCGCGGCTGGCCATCCTTGGTGCCCTTGACCAGATCGCCGATGCAGGTCTTGCCGGTGTAGCCCGGCGCCAGCGAACTCGGGTCAGGCAGCACGGCCTTGACCACTTTCAGCGGCACGACTTCCAGGCCTTCGGCGGTCTTGACCGGTTGCTCGGACAGCAGGCCGAGGTTTCTGAGGACGGTGAACACGTTGATGTAGTGCTCGCCGAAGCTCATCCAGAAACGCACGTTCGGCACGTCGAGGTTCTTCGACAGCGAGTGCACTTCATCGTGACCGGTCAGGTACAGGTTCTGCGAGCCTACGACCGGCAGGTCGTCGGTGCGCTTGACTTCGAACATGGTGTTGCTGGTCCACTGGCTGTTCTGCCAGCTCCACACCTGCCCGGTGAATTCGCGGAAATTGATTTCCGGATCGAAATTGGTGGCGAAATATTTGCCATGGGAGCCGGCATTGACGTCGAGAATGTCGATCGAATCAATGCGGTCGAAATACTGTTGTTGCGCCAGCGCTGCATAGGCGTTGACCACACCCGGGTCGAAACCCACGCCGAGAATGGCGGTGATGTTCTTCTCTTGGCATTCTTCGAGGTGGTTCCACTCGTAGTTGCCATACCACGGCGGCGTCTCGCAGATTTTGCCCGGTTCTTCGTGAATGGCGGTGTCGAGGTAAGCCACGCCGGTATCGATGCAGGCACGCAGCACCGACATGTTGAGGAAGGAAGAACCGACGTTGATGACAATCTGTGATCCGGTTTCGCGGATCAGCGTCTTGGTCGCTTCCACATCCATGGCGTTCAGCGCGAAGGCCTGGATTTCGGCGGGCACTTTGAGACTGCCCTTGGCCTTGACGCTTTCGATGATGGCCTGGCATTTGGAGATGTTGCGCGACGCGATAGCAATACGACCGAGTTCATCGTTGTGCTGCGCGCACTTGTGGGCCACCACCTTGGCGACACCTCCTGCACCAATGATAAGAACGTTCTTTTTCAATTGCTTGAGCTCTCCTTCAAATTGTCCGCTTTACGAAAGGCTGGACAGGTAGTCTTCATAACCAAATTCGCGAACCACTTCGACTGTACCGTCGAGTTGTTTCACTACGATGGACGGCATTTTCAGGCCGTTGAACCAGTTTTTCTTGACCATGGTGTAACCCGCGGTATCGATGAACGACAGTCGATCGCCGATGGCCAGCGGACGCTCGAACTGGTACTCGCCAAAGATGTCGCCGGCCAGGCAGGACTTGCCGCACACCATGTAGGTGTGATCACCCTCGCTCGGTGCCAGTTTGGCGTTGAGGCGATAGATCAGCAGGTCGAGCAGGTGAGCTTCGATGGAACTGTCCACCACCGCCAGGTGCTTGCCGTTGTACAGGGTGTCGAGCACGGTCACTTCCAGCGAAGCACTGTTGGTGATCGCCGCTTCGCCCGGCTCCAGGTAGACCTGCACGCCGTACTTTTGCGAAAAGGCCTTGAGCCGCGCGCAGAATGCATCCAGCGCATAGCCTTCGCCGGTGAAATGAATGCCACCACCCAGGCTGACCCAGCTGACCTTGTGCAACAGCGGACCGAAGCGCTCTTCGATAGTGCCGAGCATCTGGTCGAACAGGCCGAAGTCGCCGTTCTCGCAGTTGTTGTGGAACATGAAGCCGGAGATCTGCTCGATCACGCCTTCGATCTTCACCGGGTCCCACTCGCCCAGACGGCTGAACGGACGCGCGGGATCGGCCAGCAGGTAATCGGAGCTGCTCACTTGCGGGTTGACCCGCAGGCCGCGGGTCTTGCCTTGCGAGCGTTCGGCAAAGCGCTGCAGCTGGCTGATCGAGTTGAAGATGATCTTGTCGCAGTTGTCGAGCATCTCCTCGATCTCATCATCGGCCCAGGCCACGCTGTAGGCGTGGGTTTCACCGACGAACTTGTCGCGACCGAGCTTGAGCTCGTACAGCGACGAAGACGTGGTGCCGTCCATGTATTGCTGCATCAGGTCGAACACCGACCAGGTGGCGAAACACTTGAGTGCCAGCAAGGCCTTGGCCCCGGAATGCTCACGCACGTAGGCAATCTTCTGCATGTTGAGCAGAAGCTTTTGTTTATCGATGAGGTAGTACGGTGTCTTGATCATTTCGAGGCCTCCGGCAAGGCCAGCCAAAAAAGGATGCGCATTGTGCCTTCACTGGCCGCATATCGAAAGAGCAGTGAGCAAAAGCTGCCTTTAACGGCCTTTCAGTAATCGAGGTTCATGGCGCCTACTCGCCGCTGAAATTGACAGTGCCCCTGGTGTTGACCGGCCTGTTCCCTGTCCCGCTGTAACTGTCGGTGGTTTCCGTCAGATGTAGGGGTGACACCCGCTGATATGCCAGTAAATACCGATAACTCCAGCATTTTGCAGGGTCCCGCCCGGCATTTCGCACACCCATAATTGGCTTACAACAATAAAGGGACTCACCCTGAGGTACGTAAGCCATGTACAAGGACCATATCGTCAAGGCCCGCATGACTGACAGCGCGCTATTCATGGGCGCAGTCGCAGCGGTCATCTTCATTATCACGCTGGTCTGCGGCGTCGGTGAAAGCCGGCTGTCCAATTTGATGGGGCCGATCGTCCTCGACTTGCAAGCACCTCTGGCGCGAGACATCGCGGTGGGCGGCACCTTCACCCTCACCGTTGTACTGAATCTGTTCATCCTTGGCCGGTTTCCGTTGCGGGCGCAGATCATTACGGTCTGGTGCGAACTGCTGGTGCTGTTCCTTTTATTCTTCGATACCTTCAATCTTTCCTACAGTTTCATCGCCACCAAAGTGGGTTTCATGATTACCCAAGGGGTATTCACCACGGTCTACGTGTCGGCGATTTCCATTGCCATTGCTTTTGTCCTGGCATTGTTGGGCGCTACAGCCCGCTTGTCTTCCAACGGCTTCGCCATCGCCATCGCGAGTTTCTACACCTCGTTTTTCCGCGGCGTTCCGCTGCTGATCCAGATCTACCTCATTTATCTGGGCATTCCACAGCTTGGTTATGTGGTGGGTGCCGTCCCGGCAGGGATTCTGGCGCTCTCGCTGTGCTATGGCGCCTATATGACGGAGATCTTCCGCGCGGGTATCAGCAGTATCTCGCGGGGACAGTGGGAAGCCTCCCGGGCGATTGGCCTGAACCCGTTTCAAACGATGACCCGGGTGATTCTCCCGCAGTCCATGCGCCTGATCATCCCGCCGACCGGCAACCAATTCATCTCGATGCTCAAGGACAGTTCGCTGGTCTCGGTGATCGGCGTCTGGGAGCTGATGTTCCTGGCACGAACCCAGGGCCGCGCCGAGTTCCGTCACCTGGAAATGCTCATCACCGCAGCAGTGCTCTACTGGCTGCTTTCGATCGTGCTGGAAACCGTCCAGGCCCGCCTGGAAAAGCACTTCAATCGCGCCCACCGCTGAATCAGGAGCATCAGGATGAATCAGCCGTCAGCTTCAGCCGTCATTGCCCCGTATCCCGCTGTATCGATTCACGAGATGCATAAATGGTATGGCGATTTTCATGTGCTCAAGGGCATCGATCTGCACATTGCCAGCGGCGAGATCGTGGTCGTGTGCGGACCGTCTGGTTCCGGCAAGTCGACATTGATTCGCTGCCTGAACCTGCTCGAAGACTTCCAGAAAGGTCAGGTGTTCATCGACGGCGTCGAGTTGACCCGCAATGCCGCCTGTGTGGCGAACATCCGGCGCCAGGTCGGTATGGTCTTCCAGCAATTCAATCTGTTCCCGCACATGACGGTGCTGGAGAACCTCATGCTCGGACCGCGTCTGGTGAGCAAGCTCAGTCAGTCCGAGGCGCGCGAACTGGCTTGCGAATACCTTGATCGGGTGCGGATCGGCAACCAGGCGGACAAATACCCCGGCCAACTCTCGGGCGGTCAGCAGCAACGCGTTGCCATCGCCCGCGCCCTTTGCATGCGACCACGCATCATGTTGTTCGACGAACCCACCTCCGCGCTGGACCCGGAAATGGTCAAGGAAGTGCTGGATGTGATGGGTGAACTGGCCCACGACGGCATCACGATGGTGTGCGTCACCCACGAAATGGGCTTTGCCCGACGGGTTGCCGACCGAGTCATCTTCATGGATCAGGGCTGCATCCTCGAGCAAGCCAAACCCACCGAGTTTTTTGAGAACCCGCAGCACGAACGCACCCGGGAATTTCTCTCACAGATTCTCAGCCACTGAGAAGCATCGTCGTACCGACAAAAACAACAAGAAACGCACTCAAGCTACCTGGAGGCTTACATGATCTCGATTACACGCTTGTTCACCGCCGCCGCTGTCACTACCGCCGTTACGCTCAGCGCAGGCGCCGCCTGGGCAGGCTCGACCCTCGATCGCATCCATGAAACCAAGGTGATCAAAGTGGCCACCGCGGCAAACTGGCCACCGCAGTCGTTCCTGGGACCGGACAATAAACTGCAAGGTTTCGATATCGATGTCGCCACTGAAATCGGTCGACGGCTGGGAAGCAAGATCGATTTCGTGACCCCCGAATACGGGATCATCACCGCAGGTCGCTGGTCGAATCGCTGGGACTTGTCGGTCGGTTCGATGACGCCCACCACCGAGCGTTCCCGAGTCCTCGACTTCCCCGCAATCTATTACTACACGCCCTATGTATTCGCAGTGCACAAGGATGCGGCCGGAACGAAAGCGGCGGATTTGAACGATAAGGTTATCGGCGTCGAAGCCGGCACGACTTCGGAGGACTACATCAATCATCGGCTCAAGATCGACGCCGCCGATGTGCCGGCGTACACCTACGACGTCACCCCTGGCGAGGTGAAGACATACGGCGACAGCATGGGCCCACTCGATGACCTGCGCATGGGCAACGGAGTCAGGATCAACGCCACCCTGTCCGCCCTTCCTACCGTTGTCGCTGCCGTCAAAAATGGCTATCCCATCGTCAGAGTGGAAGGCAAACCCGCTTACTACGAACCGTTGGCCATCGCCGTGGATAAAGGCGATGAAGCATTCAACAGCGTACTGACCAAGACCGTTGCAGACATGAAAGCCGATGGCACGCTCAAGCAACTGTCTGAAAAATGGTACGGCGCCGATCTCACCAAAGTGCAATAAATTCCACAGGCAATAAGCCGAAGTACTGCAGGCGCCCGTCCTCGACGCGGCGCGCTGCATGTCTGCGCCGCGAAAAAGGACAACCGACCCCATGCACACCTATAACAACAACTACTACACCGCCACCATGAACGCTACGACTCAGCGCGCGGCGCTGTCGGCCAACGTCCAGGCCGATGTCTGCATCATCGGCGCAGGTCTGGCGGGGCTGAGTACTGCCTGGGAACTGATATCGCGGGGGCAGTCCGTCGTGCTGATCGAGGCCGGTCGTGTTGCCTGGGGGGCATCGGGGCGTAACGGCGGCTTCGTCCTTCAGGGCTGGTCCGAAGGCTTGTCATCCATCGAGCGACGCTGTGGAAAATCGACAGCCGCTGCGTTGTTCAAACTTTCCCTCGAAGGTGTCGACACGGTCCGCGAGATGATCGCCCGCCACCACCTGCCCGGCTGCGCACCAACACCAGGAAAACTGAGTGTGGTGCGTTACGAGGATGGCGATAACCTCAAGCGTCTGCGCGACAAAATGGCCACGGATTTTGACTTCCACCTCGACTACCTCGACCGCCAGGCCGTGCGTGAAAAGTTGAAGACCGAACGATATTTCCAAGCCCTGCGCGATAACCACGGGTTTCACTTTCATCCGTTGAACTACTGCCTGGGTCTTGCTCAACTCATCGAAGGCCACGGCGGCAAGATTCATGAACACTCGCCCATGGTCCGGGTCGAGAGCCGCAATGGACGGCATCGAGTCGTCACCGACAAGGGCACCGTCGATTGCGCCAACGTGGTGTATTGCTGTGGCGGTTACGGTGGTCCTGAGTTCGGCAAGCTGCGCCGCGCCTTTCTGCCGATCGCCACCTACGCGGTGCTGACCGAACATTTGGGCGAGCGTCTGGCCGATTCGGTTAGCACCACCGATGCCGTGGGCGATAATCGCCGGGCCTCGGACTATTATCGAATCGTCGAGGGTGACCGCCTGCTCTGGGGGGGGCGTATCACCACCCGGAACCTGCAGGATGAAAAGCGCCTGGGGCAGTTGCTGACCGACGACATTCTTGACGTGTACCCGCAATTGCGCGGCATCAAGATCGAAAAAGCCTGGTCCGGGCTGATGGGCTATGCAAGGCACAAAATGCCGCACATCGGCCCGCTCGGGAAAGGGCTATGGGCATGTACATCATTTGGTGGCCATGGTATGAACACCGCCCCTATCGGCGGCCGCGTCATTGCAGAAGCCATTTGCGGCGAGACCGATCGCTACCGCTTGTTCGATGCCTATGGGCTGGAGTGGAACGGCGGCCCGCTCGGCCCGGCAGCGGCGCAGACGGTATATGCAGGCCTGAAGATAATGGATATGTTCCAGGAGTCACGCTCTCAACGCAGGGCGACTCATAAACATTGAATCCGAGCGAGATCACGTTCATGGATGTGCAGCACGGCGGTCCACTGTTCAACCTGACTGAAAAGGACCGGCAATTGCTGGGCCTGCTGCAGGCCAATGCCCGCGAGCCCACCGCTTCGTTGGCACGCAAACTCGAGGTCTCTCGCTCTTCTGTCCAGGAGCGCATCAGCCGTCTGGAAAAGGCCGGCGTGATCACTGGCTACAGCGTGCGCATCGACCAGAACAGGCTCCAGCAGACCATCAACTGTTTCACCATGACCTCCTGCACCAACAAGAGCTATACCGATGTCATGACCTCACTGCGCAAGATGGATTCGGTGCAGGCCGTGTATGCGGTGTCGGGCGAGTCCGACTTCATCATTCATATCGCCACGCCGACCCTGAGCGAACTCAACGCCGAGCTCACCCGGATCAACATGATCAAAGGGGTTGCGCACACCGCCTCGCATATCGTGATGGAAACCAAGTTCAGCCGGAAATTGACGGTGTAGAGCGCTGTCGATAGCTGGCTTGCGAGCAGGTAATACAACACGCCTTCATACGTTCATTGCAACCAAACGTCATGCGCATCGGTCGACATCCAATAGCCAGATAATGAGCGCTGGCGTATGGAGGTCTTCAAATGATTGGAGTCATTGTCCCGGTGCACAATGAAGAGCGGCACTTGAACCAATGCATCGAGTCATTGCTGGAGGCGGCGTTGCATCGGGGCCTTGATGATGAAGAAGTAAAGATCCTGATCGTTCTGGATGACTGCACGGACACATCACTGCACATCGCCCGGTCCTATGACGTGATGACTTTGTCCTGCACCCACCGTAACGTCGGAAAAACGCGGGCACACGGCGCAGAACACTTGCTGGGAGTTGACGCACGCTGGCTGGCGTTCACCGATGCCGATACGGTAGTGCCCAAAGCCTGGCTGGCTGACCAGATCAGGTTCAACGCGGATGCCGTGTGTGGCCTGGTTGAGGTCAGCGACTGGTCCGAACACCCACGACGGGTGCGCGAATGCTACCACGCCAACTACCACGCCATGGACGGCCACCGGCATATACACGGGGCGAATCTTGGTGTTTCCTCGGCGGCTTATCGCAGAGCTGGCGGCTTCCAGGCCTTGGCCGCCCACGAAGATGTGCAACTGGTCTCGGATCTTGAGCGCAGCGGTGCAAACATCATGTGGACAGCCAGCAACCGGGTAACCACCAGCGCACGGAAAAACTGTCGTTGTCGTGAAGGCTTTGGCGACTATCTGAAGTCGTTGGCCCTGTAATTATTCGCAGGTTTCGGCGAGATCAATCGAGGCGGGGTTGCGGCTCCAGTATTCCAGTAAAAAATCAGCTTCCTCATGACGCACCAGACGATGCAGCTGCAGATTTTGCGCAAGCGCTGCATGGACGTCTCGGCCGTCCTGTGAGCATCCTTCAAACGGATGCAGCCAATGACACGCCAGCACCCCGCCCTGCGCATCGAGACTGAGCAACGTGCGCTCGATCACCTGACGCCAGGCCCTGGCATCGAGAAAGTAGCCGACTTCACTCAAGACGATCAGGTCAAACGTACCGTCGGGCCAGTCTTCGGGAATGCGTGCCTGCTCGACCCGGACATGGGGCAAGTGACTCAGCCGACGACGGGCAAGCGTCACCGCCTTGTCGATGATGTCCTGGCACAGCAGCGATTCACTGCGCTCGGCCAGCAGCGCACTGAATTCCCCGTTGGCGCAGGCGGGCTCGTAAACGCGCTGATAACGCTGGCGCGGCAGGCTCGCCAGCATCAGTTCGCGTTTGCGTTTTTCGTACCAGCGGGTGCGGAACGACCAGGGGTCATCACTGGCGTTGAACAGTTGCTGAAAATAATCAGGCGAAACGCTCATAGAAACACCAGTTCAAAGGGCTGCAAAAGTCGCTCAATGGTTTCTTGATCAAGGACTGCCGAGGACCGGCCTTCGGTACTGACTTGAGAAACGTGGGCGTTGATCGCCTGGCGTTTTTTCTCCACGAGCTGCGCATCAAGCATCAACTTGCGAGCACGCGCCCAGGGAATTCTCGGATCCTGTGGCCGTGCCCAGTGCCACGCCCAGACCGGCACCTCGATCAAACAGGCTTGGCGCTGTGATGTTGCGAACGCCACGGCCCTGCCGGTCGCTTCATGATCGCAGTGCCCGTCCGACTGCCAGGTAGTCACCACCTGATCGCCAGGTTCAATCAGCGTCAGCAGCCGTTCGACCAACGGCCCCTCCCGCCCCGCCACCGCGCTATCCGGCAGCCCCAATCGTTGCCAGTTCAATGCTTTGGTGTCGAGCCCCAATCGCTCGAGGGCGTGCTGACTTTCCAGCGGGCGCTGTTGACGCAATCGAGAGGCAGTCCATTGCCGCGAACCGGGGTGACTGGCTTCGCCATCGGTGACTGCAACCATCACCACATCGGCCTCTCTGCCTTTCATGCCGGCCAAAATGCCTGCGCAGCCAAGGATTTCGTCGTCAGGGTGTGGAGCCACTACAACCACACGCCGCCCCTCGGGGATCAGTTGTTGATAGGTGATGGTCTGCACCTGAGCCAGCAACGGGCAGGCCTGCCACTCAGCCAGCGTGGTCCCCCTGCCCCGAATGAGGCTTTCTGCCTGAGCGGCCGCTTCACCGCTCACAGGCGCCACCCATCCGACGGTTGCGCAGCGATCATTTCGCCCAGCGCCGCAAGGTCTTTCTGGGCATGACTTTGCCGGACGAACACCGGCAGGTCGGCCGCGAGCCTGGCAAAGTGCGGGTTGCGACAAAACGGTGTGGCGCCCAGTGCACGCCCTACATGTTCAAGCACCAGACTGACCGTCAGTTCCACCTGGGCACGTAATCGCCGGACAGGCAGTTGCGCCGATTGCCCGGGGTTGGCATCGATCCACATCGCCGTATCTTTCAAGCAGGCCGAAGCACTGCACAGCGCCGCATCGACAGCGCCCAGGTGTGCGGCGGCATGTGCGTCGTGCCAGGGCTGGCGACAGTGTTCACGAAGGTAACCGGCAAGCGCACACGCCGCGCCGTACCAACAGGCGGCGATCCCTCCCCCGCCCTGCCAGAAACCCGGTCGATCCACATACTGGCCGGGCATGCCGACACATCGGCCCAAGGCACCCTTGAACGCAACATCGACGCTGGCCGTATTGCTCATGCCAACCGCCTGCCAGGCATCGGCCTCAATGCTGATCGTCGATTGCCGCAAATCCACGGCGACCAGTTGTGGTCGATGCTGCTCATCCCAGGTCGTCAGTAATGCCCAATCAAGCATTTGCGCACCGGAACACCAGGCTTTACGCCCGTGCAAATACACTTGGTCTCGCTGGCGATCCATGATGTTGACCCGGGTAAAGTGCGGCTCGGCAGCCCAGGTGCCCCAGATGCCGCTGGCGATGGGTTCGTCGGGGTCAAGCTCTGTCATGATCGCCAGTGCATCGGTATGTCCTTCGTACAACTTGGCCAGCGCCAGATCGCTGGCGGACACGGCCGCCAGCGTCCGCCATCGTTCCAGCGTCCGGCCTTGGCCGGGCATAGGCAAGGAGGCGAATCCGCTACCGATGAATTCCTGCATCAACTTTTGCAGCGCACTTTGCGCATCAGCGTTCACGGGCCGGGCGGCAAATCTGGCCAACAGGTTTTCGAAGTGTGCGGCGTTGTTCATGACCGACGTTCCCAGGTAATGACTCAATAGGCAGGTGCTTGTGCTAAGAGCGAAATGCAGCAGCTGAATGCGCGTTGACGAGCTCTTGATGTTCAGAGGCAGGTGGCTGGCAGGAGTTCATTGAACCTTCAGGTGTTGCTTAACGGCATGCGTGAACGGATTCAATCAGCCGATGCGAGTAACGTCTTCAGTTCCAACGCATTGCCCAGCGCGGCACCGCTGGCGGTATTGTCGAACAGGCAGTAAACGCTCATGCCCTTGGCAGCGGCAGCCCGCAGAGTGCGCGCAAGGCTTTTCAGATAGCTCGGTTCGTAGGCGCTGAAGTACATGCGCGGCGAGCCATGCAGACGCCAATACTGCACGTCCAGTGTGCCCATCGGAGACACGTCAGTGCTGATCCTTGAGGGGTCAACGGCTGCCTGACTCACCCGGTATGCCATCAGCAAGGCGCCAGCCTCCACCCAGGACGGGTGCCGGGGTTCCAGTACCACGGGGCCTGAGTACTGCACTCTCAGTGCCGTCAAAAACACCTCTACGACTGCTTCGTCAAACGCCAGTGACGGCGGCAGCTGTACCAACAGGCAACCCAGCTTTTGGCCCAATCCGCAGCATTGACCCAGGAACTCTTCGAGCAACGGTTCACTATTCGCCAAGCGCAGTTCGTGGGTGATTTGCTTGGGAATCTTTACGCTGAAGCGAAACCCTGCCGGCACCGACTCAGCCCAGCGCACGTAAGTCTGATGCCGGTGCGGTCGGTAAAACGAGCTGTTGATTTCAACGCAATTGAACTGTGCGCTGTAGCGTTGCAGATGGGTGCCTTGCGCAGGAAATTGCGGTGCATGTTCGCGCCCGACATTCCAGCCCGCGCAACCTATGTAAATCGGTTGAGGGTTCAAAGGATCTCCTTCGCTGCTTCCCGCATGACAACCTCGACGGTTCAACCATCAATCTCGGATGGGGTGAATCTTGCCGCTGAACACCTTGAAGCCATAAGTGTTGTAGATGAGCGTCACCGGTATCAGCACGGCGAAGCCAACCAGCATGAACTTTTGGCTGGCGGGACTGGAAGCGGCGGCTTGAAAGGTCAGGTTGGGTGGGACGATCAACGGGTACATGGCGATGATCATCAAGGCGAATGCCAGGACAAAAACGCCTAATGCGGCAAACAGCGGAATACAATCCCAGCGGCTTCGCCAGCCGAGGGCGAAGGCAATTGCCAGGACAATGAACAGAACCGAGGCCGGTCCCCAGACAAGAGGTTGTGACAACCGCTGCGCATATCGAGCGTCCAGTGTCGTTGTCCAGGCGACCAGCACTGCCAGCAGCAAAACTGTAACAATCGCCAGGACCTGGGCCTGCAAACGAGATCGTCGCTGCAATTGATCTTCAGTGCGCCAATACAACCAGCAGGCACCCAGCCATGTGTAGCCCGTCACCAGCACGACACCGCAATACACTGGAAACAAACCCAACCACTCCCGTCCGTCCCCGGCGTACTGTCCATCCTGATTGGGTATGCCCTGCATGAGTGCACCCAGCACAATGCCCTGGGCCACGCCTGTCAACAGCGAACCACACAACAGCAAGCCATCGACAAAGCGTTTGATCATGTCGTTAGGCGCATAGTCACGAAACTCCAAAGCCACCGCGCGCAGGATCAAGGCCAGGAACATCACGATAAAGGGCAGATAAAGCGCCGGTAGCAAAATGGCGTAAGCCATTGGAAACAGCGCCAGCAGACCACCGCCGCCGAGCACAAGCCAGGTCTCATTGGCATCCCAGATCGGCAGGATAGTCACTACCATGGCCCGCCGATGCCTGGCACAACGGGTCAATCCCAGCAGTACCCCGACACCAAGATCGGTCCCGTCGAGAATCACATAGTTCAAGACCGAGAACGCCAAGGCTCCCGCTGCCAGCAATGTTATCCAGTCGATGCCCGACATCGTTGCGCTTCCTCAGGAATCACCGGTCTCATCCGCCAGCGTGGGTTGCGGCCCGGGTTGATCCTCGTGCGCAGGCTTGCGCAGGATTCGCAGGAGCACCCAGAGCCCAATGCCGAAGATCAGCAGGTAAAACAATAATATCGACCACGTCGAGGCCGCCACCTGTTGATGCGACACCGGCGACAAACTGTCAGCCGTGCGCAGCAGGCCGTAGACCGTGAATGGTTGGCGGCCCACCTCCGTCACCACCCAGCCACTGAGCATGGCCACAAACCCGGCCGGCGCCAACAACACACAACCGCGCATCATCCAGCGCGTATTGAACAGCCGTTGCCGTCGCGCCAGCATCCAAGCAGCCATGCCCTGCCCCAGCATCAAAAGACCGAGCCCGACCATGAACCGGAATGCGAAAAAAACAATCGGGACTGGCGGAATGTCCTGGGCTGGAAACTCATCCAGCGCGGCGATAGTGCCCGTCAAGTTGTAGTGCAGATACAGCGAGCCTAATCGGGGAATCGCCAGTTCCCAGTGATTACGCCTTGCGGCCATATCCGGCACTGCAAACAAGCGCATGGGCTCGCCCGCCCCTTCAGGTGGACGCGTCCAGGAACCTTCGATTGCCGCCACCTTGTGCGGCTGAACGGTAAGGCTGTGCTCAGCGTGGAAGTGACCGACGACGATTTGCGCGGGCGCGAGCACGATGATCGTCCACAGCGCCATGGAATATTGAAGGCGAGCTCGCGGGTTCGCGGGCTCCCTCAACAGCTGCCAGGCACTGGCGCCGGCTACCAGAGTCGCCGTGCCAAGCATCGCCGCCAACGTCATGTGCACCAACCGATAGGGAAACGATGGATTGAAGATAATCGCCCACCAATCCTGCGCAATAAAACGGCCATCGTCAGTGATGGCGTACCCGGCCGGCGTTTGCATCCAGGAGTTGGCCGAGAGGATCCAGAAGGCACTGATCAGCGACCCGCACGCCACCGCACAGGTAGCGAAGAAATGCACCCGAGGGCCTACCTTCTTCAACCCGAAGAGCATGATGCCCAGAAAACCTGCCTCGAGAAAAAATGCCGCCAGCACTTCGTAAAACATCAATGGCCCGAGAATGTCGCCTGCCTGCGTAGCAAGACGCGACCAGTTCAACCCAAACTGATATTCCAGGATCAGGCCTGATGCGGTGCCCACCGCCACGGTGAGGGCGAATATCTTCAACCAGTAGCGGTAGACATCCAGATAGATCTTTTTTCCGCGCCACAACCACAGGCCTTCGAGCACCATCAGAAAGTTGGCCAGACCGATGGTGAGTGCGGCCAGCACGATATGGAAGCTGATGGTGATCGAAAACTGCAGACGTGCTGCCAGTAGCGCCGACTCAGTCGCTTCCATGAGGGTCACTCAACGTAAGCAAATTGAACTGATCATCTACAGGCTCGGCACTCCACGGTCAGCGAAACCCACGCCCGGTTCAATCGACGCCGTCAATGGTTCCACCGGTGCTCCGGGAATTAGGATGACCTTGCGGCAATCCTCCTGGCGCTTGTCGAAAATCTCGTAACCCTGAGCTACCTGCTCCAGCGACATACGGTGAGTGATGATCTCTTCGGGACGCAAATGACCCAGCTCGATATGTTCAAGCAGTTCGGGCAGATAGCGTTGCACGTGAGTCTGGCCCATTTTGAACGTAAGGCCTTTATCGAACGCGTCACCGAACAGAAAACCATGGATGAACCCCGCGTAGACACCCGGCACACTCACCACTCCGCCGCGCCTCACGGCGGCAATACACTGCCGTAATGCTTTACCACTGCTGCCTTCGAGTTTTAGGGTCGCCAGCACGGTTTCGGTAGTGCTGCCCTTGGCTTCGAATCCCACGGCATCGATCACCGCATCCACGCCACGCATGCCCCGGGTCTGGCGAATCAAGGTGTCGGCCGGGTCATCGTCGTCATCGAAATTAATAGGGATTACACCGTAGGTTTTCTCGGCAAACGCCAGTCGGTAGTCATGGTGATCAATCATGAAAATCTGTTCGGCACCGAGCATGCGCGCGCACGCAGCGCTCAATAACCCCACCGGCCCTGCCCCGAAAATCGCCAGACTCGAGCCTTTGCCAATCTGCGCATTGACCACCGCTTGCCAGGCGGTAGGCAGGATGTCCGACAGGAAAAGCACCTTGTCATCCGCCAGTGTGCCGGGCACTTTGAATGGGCCGGTATTGGCCTTCGGCACCCGCACCAATTCAGCCTGGCCACCGGGAACCCCGCCATACAATCGGCTATAGCCAAATAACGCGGCGCCCGGCGGGATGGATTTCTTGTTTAGATTGGCGCCGCGCCCGTCATTGGTGGTTTCGCAGGCTGCGTACAGTTGCTGCTGGCAAAAGAAACAGTCGCCACACGCAATAACGAAGGGGATGACAACGCGGTCCCCGCGTTGCACCTCGGTGACCGACCGCCCGACGTCTTCGACGATGCCCATGAACTCATGGCCAAAAATATCACCGTGTTCAACCGTGGGAATCTTGCCGCGATACAGGTGCAGATCTGAGCCGCAAATGGCCGTGGCTGTGACGCGCAAAATAATGTCGTCAGGTTGCTCAATGATCGGGTCCGGAACGGTTTCGATCTTGACCTTGTGGGCGCCGTGATAAGTCATTGCTCGCATGTCGGTACTCCTCGGCTAATGCAGGGATTCCTTTTGAATAGGGGCAATGAGCGGCAAGCAACGGTTCCGTTTTCATTGATTACAACTGATCAATGGTTGACGAGGTGGCTCAAGGTATAACGGCTGTGTGATGAGGCGGATCAGTTTTCTCGTGCGATGATCGAAATCTTGCCGTTGCGCTCAATGATCGCGAATTTGATTTCTTCCAGTTTTTCAATGCCTTGGCTGGAGCGTGCAGCCTCCATGATGTCGGCCTCCACCAACCGGGCATGACGCATCCGCCGATGCAGCAGCTTACCGTTCTCCACGATGATCGTCGGCTCGCCATCAATCAGCCGTGAGATCCAGCTGGATCGCTGTTTGAGCAATGAGAGCCCGACGTCGATGGCGATCAGGGTCACAATCACCAGTATTGAGTTGGTCAGGGAAAAATCGTCCCCGAGCAGCGCTTGCTGGGTGGCCTCACCCATCATCATCAACAGCACGAAGTCGAAGGTCGTCAGTTCTGCCAATGACCTTCGGCCGGCGATCTTGAACAGCACCAACAGCGCTAAATACATCGCGGCCGCACGCAATACCGAATCCATAAGTCACCTAAGGGAAAATGAACTGGGTGAGGTTCACGTCATGGGTGCCGGGCACAACGATGCGACTGCGGAATAATCCCAGCCCATCGCCTCGCAGAGTAATGAACAGATTCGCCTGGCCCTGGGGATCGGTTTGCACCCATAGCCGAATGCCTTGATCAGAACTGCGGGTGCGTGTCGGCTCAGGTTGTAGCGTTTCGATGCTGAAGCCTTGCAGCATCTCCCCCGCCAGCTCCAGCGCGATTGTCGATTCCGGAGCACCACTGACGCTGATTTTCATTGAGTTGGTGGAGCCATTGCGATGGAACATCTCGTATTCGACACTGACCCTGCCATCCTCGCTGCGAGCTTCTCTGGAACTGAGCAGCCCTCGGGAAAACAGGCCCGCCAGGCCCAACAGCATCAATAAAACCAGCAAGTACCAACCCAGGCGCTCAAAGCGCCAGACCCTCAATTGAAAAGCCATATCCTCACGGACAGGATATTTACGACTGCTCAAATCCGGATGTTCTGAATCGTCGTTCATCAGGCTTCAACCTTGTTCGCCACTCATCAGGCGACGATGAAAGTGCGGCAGCCATTGCAAAGCGTATTCAGTTGCCTGGGTTTGCACCTCACAACGAGAACCGATAAACCGATGCTCGTGGCTGAAAAGGCAATGTTCACCAGCGGACTGAAACGCCCAGGCAAAGCAAATGGTACCGGCGGGTATGCCGTCGACATCTTCAGGCCCGAGAATGCCAGTGGTGGCCACAGCGACATTGGCGGTACTGTCTCGCAGAGCACCCAGCGCCATTTCCCTGGCAACTTCCACGCTGGTCAGATTGAACGTTTCGATGGTGCGCGGGCTGACATGCAACACGCGCTGCTTGGCTTGTGGCGAATACACCACATAACCGCACTCGATGAATTCGCCGCTACCTTCAACTTCTGACAGCAACGTCACGATCTTGCCAGCAGTACAGGATTCGGCCGTTGTCAGCACCAGAGCGTTATCGCGCAAGTATTCAACGGTATCGTCAGCGATGGGCATGAGCAGCACTCACGAAATGATTGATCGGTTGATATGTGAAGGCGCCGAAGACTCCAGGAAAACCCTCAGTGGTAGTCTTCGCCGGCGACTGCACGCAGATACGCCTGGTCGGCCTCTCTGCGCAAGTCCCGCCATTCGGCCCAGTTGACTATACCCAGACGATCCATCTCATCGGACCGACGCAGCAGTTCTTCATGGTAGGCATCAGGACAATCCATGCGTAGCCGCTTGTTTTCCAGCGCGCGATGCCAGGCATCGAGTGCGCGCAATTTCAATTCCTGAGCCGGCGACAGCAAATCTTTGAAGGCATTCATTTCACTAGCCCATGGCAGATGTTTCCTGGTGGAGCCCGGACACTCGCGATTGGTTCACACCATCTGACGATGTCGGTTGCAAGGAAAATGGGAGGCCGTTACCGACCTCCCGCTGTTGAGACAATCAGGACGTCCCCAGTCCACTGGAAAGATCCGCCGGTGTGCCGGACGTGCGGGATGCCTGCATATCCGGCCTGGCTTCCACGTCCGTTTGCTCAGTGGTTTTAGTGACGGTGTCACGCACCGCTTCATAGCCTTCCTGCGCTTGCTTCTTCACTTTGTCGACCAGGCCTGCACTGGTACGTCCCAGGTAGCGCTGCTCGGTCGCGGTGGTCGGCAAGGCAGCACCGATCATTGCGCCCAGGGCGATGCCTGCCGCCGCCACCATCAGCGGTTGCTCCTTGAGCAGCTGACTGAACTGCTGACCTATCACCTGAGTGTTACGCGTCACGCGGTCACTTACGTCGTGCACGGCGTGGCTTAAGTGGTCAGTGGCGGCGCCGACGTTGTCAGACATGTGGACAGCCTTGTCTTTCAACGAACGATAACCTTCCTTCAAGGTATCGGTGGTCTGGTGCACATGCTCACGGGCGCTGTCGAAGCCTTCCGCTATATCATCGGCCCAATCACCCAGCTGATCCGGCCCGGTGCGATAGCTTGGGCGCGGTACTGGCGGACGGTTCTGGCTCATCATCAACCAGAGCAAGCCTACCGATGTGAGCACCGCGGGAACCGGATTGTTGCGCACACTGGTGCCGAGGTTGCTGAGGAATGTCGAGCCATTGTCCTGCATCATGCCCCACGCCTGGTCGATCATCTGTCCGGGAGTGAACTTACTTTCCAGGCGGTCGACGATGTTGCCGATGCTCGCGCGCTGCGCGTCAATCTCGCGTTCTATCTGTTCGGGGCTCTTTTCCGATTCCAGCTCCAATTCGCTTTTCATGAAACTTTCCTCCGCAGCGCTTCCTGATCTTTATTCAGAGCGTCCAGTGTCCGGTCAGGCTTGAAGTGGGACGGCTCGAATTGTTTTTTCCCCGACTGCAACATGGCGAAGCCGATGATCATCACCACCACGCCAACAATCAGCGCGGCCAACCACGGTGCCATGAACAGGCTCAGGCCGTAGACGACTGCCATCAGCAGAATGATGAATCCCGCCAACAGCACGATCGCGCCCCCCGCTACGCCGGCGATGCCGGCCTTGAGCGTTGTCAGGCTGGCCTGCAGTTCGGCTTTGGCCAGTGCGAGTTCTTTGGTGAACAACGCGGGCACTTCGCGGGACAACTGCCTGAGCAAGCCGACAACCGATGCGTCATCAGCCTGGGTAACCGGTCTCACGCCCGGCAAATCTGATTCATCTCTGTTCATCACAGTTCTCCTTTGACGTTTGGCGAAGCGGTTGGCGATGCCGCAGCAAAGTCCGATGGATGGTCGTGCACATCCGCCGAAGCCGGCGTGATGCCCGTGGCAAGTCCCGGTGCCGGGTCGGTATGGGGGGGAGATGTTTCATAGGGGCGCTGGGCGCCAAAACCACCGGTTGGAGGCGTTGACGTGCCTGTTGCAGGATCGTGCCCGGCGTGCACGGTCATGGCCGCAGAACTGCCTGCCTTGAGAAACCGTGACAGGCCAAAACCCAACGCAATGCTGCCGGCAATGAACAGCGCGGGATTACTGCGAGCCAACTCAGCGCCGTCATGCAGAAGCTGCTCGGCACTTTTGCCGCGCAGGTTTCCCGCCAGTCCGCTCATGGACTCCGCCATGTCGGTGAGATAATCGGACATGCCGAGCGTGTCTTTATCCTCCAGCTCGGAGACGAAGCTTTTCGCTCCCTGAGCCAAGGCGTCGATCTGGTCAGCCGCCGTGTCACGGTATTGCCCGAACTGTGCATCGGCTTGTTGCCTTACATCGCCGAGCGCCTCGGTGACGTCCTCCTTTAAATGTTGAAACCCTTGCTGCGGATTACCGTTCCCTGGATTGCCCGTATCGGTGCCAGTCCTGCTGTCTGAAGTGTTCATGTCGTCCCTCGCCTTCTGAATCGAAAACGTGTCATGGGGACTACGCAGCTGTATTGCCCTGAGCCCCTCATAGCAGAGGACGGAAGAGCTCAGTTGGGAGTTCAACGCGGATGATGAGCGTGATGCAGAATTTATCGGACGAGGGCAATACCACTCACTGCCCGTCGATCTCCAAGCCCGTCAAATCCAGCGAATGACTTTGCAGATAGCGGCCGACCGCATCGTCTATTGTTGGAAAAAACGCCGCCTCCCCCAGCAAGGTGTAGAGGCCGAACCGCTTGAGCTTGTCCTTGACCGGGTCTTTCATCTCGGCCACGCACAATTTGATGCCCGCGGTGCGCAGGGTTTCGTCCAGTTCGGCGAGCATGTCGGCCGAGGTGACATCCACGCTGGTGATGGGTTCCGCGGCGATGACCAACCAGCGCACCGGCGTTGGCGAGGCCGCCAGGGCGTCGATGACCCGGTCGTGGAACAATTCGGCGTTGGCGAAAAACAAGGATGCATCCCAGCGAAACAGCACCAGGCCAGGAATAAGGGTCGCGTCGGGATAGCGCTGGGTATCGTGAAAACCCTTGACCCCTTGGGTGCGTCCGAGCACGGCGGAGTAAGGCCGCCAGCCGTCCCAGAGGAATTCTATGACCGCGATCACGATAGCCAGGCCTATGCCTTCGATCGCGCCAAAAACTGCCACTCCAATGGTGCAGACGATCGACAGCCAGAACTCCCAGCGCTGCATGCGATAGATGCGCAACAGGTCAGTGACTTCGATCAGGCCGATGGCCGATGCGATGACCACCGCTGCCAGTGCGCTGTTGGGCAAGTCACGCAGCAGGTCGGGGGCAAACACCAGCAACAACGCAACGGCCAGAGCCCCGACAACACCGGTCACTTGGGTTTTCGCCCCGGCGGCTTCGGCCACGGGTGTGCGCGACGAACTGCTGCTGATCGCAAACCCCTGGAAGAAACCGGCGGCCAGATTGGCGACACCCAGGCCGACCATTTCCTGGTTCGGATCCACGTAGGTGCGGGTCCGCGCCGCGTAAACGCGGGACAGTACGCTGGTGTCGGCGAATGAAACCAGGGCCACGGCGCAGCCGCCGATCAGCACCGGGACAATATCAGCGCGGGTGATCCAGGGAATGGCGAAACCCGGCAGGCCTTGCGGGAGAGAGCCGAGGACCGAGACCCCGGCGTTTGCCGCAAGGTCCAGAACCGCGACGACGACGGTCGCGGCCACCACGGCAATCAAGATGCCGGGCACGCGTTTGTATCCCTTGAGCAGCAGGATGACGACCAGCGTCGCAGCACCGACCGCAAAAGTGACCCAATTGGTTTTACCATCGATGATCGCGGTCACGATCGCCCAAAGACTTCTCAGCGGTCCCTCGGCCTCGATTTTGAAGCCGAAGAGTTTGGGCAGTTGGCTGATCAAGACCGTCAGGGCGATCCCGTTCATGTAACCGTAGCGAATCGGTTTGGACAGAAGCTCGGTCACGAACCCCAGACGGGCGATACCCGCCAGTACACACACAGCCCCCGAGACGATAGCCATGGCCGCCGCCAGCGCGATGGCCCGTTGCGGGTCGCCCCCCGACAACGGCAAGACAACCGCGAGAATGACAGCCGCCAGCGATGAATCGGGACCCAGCACCAGAATCCGGCTGGGGCCGAACAGCGCATACGCCAGCAGCGGAACGATGGTCGCATACAGGCCATAAATGCCCGGCACCCCCGATGCCACCGCGTAGGCGATACCTACAGGCACCAACATGGTGGTCAACACCAGGCCGGCGACGAGGTCGTGGCGCAACCAGGCCATATGGTAGCCGCGCAATGTGCGCAGCCCGGGAAACCAGCGGCTCCAGCCAGACTGATCGCTGCCTGCGTCCCGACGTGCAACCCGACCCGGTTCCGGGTCGGGCGACGAAGCATCCGAATGGCTCATAGGACATTGGCCCTTCTGTGTGAGTCGCAGGTTCGCTGCCGTTAACGGTCAATACTTTTCCGGGATGCGTTTGAGCGGATAGTCAGGTTCGCGATAGCCACCGGGCTTCTGCCGTTTAGGCAATACGACCTTGTCGCGGGGCACGTCTTTGTAAGGGATGCGACTGAGCAAATCGCTGATAATGTTGAGCCGCGCCCGACGCTTGTCATTGGAATCGGCCACCAGCCACGGCGCATGATCGGTGTCGGTCGCTTCGAACATGGCGTCACGGGCTCGCGAGTAGTCATACCAGCGGCTGTATGACTTGAGATCCATCGGTGTCAGTTTCCAGATTTTTCGCCCGTCCTTGATCCGCGCTTCGAGCCGACGCGTCTGTTCCTGCGGACTGACTTCCAGCCAATACTTGAGCAGGATGACCCCGGAGTCGACGATCGCACGCTCTACATGAGGGACAGACTTCAGAAACGTCTCCACTTGTTCTTCGGTACAGAAGTTCATTACGCGCTCGACGCCCGCACGGTTGTACCAACTGCGATCGAAGATCACCACCTCGCCTGCCGCCGGCAGATGTGGCAAGTAGCGCTGGATATACATCTGGCTTTTTTCCCGCTCGGTTGGCGCAGGCAGCGCCATCACCCGAAAGACCCGCGGGCTGACCCGCTCGGTGATTGCCTTGATCGTCCCGCCCTTGCCCGCACCGTCACGCCCTTCGAACACAATGCAGATCTTGACGCCTTTCTCTTTGACCCATTCCTGCAACTTGACCAACTCGACGTGCAAGTGGCGCAACTGCTCCAGATAGTCTTTGTTCGTCAACTTTGCGGGTTCAGCAGAAACTTTAAAGGCTTTTTTCTTATCTTTTGCCATGACCAAACCTCAAAAATGCCAATGACGGATGTATTGGCAGCGGTTGCTGAAGAGTCGACGCTTCATCTGACGGCGTGAGTCTAGTCCAAGGTCAAACGCCCGGCATGGCGAGGCAGGTGAAAATCGTTCCCCCTATCAATTTCCCGTGGTTTGCCGAATTTGACGAGGGGTAAACCCGGTCAACGCCTTGAACTGGCGGGTGAAAGCACTGTGGTCGGTATAGCCGCACTGCAAGGCGACCTCGGTGATCGGCATATCGGTGTGAAGTAGACGATGCGCGTGTTCCAGGCGGACTTTCTGGATCATCTGTCGCGGCGTCAGGTGGAACACGCGCTTGCAGTAGCGCTCCAGTTGCGCCACCGAAATGCCGGCGATTCGCGTCAGCTCGCCAAGGCTGACTCGACGGTGGAAATGCAGGCGGATGTGTTCGTCCACTGCCGCCAGGCGCTGATACGCCGGATGGGTGTCGCTGGCCGATTGCAGGTCGACTGAAATGCCCACCAGGCCCATGATTTCGCCACTGCGGTTGTACAGCGGGCGTTTATGCGTAAGGCACCAACCGGGCTCGCGGCTGCCATACAGATGCAGCTCCAGTTGGTCTTCCAGGACAAACCCCTGCTCCAGTACCCGGCGATCCTGTTCGGTATAGCCAGGCCCCAATTGCGCGGGAAAGACCTCGGCGCTGGTTCTGCCCAGCAACGGTTGCAGGTGCTTGAGGCCGCAACGCTGCACCAGCGTCTGGTTGGCCATGACGTAGCGGGCCTGAACATCCTTGATGAAGATCGCGGCGTTGGGAATGACGTCCAGCATCGGTAGCACAAGCGCTACGCCTGCCAACAATTGCTCCATGGTTTCGGGACGTTGCTCCTCGTTCCCCTGGCACAGGATCGCAAAGGCGTTCTGCGTCATGAGTCTCACTCTCCCACGGTCCGGATCGACGAAAGCCAAACAGATTGCCCCAAGGCCGGGGCAGTGTCGAGACGGGATCCGGACCAGGGATCAGCCACCGGCATTGTGCTGATTTCGTCATCGCGACCTGCACAAACCATCAATCGCAGCCGTTCCGGCACGTTCAATCTATCGCCATTGCTGCCCTCGGCGCCCCACGACAACAGCGTTATCAGTGACATCACAGCCGCTCTCCCGATTGGCGCATCGATCCAGACTTCTCTCTGAACCGGCACCTGGTGCCTCTCAAATTGGACGGTTTATGAAACAGGTTCACATCATCGATTCCCACACCGGCGGCGAACCGACTCGTCTGGTGATGAAAGGCTTTCCGCAGCTCCATGGCCGCACCATGGTCGAGAAACGCGATGCCCTGCGCGACCAGCATGACCAATGGCGCAGGGCCTGCCTGCTGGAGCCTCGAGGCAACGATGTACTGGTCGGCGCGCTGTACTGCGAACCGGTATCGGCGGATGCCACCTGCGGGGTGATTTTCTTCAACAACGCCGGCTATCTCGGCATGTGCGGTCACGGCACCATCGGCTTGGTCAACTCGTTGCAGCATCTGGGTCTGATCGGCCCTGGCGAGCACAAGATCGACACGCCGGTCGGCCCGGTCAGCGCCACGCTGCATGCAGACGGCAACGTCACGTTGCGCAATGTCCCCGCTTACCGCTATCGCCAGCAGGTGCCGGTCGAGGTACCGGGCCATGGACGTGTCTTTGGCGATATCGCTTGGGGCGGCAACTGGTTTTTCCTGGTGTCCGACCACGGCAAGACATTGCAAATGGACAACGTCGACGCCCTGACCGAATACACCTGGGCGATGCTCCAGGCACTTCAAGCGCAAGGCATCCATGGCGAAGACGGCGCGCTCATCGACCATGTCGAATTGTTTGCCGACGACGATCAGGCCGACAGCCGCAACTTCGTGATGTGCCCCGGCAAAGCCTACGACCGCTCGCCGTGCGGCACCGGCACCAGCGCCAAACTCGCTTGCCTGGCGGCTGACGGCAAACTGGCCGCCGGTGAGCGCTGGGTCCAGGCCAGCATCACCGCCAGCCAGTTTGTCGGCAGCTTCGAATGGGAAGGTGAACGCATCCGCCCTTTCATCACCGGCCGCGCCTACATGACCGCCGACGCCACGCTGCTGATCAACGAACAGGATCCCTTTGCGTGGGGCATTTAAGCCCCTCGGCGGCGCCTACACCCTCAACCGACCTGAATAAACGCTGCAAGGAGTTACCACAATGAGCGACAACATCTTCACCGGCTGCATTCCTGCACTGATGACCCCGTGCACCGCCGATCGCAAACCGGACTTTGACGCGCTGGTGGCCAAGGGTCGCGAACTGATCGACATCGGCATGAGCGCCGTCGTGTACTGCGGCTCCATGGGGGACTGGCCGTTGCTGACCGAAGCCGAGCGTCAGGAAGGCGTGGCACGTCTGGTTGCCGCCGGCATACCAACCATTGTCGGTACCGGTGCGGTCAACAGCCGTGAAGCGGTGTCCCACGCGGCACACGCTGCCAAAGTCGGCGCCCATGGCCTGATGGTCATTCCTCGCGTGCTGTCCCGTGGTGCTTCGGCAACCGCGCAAAAAGCTCACTTTGCCGCCATTCTCAAGGCTGCCCCGGGGTTGCCGGCAGTGATCTACAACAGCCCTTACTACGGCTTCGCCACCCGTGCGGACCTGTTCTTCGAACTGCGTCGCGAGTACCCGAACCTGATCGGCTTCAAGGAGTTCGGCGGTGCCGCCGACCTGCGCTACGCCGCTGAGCACATCACCTCCAGGGACGACGATGTCACCTTGATGGTCGGGGTCGACACCCAAGTGGTGCATGGCTTCGTCAACTGCAACGCCACCGGCGCCATCACCGGCATCGGCAATGCACTGCCGCGCGAAGTGCTGCAACTGGTGGCCCTGAGCAAACAAGCTGCCAAAGGTGACGCCAAGGCTCGCCGGCAGGCTCGGGAACTGGAAGCGGCAATGACAGTGCTGTCGTCCTTCGACGAGGGTTGTGACCTGGTGCTGTATTACAAACACCTGATGGTGCTCAACGGTGACAAGGAATACGCCCTGCATTTCAACGAAACCGATGTGCTCAGCGATGCCCAGCGCCGTTACGCCGAAAACCAGTACGCCTTGTTCCGCCAGTGGTACGAGCACTGGTCGGCCGAGCAGAACGTCGCCTGACGCTCCGCTTTTGTTTCCGTCCTCTGCTATTTTCAGGAAATGCCATGACGCTCACAGGCAACATGCTGAACGGCCAGCAAGCCACGACGGGTCGCCACGAAGCGATTCGGGCGATCAATCCAGCTACCGACCTGGCGCAGGATGCTATCCACTCCACTGCAAACGATCGGCACGACATAACCGTCATCGGTGCCGGGATCATCGGCGTCGCATGCGCGCTGCAATTGGCGCGTCAAGGATTGCGGGTGGTGGTCCTCGATCAGCAGGAGCCCGGCCACGGCGCCTCGTTCGGCAATGCCGGGCATCTGGCGACCGAACAGGTGTTTCCCATCGCCGAACTGTCCATTGTCAAACGCTTGCCCGCCATGCTCTTGGACCCGATGGGGCAGCTGCGCCTGGACTGGAAGTACATGCCGCGAGCGCTGCCGTGGTTTGCCCGGCTGTTGATGAACCTGCGCCCGGCGCCTTTCCAGCGCACGGTGGCCGGCATCCGCGCGCTTAACGAGAGCAGCCTTGGCGCGTGGCAACGACTGTTGCAGGCGATCGTGCGGCCTGACTTGCTCAAAGAAGATGGTTCGTTACTGGTATTTGAGCGCCAGGATTCGCAACCGGCGATCGAAGCGCTACAGGCACGCCTGCGCCAGCAGCAGGTGCCGGTCGAGCGCTGGCAGGCCACTGCCGTACGCGATGCCGCGCCGCAACTGAGCGAGCACATTCAGGGGGGATTGTTCTTTGAGCGCACCGGGCATTTCCTCGACCCTTATCGCGTCGTCTGTGAGCTGGTACACGCCGCCAAGACCTGCGGTGTGCATTTCCTCAAGCGACGGGTGCAAGGCGGACATCTGGACGCAGGCGGAGTATCGCTGGTCACCGATCAAGCCCTGGTCAGCAGTCGGCGAATCCTGATCGCCTGCGGTGCCCATTCAGCGAAACTCACCCACGCGCTGACCGGCAAAAAGGTGCCGTTGGACACCGAGCGTGGCTATCACTTGATGCTGCCCCATGAGCACGAACGGTTGCCGTTCGCCGTCACCTCGCTGGAGCGCAAGTTCATCATGACGCCCATGACTGACGGACTGCGGCTGGCAGGCACCGTCGAGTTCGCCGGTCTCGAGAGCCCGCCGAGCATGCAGCGCGCATGGCAGTTGCACCGTCTCAGCAAGGGCCTGTTCCGTCGTGACCTGAACGCAGACGCCGCCACGCCCTGGATGGGATTTCGCCCTTCCCTGCCGGACTCTCTGCCGATCATCGACAGTGCGTGCGACGGCAAGGTATTGCTCGCCTTCGGCCACCAGCACCTGGGTTTGACGCAGGCGGCGGTCACGGCTGAAATGATCGCTCAATTGGTTTCGCCAACGAGTGCTTTGCACAGCCTTGGATTACCAACGGTGGAGGCATACAGGCTGGAGCGTTTTTGAGCATCAATCGTCGATCGGACAGCCGCCTCATTGCAAAGGCGAAAACTTCGCCGGCAGGTAAATCGTCGAGCACATGTCGCGCAGTTGAGGGCCGGAGTTTTCCGGTGGCCAGACGCCGTCGGCTACGGCTTGAGTGCGCACTTGCAGGCGTTGTTCCAGTGTCGTCCAGGGCCAGATGTGCAGGTAACGCGGCAGCGAGCCGTCGGTGGCGTAAAACGCCGCGTAAACCGGTGAATACTGTTCGGCGGTTCGAGCTTCGATGGCTTTGCGCCAACCGTCCAGCGTGGGTTGCAGGCCGCTGCTGATCAGGTCATACACGCGCAGTTCGTAGAAAGGGCCGTGTCGGCCTGCGACCAGGGGCTCAAGAAAGGGAAACAGCGTGTAGTTTTCAATGCGCAAATCGGTGATGAACGGGCTGATTCCAAAGACGTCGCCAGCCAGCAGGAACCGCTCGCGCTCCGCCTGCCTTTGGCTTTCGTCCGCAAACCCGCGCAACACGGCGATCTGGTTCAGCTTGCCCAGTTCCGAAGCCCAACACCCCATCAGCGTTCCACCGACTTCAGGCTTTGCCAACCCGAGTTCGATGCGCGCCAGGGCGTCCGCCACCGTGCGTACGCGCACCGTAAAAGTGATCAATTCAAAAAAAACCATAACCCACTCCGACAATTTGCCCCAGCCTATGACAGCGCCTGCAACAAGGATATTGACGCGCCTCCCATTCGATGACGGCTTTTGCCGCAGTGGCCTAGGTAATAGCCTTATCACCAGGATGGTTAACAGTGAGCCACACTCCTCTCGTCTCACGACCAAGTGATAATGAATCCCATGAAGGGTCTGCTACGCTTTTTTATCCGGAAATGGAGTCGCACAATGAACCCGAAAAACTGTTGCGCACGGCGCATGCGGGGTGAGCTTTGAAAGGCAAAATGCTGGGTGTCGCCCTGACGCTCATCGTTGTGGGCGCTGCGTCCTATGGGCTTAACCGATGGGAGCGGGTCGAGAACCAGCGCCAGGCAGCGGTGTGCAAGGCAAACCAGGAGCATCTGAAAAACCTCGAAACCCAAGTCCGGGCCATGACTGCCGGTTTATCCGTGGAAGCCTATGCCGAGGCTGAAAAAGCCGAGGCCGGCAAACTGGTTCGCGCCCTGGATACCGCCCGCAATGAAGCGGAGGTCAACGCGGTGATCGACGAGCATTCCGCCGCCATCGAGAAGCAGATCGTTGCCGAGGATGCCGAGGTTAAATCCCGCGGCGAGCAACCGTTCTTGGGCCAGGAGCTGAAAAAACAGCGCATTACCACGGACATCAAGCAAGAACTCATACGCGCCGAGAAAGCCGTCGCCGATGCCTGTGACGAGTAGGCCATTACCGCTGGTCAGCTAACCAGCACCTTCCCACTCCCCGCCCTTCCAAAACTGTACATCCCTTCAATGGAAGACTCGAATCATGAAGCGTAAAGCCGCTGTGTTTCTGCTTGCGAGCTTGATGTCGACTAGTTCGCTATTCGCCTTCGCTGCCTACGAGACTGCTACCGACCCCGCTGTTCCGCCTGCCGCCCTACCGGGCCTGAACCAGGGTAAAGCGGCTCAATCCAACGAGGACAAGGCCGACAAAAAAGGCGAAGAGGCGTCAGGCTCCAACTCCGGAGCGGATACGAGTGCCGCAGAAAAAGACGCCGCGACATCCAGCGGCTCGCCAGATGAAGTCAAAGAACCGAAGCAGTAACAGGATTTGAAGATGCGCTCGGAATGGGTATTCCGAGCGTGGCTTTTGCTTCCCCGCCTTGCCGACGCCTCGGCTCCTGCCGCAAAAAAAGCAAATTCCCATGTGCTCCCTTCGTACATATCTACGTCGCAGTGTTCACTGCCCGTATCCATATGTCTGGAGTTCGTTCGATGCCCTCGCCCAAAACCTTCCCCGCTGCGCTGTTGGGGCTGGCCCTCGTTTGTCCGGCCATGGCCCAGGGCCTGGAGCTGGGGCAAGTGTTGATCGGGGCTGAGGATCAAAGTGGCCAAGACCTGGAGATCGAACAGGCCAAGGCCCGTCTGGCAGAAGTCCCCGGTGGCAGCAATGTGGTCGACATGCGCCGCCCCCTGCAAGGCCGCGTGGCCAGTAACCAGGATGTGCTGGCCTACCAGCCGGGGATTTACGCCCAGTCTGCGGGCAACGAAGGGGTGAAGATTTCGATCCGCGGATCGGGGATCAACCGGGCTCCGGGTGCCCACGCTTCAGGCTTGTACGCCATGCTCGACGGTCTGCCGCTGACGGGCCCTGGCGGCACGCCCTATGAGTTGCTGGAGCCGCTGTGGCTCGATCATGTGGAAGTGCTGCGCGGCGCCAATGGGTTCGACAGGGGTGCACTGGCGCTGGGTGGCGCCATCGATTACGTCAGCCACACCGGTTACGACGCACCGAAGTTGCAAGTGCGCTACGCGACCGGCAGTCATGGCTATCAGCAACGCCAGGTCAGCTCCGGGCAGGTCTTGGGTGACTTCGATTACTACGTGTCGTTGACCGGCGCCAATGCCGATGGTTATCAGGATCACACCGCCAGCGACAGTCAGGGCGTGATTGCCAACTTCGGTTATCGCTTCAACCCGAACCTGGAAACCCGCTTTTACCTGCGCTATCGCCAGACCGACAACGACCTTGCCGGACGAGTGACCAAGCACTCCATCGAACACAACCCACGGGCCGCCAACCCCGCCTATGTGACGCGCGACGACCGCCGTGAGCAGCCCGGCAGCACCTTTATCGGCAACAAGACCACCTACTACATCGACGACGATTCGAGCATTCAGACCGGCCTTGTCTACCACGACTACCCCATGGACTTGCGTGAAGGACCCAATCGCCTGAAGGTTGCGTACACCGACGTCAGCGGCACGTTCGACTATAAGCGTCGCGATACGCTTTGGGGCCTGCAAAGCCAAAGCACGCTGGGCTTGCGCGTGACCAAGCACCTGCCCAATGCCGGCGCCAGCGAACAGGTGCGCATTCCCACCGGCAACACCGCTGGCTATGCGCCGGGCACGCACATTCGCGATTTCACCTATCAGGGTTCGGACACCGTGTTGCATCTGGGCAATGATCTGGAGATCGCCGACGACCTGTGGCTGACCACCGGCCTTGCTGCCATCTATACCCGCAGGGAAAGCGCTGTGACCTACCCGCAAGCCGGCGGCAAGACCAGCCTGAGCGATTGGGACTACGCTCCGCGCGTGGGTCTGCGCTATCAACTGACGCCCGATCTGCAGCTTTTCGGCAACCTCAGCCGCTCGGTTGAAGCGCCGCACCCCTGGTCGCTGATCTACAGTTCCAACGTGCGCTTCCCGGCAGGCACCGGCCCGGCCACGGGTGCCCAGCGCGATCCGATCGAGCTGCAAAACCAGACCGCTACCACCCTGGAAATCGGCGGCCGCGGTGACAGCTCGCTGGGGCAATGGAGCCTGTCCTGGTATTACGCCCAGGTGCACAACGAATTGCTCTCGGTGTTGCCGGACGCCAATGCCACCACGCCCTATGAACTCAACGCCAGCCCTACCGTGCACCAGGGTGTGGAAGCCGGCCTGACGAGCAGCCTGTGGTCGCCGGACAGCGGTGGCCAACTGACCCTGCGCCAAAGCTATACCTTCAGTGATTTCCACTACCGCGACGACGAGCGTTTCGGCGACAACCGCCTGCCGGGCCTGCCGATGCATTACTACCAGGGCGAACTGCGCTTCGACTGGCCGCTAGGTTTCTTCGCAGCAGTCAACACTCAATGGGCGTCCAAGGTTGCGGTCGACTACGCCAACAGCTTCTACGCCGATCCCTACGCCATATTCGGTGCAACCCTGGGTTACAACGCGCCCAAGGGCGACTGGCAGACATGGCTGGACATGCGCAACCTGACAGACAAGCACTACGCCGCGACCGTCACCCCCGGCTACGACGACAAAGGGCTCGACGCGGCGCGATCCACCCCTGGTGAAGGCATGGCGATGTATGTCGGGGTGTCGTGGAGCCTGCTTTGAGGCTTTGGCAAAGAGCAATCGGCAGCCGGTGAATGGAGCGTGGAAAACGGCCGCTAAGCTACCTTCTAATCGGGTTTATTGAGCAGATTGCCTTTGACGTTGAATCGATGCTGTTCAACTCAAACCACCCTGATCCGGGTCAATCCAAGCCGTTCAGCCTGCGCCAGGATTTCTTTCGGAGTTGCGTCCGCTGAAGGCATCAGCAGGCTGTTCTCGCCATCTCCGAAATGCAGCTGCAAAAGATGCATTGTCGCCTCCTGTACGGAGAGTTGAGGTTGCTTGAGTTCGAGCTCGACCTCACGAGATTCGCCGTTGAACAGGTATTGCAGTGTGTAGAGGTGCATGGGCGGATTCCAAAATGAAAGAAGTACAACCGATGCCGCTGGCTTCAGGGCAGCAGCAGTGCTTCATGGACTTCGATTGAAGGAACAGCCCCCGCCACTCGCTGACTACTTAGCCAACGTCTGGTTTTGTTCACATCGAATATTTGCCCTTGCTCCATCAGCATCATGATGAGCTCATCCGACACGCGATAGCGACCACACTCTGGACAGTCCCGCTCTTCCCAGGGGCCAAGACATTGAATGCGCTGCGCAGTACCGACACATATAAGACAGTTCATCGCGATCACCATGGTCTGCTCAGACGGTCGCGAGATGATCGCGATCGTACTGAAGACACCGCTCGAGTGTTGAGAAACAGGTGATGGGTCGACAGGTAAACGCCTGGCAGAGTTCGATGACATGTCGCTTACAGTACAAACAGGTCGTATACACCGCTCAACGACTGCGCCTGGAAGCGGCACCCCATGATCGGCTCCCGTTCGTTTAAAGGGCTCGCGCACATTCTCAAAAACGTGTCGTGAAAATCATTGGCATGCATCATTCAAATTCTAATCACACGATTGACATAGTTGCCTTGGTCAACCATATAATTGCCAAAAGCAAATATATGGAGCTTCCATGTCCGCCACCATTTTTGAGCGCGCCGAAACGGTACGCCGCTTTAACAGGTTCTACACCCGCCAGATCGGCGCCCTGCAAGAACACTTGCTCAAGGCCGAATTTTCCCTGACCGAGGCGCGTATCCTTTTCGAATTGGGCGCCAGTGCCGGCCTGAAGAGTTCAGACCTGTGTCAGATGCTCGGCCTGGACGCCGGTTACGTCAGCCGAGTCATCGGCGGATTCGAGAAAAAAGGCTTGATCGGCAAGACGCGTTCGACAAGCGATGCCCGAGCCTCTCAGATCCAGCTTACCGAGCCAGGTCGCACCGTGCTGGCCTCGCTGGAGCACGCCGCTCGTGAGGAAGTCGTGTTGATGCTGCAAGGCTTGCCTGAGCCACAGCAGGATCAATTGACCCAAGCCATGAAACAGATACAGACGCTATTGGGCGACAGAGATCCCTCCTACCTCCTGCGCGATCCTGTAGCGGGTGACATGGGAATTGTCGTTCAGCAACAAGCTCAGCTATATGCTCGCGAATACGGTTGGAACTCGGAGTTCGAAGCGCTGGTGGCAGAAATCGTCGCCAAGTACCTTCGTGAATTCGATCAATCCTGCGAGCGATGCTGGATCGCGGAAAAAGATGGCAAGGTCATCGGTTCGGTGTTTGTCGTCAGGCATGACGAGACGACCGCCAAACTGCGAATGCTCTACGTGGATGCGAGTGCCAGAGGCATGGGAATCGGCAATCGATTGCTGGAAGAAAGTCTCAGATTTGCACGGGATGCGGGTTACACAAAGATGATGCTCTGGACCACCAGCGTGCTTTGCGATGCGCGAAAGCTCTATCAAAAGGCAGGTTTTCAGTTGGCCGAAGAGGAACCGGTACACAGTTTCGGAAAAGACCTGGTCAGTCAGACTTGGGCTCGGGATCTGTAGTGGTCTGAGCAGTCGGGAACTCAACCGCGCACCAAGTAAGCACCTGAAGGAACCCGATCACGCAGCTTCTTGCATTTACCCGGTGGGGGCTGATGCCCCGGCGGGCGATCAGGGAACCAGATTCGGCATTTGCCCGGGGGTGGCATGTGGCCGCGGGGAATTTCAAATTCAGCAGGCGCGGGCTCAGGGACGACATTAGACTGTTGGAACGCCCCTGCGGTCCCGGCTCTGCCAACTGTCGGTGCAGCCGAAACCCGATTGTCCTCTGCGTGACTCAGGTTGCCAGCGTCACGCCCGATTTCCGAAGCGGACTGCTCAACAGCCGCCATGTCCGCTACGCGGCGCCTTTGGGCTTCCTCTTCCAACCCCTTCTGTACCGCAACCACGTCCCCGGTGGCATTTGGTGGGGTACCCGATGATTGGGCCTGCTGCGCCGCCTGAATCAATTGGAAGTTGCGGTTGCGCAACTGGACGTTGTTACCCACCCGCATGTTCGAGCGCGCCGCCAAGGTTTCAGCCTGCTGGTACTGCCCTTGTTGAAGTCGCAAAACACCCAGGTAATGCAGCGTCGCGGGATTGTTTGGCTGGATGTGCAGGGCTCGCTCCAGCGTGGCGGCAGCCTGGTCCAGTTGGCCGTTTTCATACTGCCGCGAGGCTGTTTCGATCAGGGTGGTTGAGGCGCTGTTGCTTTGCGCGCTCGCTCGTCGCTCGGCAGCGACAGAACCGCACGACGCGAAGGCACAGAGCACCAGGATGAGGCCTGACAAATGGTTATTGATTGGCATCAGGGGGACTTACTCGACTGAACTCGGAAGGTACTGCCGTAAACAGCGCTGTTCGGCGCTTCCGATACAGGGCCGCTATTGACCAAGCCAAACACCGGAAGTTCCTGCTGTAACGACCGCGGCAACTGTTCTTGTTTTTTTCTCTAGCGAGTGAAAACCGCTGGCTATTTAAGTAACGGTTCCCTAGAACTTTTCTCTGTATATCGGTCTATGTGGATAGGCAGATGCGCTGATTAAGCACGCGGTCTTCAAGCGTCGCAGTCATAGGCCACACGTCCAATCTTCCCTCAGAGGTTGTCTTCACTCATGAAATTCCATGTCCCACGGTTGGTGCTCTTCGGCCTGTTGGCATTTGCGGCAGTGGGCTCGGCATCCGCCACACAGATGAAGGCCTCAGACCCCGTTTTCACAAAGCAAGCCACAGCCGTTGAGGCGCCTGTCCAGACCGCAGACAACCCTTGGCCGGCCTTGGCCAGTATGGCCGGCAAGCAACCGGCAACGTTGCTTGCCCATGACGACCGATACTGGCATGACGACCGTTGGCACGATCGTAGACACGATTGGCGCAGAGACGACTGGCGCCGGGATAACTGGCGCAGAGAGCAAGCCCGCCGAGAAGCTGAACGCCGTCGTGATTGGGAGCGCCACCAGGACCGCGCCATGCGGCACCGTTACGAGGACGGCCACCGTTACTATCGTCGCTGATGCGAAGCCTATGATTCCACGTCTTCCGTGTGGAGTTTCAACGCGGGCATCCGTACATCCGATCGGCGCCAAAGTTGTTTGCAGGGCTTAGGCGCTGGATCAACCCCAGCCTGACGAAATGCGCACGGCTCTATCAAACATTTTCTGCCTGCCTTGATGTGAGCGTCCTCAGGCGCCAGCCCCTCTCATGCTGATTGCCTGCGCCAGATACCGGGGGATGTGCCGAACTGTCGTTTGAATGCACGACTGAACGCGGCCTCGGATTCGTAGCCCACTGCAAAGCCGATTTGCGCCACATTGCCGCGACCCTCGCGTAGTTGTTGAGCCGCCACGTGCATGCGCCAGAACGTCAGGTATTGCATGGGTGGCTGTCCGACCAACGCCGTGAATCTCTCCGCGAATACCGAGCGCGACATGCCCACTTCAATCGCCAGCGCTTCTGCCGTCCAGCCCTCGGTTGGACGAGCATGGAGCAGCGCCAGCGCGCGCCCGATATGTGGATCTCGCAAGCCCGCCAGCCACCCGCGCCGTTCAGCGGGGAGGTTGGCGACATACTGGCCGACGGCTTCGACGAACAGTAATTCGGAGAGTTTGGCGATGACCGTTGCCGAGCCGACGCGCCCCGCCGCAATTTCACTGACGGCGAAACGAAATGAACTTTCAATCCAGGCACCCGAAGGTGTCGCACGAACGTCCAGCTTCAATAAGGATGGCAACGACGAAAGCAACGGACTGAACGGTGTTTCAGAGCCGAGGAAGCCGCACAACAACTGTGTGGCCTCGCCGCCCCCGCCGCATTTGATTCTTGATATGCCACCGACTTGCGGCGGATGAATGACTTCGCGCGCCGACATCGGGGCAACGCTTAGATCACTGCCAAACGTATGAACGTCATTGCGCGGTAGCAGAATGAGTTCGCCTGCCTGCACGTCGAGGGTGGCACCATCGTCGACCCGCAATTGCATGTGCCCCGCTGCGACAAAATGCGATGCAATGATGTGTCGCGGGGCCGCCAGGAACGGTTTGCAATCGTCCGCAGAGATTCTTCCGCTGAGACACCAGGGCGCAGTGAACTCTGCCTCGAGGAAGATCCCCCCGGAGAGCCGAATCACACGCAGCACATCAGATAGCGCATCCAGCAATTGCCAGCCCTCCTTTCCGGAGTTTGGAGCAAGTAATCAGGCGCACTGGTCATTCGCCGCCTGAGCGGCGAGGCCTAGATTAGCACCAACGAGGACTCAGTGATCGAGACGATCCACAGACGCTACACCGATGGTCATTGACTCCCGCGTTAACCGTAATTGGCCCTATTCCAACTCGACCACACCAGCCGGAGATCAGTATGAACGCTGCCACTACCCTGCCCCGCCCGGATTCAGGCAATGCCGCCCGTTATGCTCAACTTGTCCGCTCATCGAAGAAAGCGGAGTGGCAGATCGATCGCGACTTGCTGCAGGACCGCGGCTTCGACTTCTCGCGAAAATTCTTGCCCGACGGCCTCTCGCATATCGACCGTCTGACCTTTCTCGCCGCAGACGACGCCCGCTTGCTTAGCCAGATTCAGGGCCGGACCTATGCGTATATCTTTGGCCTGGTCGAGCGTTTTATCAGTGCCAAGATGCTCGATCAGGGTCGGGCCCATGTATTTGACGATCAGCTTGCCCTCGAAGCGTTGGTTCGCTTTTCCAACGACGAGATCAAGCATCAGGAGCTGTTCCGGCGCATTGAGACGATGATGGGTACTCAATTGCCGGCAGGCTATCGCCAAGTTGCCGATCCGAACGATGTGGCGCGCGCGGTACTGGCGGCCAGCACTTGGGCGGTGCTGGCGCTGACCTGTCATATCGAGCTGTTTGTCCAGACGCACTATGTGCAAAGCATCGCCCCGCGTGAGGAGTTGTGCCCACTGTTCAAGGACGTCTTCAAATTTCACTGGAAGGATGAGAGCCGGCACGTCGTACTCGATGAACTGGAGTGGCAGGCAGAGCACGCAAAACTCTCGCTGGCCGAGTGCGACCATGCCGTGAACGACCTGATTGGGCTGGTGGCGGCGGTAGACGCCATCCTGCAGGCGCAATCGACAGCCGATGCCGACTACTTCATTGGAAATGCCTCACGATCGTTCAGTGTCGAGCAGACCGCGCAAATCAAAGCCTGCGTGCTGCGAGCCTACCGCTGGCAATACATTATCTCGGGTGTGCAGCATCCACACTTTGCACGGCTGCTTGCACGCATGACAACGCCAACACAGATGTCCAGGATTCAGACCGCACTGGCACCGATCATGAGCCATTGATCAATACGTGGCGACCGACCGCGTGTCGGTCGCGCGACAGTGGAATGACGTGCTGAAACATGATTGATTGAGGATGGCAGCCATGACGATCGCGATGTGGATGCTGCTTGGATTTGCGACCTGGACCCTACTATTGTTGATGGCAACCGTTGGCGTCTATCGCTGGGTCAGAATCCTGTTGTCGAATGTCCCGATCGCTTCTTTCCGGAGCGATCAGCTCGAAGGCGAGGATTGGTATCGGCGCGGGACCAGAGCTCATGCGAACTGTGTGGAAAATCTGCCGGTCTTTGGCGTCATCGTGTTCGTGATTTCAGCCCTTGGGTTGGACGGTCCTGCGGTGAGCTACTTGTCCATAATCGTCCTGATCGCTCGTGTGTGTCAGTCTCTGGTTCACGTATCCCATGTGCAAACCGATACGTTCGTCGCGGTTCGGTTTACCTTCTTTTGCATACAGTTGATCTGTTTTCTCGCACTCATTGTCATTGCCGTTTGTTACGGCGCAGGAATGCTCAAATAGAGAGATGAATTCGTACGGGGTCTGCCTTACAACATCACGCCCGGTGGTGTGCTGATTGCACAGGTCCGTTCGAAGGCGCCGGGGCGGCTATCGCCGCCACCGTCTTTCTCAGTTGAAACTGCCTTACGCTGCCGGCATCAGCTTCGCATAAGCCTGCAAATGGTGATCGTCATCGCCAAACTGACGCGCCACCATCAGCAAATGCTTGGCGTGGTGCGACAGCATGTATTCCCAAGTCAGGCCGATCCCGCCGTGCAACTGGATGCCCTGGTCGGCGACAAAACGGCTGGCGCGGCTGACGATGAATTTGGCCGCCGCCAAGACCCGGCGGCGCTCGTCACTGTCTGCCTGATCGGCCACACAGGCGGCGTACAGGGTCATCGAAGTGGCTTGGTCCAGCTCGATGCGCATATCGACCATGCGGTGCTGCAAGGCCTGGAACTTGCCGATCGGTTGGCCGAATTGCTGGCGCGTCTTCAAATAATCGAGGGTCAACGCACAGGCAGCCTCCATGCTGCCGATAGCTTCGGCACATTGCGCGGCGATGGCGCGGCCCTGCTGGTAGCGCAGCGCTGGCAACGCCTGGCCCGGTTCGCCGAGGAGCGCGGCGCTGGCGACGAACACGTCTTCGAGAAACAGATCGCAGGCCTTGCGCCCATCCACTGTATCGAAGACGCGCCGCTGCACGCCGCAGGCTTGCGGATCAAGCAGGAACAGGCTGATGCCATTTTCATCCCGCGCGCCCTCGCTGGTGCGTGCCGAAACCAGTATCAGCCCGGCGCTCTGCCCGCCGATGATCACTGACTTGCGGCCATTGAGTTTCCAGCCACCGTCTACCGGCTCGGCCAAAGTCTGCACGTCATGCAATTGGTAATGACCCTGCGGCTCATCGACCGCCACCGCCAGTTGCAGGCTGGCATCGGCGACTTGTGGCAACAATCTGGCCTTCTGCGCTTCGCTGCCCAGTTGCGCGATCAGGCCACCGGCAAAGATCACCGAGTGCAGGTAAGGCTCCAGGCACAGTCCGCGCCCCAGCTCGGTCATGATCAGCATGTTATCCACGCCGCTGCCGGCATAGCCGCCGTAGGCTTCGGCAAAGGGCACTGCGCATAATCCCAGATCGCCCAACTGCTGCATGAATGGCACGCTGAAGCCATGCGTGCTCTGGCGATACTGTTCTCGTTGCTCGAAGCCGTAAACATCACGCACCAGGCGCCCGGCGGTTTCCTGCAGCATCAGCTGCTCTTCTGTCAGTTTGAAATCCATGATCGGGGGCGCCTTAGAGTTCTAGGATCATTTTCGCGATGATGTTTTTCTGGATTTCGTTGGCACCGCCATAGATCGAAGCCTTGCGCGCATCCAGATACTGATAGGTGGCCGCGCTGCTGTAATCGGTGTACAGCAACGGTTCGGTGCCGTAACCCAGTTCATCCTCGATGAACGGCATGGCGTAGGGGCCTACGGCTTTACTGATTAACCAGGTAATCGCCTGACGAATTTCGGTGCCCCTGATCTTCAGGAACGAGCTCTCCGCGCCTGGAACTCCCCCGTCGCGGACGGCCGCCAAGGTCCGCAGGCTACTGATTTCGGCGGCAATCAATTGCATCTCGACTTCGGCGATCTGTACGCGAAACAGCGGGTCATCGATCAATGGCCGGCCATCACGCCGCTCTTCACTGGCAATCTGTTTCAGACGATTGAGCAGCGCCTTGTTGTGGGCGATTCCGCCAATGCTGGTGCGTTCATGGGTCAGCAAATATTTGGCGCAGGTCCATCCCTGATTTTCCTCGCCAACCAGATTGGCCACCGGCACCCGCACATTATCGAAGAACACCTCGTTGACTTCATGCTCACCGTCGAGGGTGATGATCGGTCGTACAGTGATGCCCGGCGTCTGCATGTCGATCAACAGAAAGGAGATGCCCCGCTGCTGGCGAGCTTCGGGGTCGGTACGTACCAGGCAGAACATCCAGTCGGCATAATGCGCCAGGGTAGTCCAGGTTTTCTGACCGTTGACCACATAGTGATCGCCGTCGCGCACGGCGCGGGTTTTCAATGACGACAGATCAGAGCCCGCACCCGGCTCGGAATAACCCTGACACCACCAGTCGTCGCAAGTGAGAATGCGCGGCAGGAAGTGGGCTTTCTGTTCGTCCGTGCCGAACTTCATGATGACCGGAGCCACCATTTTCAGGCCGAACGATGAGACCTTCGGCGCGCCGGCGGCGAAACACTCTTCGTCGAAAATATGCTTTTGCACGTCAGTCCAGCCGGTACCACCGAACTCGACCGGCCAGCCAGGGGCCAGCCAGCCCTGGCGGTTGAGTGTGCGCATCCACTGCACTTGGTGCTCTTTGCTCAGGCGCTTGCCCTGGGCGATGCGCGCAGCGAATTCGCTGGGCAAATGGTCGCGCAACCAGGCACGAACCTCCTCGCGAAAGGCGCGTTCGTCCGCTGTGAAATCAATGTCCATCCATCCACTCCAAAAAAACCGAATGCTCAGGCACTTATTCGAATGCAGCAAAAAAACCTGTAGGAGCGAGCCTGCTCGCGATGGTCGCCGACGATGACGCTGGCGGCCTGACACCCCGTGGCGGTCTCTGGTTTTTCGCGAGCAGGCTCGCTCCTACCGGAATTACGGCATTTACTCGAAAATGATCACCGAACGCGCCAACTCGCCACGGCGCAGCTCGTCGAACGCATCGTTGATCTGCTCAAGCCGGATGCGCTGGGAAATCATTTCGTCGAGCTTGAGTTTGCCCACCATGTAGAAGTCCACCAGCCGAGGCATGTCGACCGGGAAACGGTTCGAGCCCATCAGCGAGCCCTGGATGCGGCGTTCATGTAGCAGTTGCAGGGGGTCCAGTTCGATTTTCAGGCCGGGCTTGAGCATGCCGATCACAGTGGCAGTGCCGCCGCGAGCCAACATGGCGAACGCTTGCTCGGCGGTCTGCTTGAGGCCGATGCACTCGAAAGCGTGATGCACACCGCCACGGGTCAGCTCCATCACCTGTTTGGCCGCGTCGCCGTTTTTGCCATTGATCAAGTCGGTGGCACCAAACTGCTTGGCCAACTCCAGTTTCGAATCAAGCATGTCGATGGCAATGATGCGCCCTGCCCCGGCCAGTGCTGCGCCATTGATGGCCGCCAGACCGATCCCGCCACAACCGATCACGGCCACGGTTTCACCCGGACGCACTTTGGCGGTATTGAACACCGCGCCGGTGCCGGTGGTCACCGCGCAACCGAGCAGGGCGGCACGGTCGAGTGGCATGTCGCGGCGAATCGCAACGCAGGCGTTTTCGTGCACCAGCATCTGTTCGGCGAAGCCCGACAGGTTGACGAACTGCGGTATCGGCTTCTGCACATACGTGAGCCGCGACTCTTCATCCGCGCCGCGCTTGGTTTCTGGCGATACGCAACGTGCCAGGTGGCCAGTCACGCAATGTTCGCAATGGCCACAGAACACGGTCAGGCAGGTGACGACATGATCGCCCGGCTTGACCGAACGCACTTCGGAGCCGACCTGTTCGACCACACCGGCCGCTTCGTGGCCCAGCACCAATGGCCCCGGATACGGGAACGAACCGTCAATCACATGCAAATCCGAATGGCAGACACCAACCGCTTTGGTGCGGATCAGCACTTCACGCGGGCCCGGTTTGCTGATGCCCACTTCTTCAATGACCAGCGGAGCTCCAACCTGGTGGAATACGGCAGCTTTCATGGCAGTTCTCTCAAAAATTAATCAGGGGTTCAGGCCGGGTTTGGCGCGGTGCGCAACACGGCTTTGGCATGACTGAAGGTGCGGAAACCGTCGATACCGTGATAGGCACCCATGCCGCTCTGGCCGACGCCGCCGAACGGCAAGCCTTCGGTGCTGGCGTGACTCAATACACCATTGAGGGTCACGCCACCGGAACAGGTACGGGACAGCACTTGCGCTTCTTCGGCGGCATCGTTGCCGAAGTAATAGAGAGCCAGCGGACGTGGCCGCGCGTTGATCCAGGCAATCACTTCGGTGATGGTGTCGTAGGGTTTGATCGGCAATAACGGGCCGAAGATTTCGTCCTGCATCACCCGTAGATCGTCGCCGGGATCGCGCAACAGGGTCGGCACGAGTTTGTTGCGCGTCGCGTTACTGAAGTCTTCAGCGCCGGCATTCAATTCGACTAGCTCGACACCGGCCTCGCGCGCTTCACTGAGGTAGCCCAGCAAGCGCTCGTAATGCCGACTGTTGATGATCGAGGTGTATTCGGGATTGTCCTTGAGCGTCGGCAGAAATCCGGCGACCACCGCTTTGGCAATGCCGATGAAGGTATCCACCGATTCCCGTGGCACGAACACGTAATCTGGCGCGACGCACAACTGACCGGCGTTGAGCAACTTGCCGATGACAGTCTTGGCCACCGCGTCCTTGAAGTCCGCCGTGCGGGAAATAATGGTCGGCGATTTACCGCCCAGCTCCAGGGTCACCGGCACCAGATTTTCCGCCGCGGCACGCAGCACGTGCTTGCCGATGCTGGTGGCGCCGGTGAACAACAGATGGTCGAAAGGCTGGCCGCAAAACGCCTGGCCAACGTCGGCACCGCCCAGCACCACCGCCACTTCGTCTTCGGCGTAGACCGAACGAATCAGGCGCGCGATCAGGGCCGATGTCTTGGGGGTGAATTCCGAGGGTTTGATCATCACCCGATTGCCGGCGGCAAGGGCGCCGGCTAGACCACTGAACACCATGTAGCCAGGGACGTTCCATGCCGTCACGATGCCCACCACGCCGAGCGGCTGGTATTGAACCCAGGCTTCACCGGCTCGGGCCTGCCGTTGCTGCGGGCGCATCCACTCGGCCAGTTCGGCCTGGGTCTGTTTGAGGGTCGCCAGTGGCGAAAGCACTTCACTGCCTTTGGAGAAACCGGGGCTGCGATGGCCGAAATCCGCCGTCAGCGCGTCGATGATTTCCCGTTCGTGATTGACCAGCAGACCGATCGCCCGCTCAAGCAACTCACAGCGTTGCTCGACACTCCAGGGTTCGCAGGCCAGGAAGGCCGCCCTCTGTTTTTCCAGCACCGTGCGGATGTCCGTGCTCGTCCAACTCTCGATGGCGCTCATCACTACCTCTCTTGTTGTTGTCTGGACGCCACCGCGATTGCGCAGCATTGCGTCGGGTTCACTGCATGGTTGACCATCGGTCGCGCCACGCCGCCACCCGGATCAGGTGGGTGGCGTTTCAAGTGGTGTGGTTCAGGCCAGAATGCCCATGGCCTTGGCGCTGTTGATGGCCTGGGTGCGACGACAGGCGCCGAGCTTGACGTTGATGTTCTTGGCGTGGGTCTTGACGGTATTCACCGAAATGAACAGGCGATGGCCGACCTCGCGCACCGACATGCCCTCGGCAAGCAACTTGAGCACTGACACTTCGCGGGGTGTCAGACCGTCCTGATAATCCGGCATGCGTGCCACGGCGGGGACGTCAATGTCGGTCCCCTGATCGCGAAATCCATTGCGGTTTCTCTGCAACTCGATCGGACCCTGGTAGCAGGCGCTGTCGATCCTGCCCCAATGCATGCGTCGCTCGGCTTCACACAACAGCTGCTGCGCCTGTTCCTGGTCATGCCTGCGCGAAGCGATCTCGGACAGCAACAGGTAGGCATTGAGCACAAATGGCGCGCAACAATCGCGGACCTGCATCAGTCCCGCCTGCACCACTTGCTCGGCTTCATCGGCGCGGCCTTGCTGTAACAGCAACTCGCCTTGCAGGAACAGCAGCCGCCCGAGCAGTGGATAGGGCTGGGTTCTGCTGCCCGTCAGTTGCGCAAGTTCAGTGCGCAAGAGCGAATGCGCCAGCGCCGATTTTCCCTGAAGCAACAGCAACCGGACTCGATCTGTGTTCACCAGCACCTCGGCTTCGCGACTGCCCTGGCGCCTTGCAAGCTCCAGCGAGTGTTCCAGCAACACCTGGGCTTCGTTGAGTTCGCCGGTCTGCATGTCGATCCGTGCGAGGGTGCAATGACACAACAACACTGACAGCCAGTCCTGCACGGTCAGGTATCGCAGCGCTGCGTGGCAATGCAGGCGCGCCTGTTCGACGTTGCCGCGCAGGGTGTGCAGGGTGCCGTACAACGCCTGCCAGTTAGCCAGCAGGCGTTGATTGCGCTTGCGATCGGGCAGTGGGCAAAAACGCCCCAGCCGTTGCAGGCACTCCTCGGCCTCGTCCAGTCGACCACTGAACAGCAGCGCCTTGGCGCACAAATAGATCAGCCGCGAGCTGCTTTGCAGCAATTGCGGTTCGATACGCTCGCGCCAATCAATAAAGCGGTCCAGATGCCGTTCGCTGAGGATCCAGCTCAGCCACAAGCGCTCCATGTAGCTTGCGGCCACTTCTGGCTGATCAGCACTGAGTGCTTGCTCGACCGCATCGTCGACCTGCCCCAGTACGCCCAGCAACTGACAGGCGCGCAAGCGCAACCGATTCAACGGCACGCCGCTCAACCTGTCTTGCAGCGCCTGCGCCACGGCAGGCAACAACCGGAACCAACCGGGTTGGTGGTCGATCGGGACAAGAAAAACCTGGGCGTCGAGCAGACTTCTGAAGACCCTGGCGCCCTGCTGTTCTTCCCAGAGTTGCTGGCAGAGATCGGCGCTGGCCTTGGCCAAATGAGCCAGTCCGTAGAGGACTTCGCGCTGTTCGTCGTTCAGACGCGCCAGCAGTTCACGCTCGAGGTAGGCGCCGAGCAACGCAGACGGCAGCAGACGAACACCGGCGCACCACCCCGCCGTTTGATGCCACAGTTTTTCCCTGGACCTGATGTCCGCGGTCGGCATGAGCACACTGACCAGCGACTCGAATTCATCAGGTCGCAACGCCAATTGCCGGGCATCCAGCTCCAGCAATTGCCCGCCGAGCATCAGCTGCGGCAAGTTCCATTCGGGGCGTTGGCGGCAGGTGACCAGCACCTGCAAGCCCGGATTTCGCAGGGACAGGAGTTGGTCGAACCAGTGATTGAGGTTTGCCGGCATTTGCGCTGGCAAGTCATCGAAGACCAGGCGAAGTGTTGGATTTTCGCTGCCTGGACTGGCCCTATCACTGGTAGGCAAGCTCCCACAGTTGATCGCATTTCCCTGTGGGAGCTGGCTTGCCAGCGAAGACGGTTGAGCAGTCAGCAGGTCCCTTGAGTCGAGCAACGCCAGCAAGGCATCAGGCACCGTTTCGGGCGCCAAGCCAAGCTGACCGGCCAGCATCTCGCTCAAACCTTCCAGTGTTTGCGGCAAGCCACCCAGGCTCATCCATACCGCCTCACCGCGCAAATACTCGCGCAGCAATGCTGTTTTCCCATAACCGGCAGGCGCGCAAAGCAGTTGCAAGCGACACTGCTCGCGCTTGAGTACGTCGCACAGATGCGGCCGTGGCACAAACATGGCGGACCTCGCTGATGGTGTGAGGATGCCATCATTGGGCGAGCCGACTGTTTGCGCGCCACCCGCATCAGGTGGGGCCTGCCTGAAAGCACAACGCCCTGCGAACAGGGCGTTGGATTCAAGCCAGGGCCCGACGTCAGCGAATGCCGGCGTTACGCAGCGCCGATGGGGTGAAGTCGGTCATTTTCGCGGTCATGCCATAGGTCGTTGCATGTTTGGCCTGATTGGTCATGGCCAATACGTTGTAGCGACCCGCGATCAGGTCATAGATCCCGAGCATGGCGAAGTTGGAAGCGCCGCGCTCGTAGTCATTGATCGCATAGCCTTCGGCAACTCGCCACAGCTGTCCGCGACCATCGTAGTGATCGACCTCGGCAAGCTGCCAGGTGTCTTCGTCGAAGTACATGTCACGCTTGGCATATACATGGCGCTGGCCCGGTTTCAACGTGGCCTCGACATGCCACACGCGGTGCAACTCATAACGGGTCAGGTCCTGATTGATGTGCCCCGGCTTGATGATGTCGTCGTACTTCACTTTCGGCGACTGCAAGCGATAGTTGTTGTACGGGATGTACAGCTCCTTTTTGCCCACCAGCTTCCAGTCATAACGATCCGGCGCGCCGTTCATCATGTCGGTGTTGTCGGCGGTACGCATGCCGTCGGAGCCGTTGCCCGGCCCGTCGTAAGCCACTTGCGGTGCACGGCGTACGCGGCGCTGTCCGGCGTTGTAGACCCATGCCAGGCGCGGTTCCTTGACCTGATCGATGGTCTCGTGGATCAGGATCACACTGCCGGCCATGCGCGAAGGTGCGGTGATTTCCTGTTTGTAGTAGTACAGAACGTTGTCACCTGCCCCACCTTCGACCCCTTCCATCAGCTGCGGGAATGCCAGCTTGTCGTCGTACTCGACGATCGAGTACGACCCGTTGGCCTGCGGTGCAGCCTGAGCCGCCTGCCGCTCCATGTTGCCGCCGCGATAGCGGTTGGTGTGGTTCCAGTAAACCTCGACGCCATTCTTTGGAATCGGGAACGGGTAGTAACGGGTTTGCGTGAAGTTCTGCAGGCCATTACCGTCAGGTGTCAGCTCGGTGGTCACCGCGCTCTTTTTCGCAATGTCGTAAATGTTCTGCGGTGACGCCGCGGTGCGCTGAGTCTTGTACACCGGGATCCTGTAGCTGTCCGGATAGCGTTTGAACATCGCCAGTTGGCCCGGCGTCAGCTTGTCCTTGTACTGGTCGGCGTTGGCCGCGGTAATCACCATTAGTGGCTTGTCACCAGCGAAAGGATCGCCGAGAAAGCCATTCTCGAGTGCCGCCGCACCGGGCTTCAAACCACCGGCCCAGGCCGGAATGCTACCGTTGGCGTTACCTTCTTTCTGTGCGCCCAACGGTGTCAGCGTGGTGCCCAACTGGGCGGCTTCCTGGGGCGAAACGGCGGCCATTACAGCACTGGCCAGCAACGACAGACTCAGTGCGCCGGCGCGCAGAATAAAACGTGCGTTCATGTTCAGTTTCCTCTGGCAGGGTTGCATCAGAAATTCACGCCGAAGCTGAGCGCAACGTAGTCGCGATCGACGTTGGTATTGAAATCGCCACCGAAGTAATTGGTGTAACTGAGGCTGGCGTTGTAGGTGTTCAGGTAATCGGCATCTACCCCGACACTGACCGCTTTGGACCCTTCATCGAAGTTCGGACCGTAGCCGGACACGTCATGGGACCAGGCCAGGTTCGGCGACAGGTTGATGCCGGCGATCACGTTCTGGTAATCGAGCTTGCCGCGCAGGCGATAGCCCCAACTGTTGCTGGTATAGAAACCATCGTCGTTGCATTCCTGCGCCGGGTTACTGGCAGTCGGCGTGCCGGCGGCAGTGCCCAGGCAAGTAGCCGGTCCCGCTGCACCTTGCAGTTCGCCACTGCCAAAGGCCGGACTGCGACCGAAACGCAGGTCGGAACCGTCGGCCTTGCCCAGGCCGTTGATATGGTTGTAACCGACCTCACCCACCACAGTCAGGCGACTGGCACCGAGTACCTGGTCGAAGAACTGGGTCGCGGTGACCTGGGCCTGGGTCACTGGCATGCGCTTGTAGCCGTTGACCTCGGCGCCCAGATTGCGGCCGGCAAAACCGGTAGTGATCAGCGGCGAAGTTGCACCGAACGTCGCCGCAGACAGCAAATCAGCCGTGTTCAGTTGCAACGGCATGTTCGGCCGGTAGCTGACTTCGCCACCCAGCGATACGCCTGAAACGTTGGTCTGGAAGCTCAAGCCGTAAAGGCGAATGTCTTCCGGATAGTCGACGAAATAACGGACACTGCGCGCCGAAGTCACACCGCCAGCGGCACTGCTCATCTGATTGATGCTCAGGTAAGGATTGCGGCTGTGGTAGTTCATTGCGTAGGCACCGAACTCGGTGTCGTTCGCCTCCGGCACGTACCAGCGCAGGGCCAGGCCATACTGTCCGCTGTCGCGCGCATCGTTATCTTTCAGACGTGGAATAAAGGCGTCGTCGGTCCCTGCCGCGACGGCAGCCAGACCGCCGGTGTTGCGTGCCGCACCCGGTGGCAAATCCAGCCCGGCAACCACCAGGCGGTCGTTACAACCTTGCGGTACGCCGTCATTGCCGAAGAACGTGCCGCAGTTGTCGACCACCGACTTGTCCCACTCCAGCTGATAAAACGCTTCGGCGGTAATGTTATCGGCCAGCCCCTGGGACACGTAGAGCAAGTTGACCGGAATCAGGCCTTCCTTCACTTCCGCGCCCGGACGACGCAGGGCTGCGACGTCGATCGGGTTGATGCTGTTGATCGAGTTGCCGATAAATGTACTTTCGCCCCAGCTCACCACTTGTTTGCCCAAGCGAACGTTGCCGACCTGATCACCGATGTTGTAGTTGTGGTAGACGAAGCTGTCGAGGAACATCGCCCCGGACGATTTCGCCGCGCGATCACGTCCCGAGTCGTTGATGTCATAGAACGGACGGCTCTCGTCCATCAGTTCAAAGTCATACCAATATTTGCCACGCACGAATGCGCCGCTGTCTGCGTACTTGAGCTCCAGGTCGTGCACGCCTTTGAAGATCTTCGAGAAGGTCTCCCCTTTCTTGAAGTTCAGGCGGTTGTCATCGGTCGTCCGCGACGAGGACTCGCCGCCAGTGACACCTTGGGAGTTGAAGTTGGAAATGAACTGCTTGTCCGGGTCGGCCGTCGACCAACTGGCCCCTACCGACAGCGACGAGTCAAACGTCCCTTGAATCTCCCCGATGTTGAAATCCACAGCATGAGCCTGATTGCTCGCGCAGGTGGCAACCATCACAGCGACGGCCAGCAGACTTGGCTGAAAGACTCCGCGCATTGTTGTTTTTGTCATGCGGTTTCCCCGATTAAGGATGACGTGGTGAGAGCCCATGCTAGCGAGGCTCCCGGGATGCCCTCACACCCGAATGGGTGATTTGAAGGACGTGTTTCTTGCACTTTTCATTGCCGCGTAACGACCCGTTTCGAGATGCGCTCGACGGGCGTTACGCCTGGTGACACTTACCCGGTGAAAGTCGGGGAGCGCTTTTCGATGAACGCCGTTACCGCCTCCCGGTGATCGGCCGTCTGGTGCGACAGCACCTGGAAGGTCGCCGACATTTCCAGCAGCGTGTCGAGTCGCGTATGCAAGGCTTCGCGCAACAACCGTTTGGCCAGACGCACGGCGTGGGGTGGGTTGGCAGCGATCGCCGCGGCAATTTCCCTGGCGCTGTCCAACAGTTGCCCGGCCGGGACGACGCGGGACACCAGGTTCCATTGCTCGGCCTGGCGGGCATCGATCGTTTGCCCGGTCAGGGTCAGTTCGGTGGCCCGCGACAAGCCGATGATGCGCGGCAACAACCACGCACCGCCGTCGCCGGGAATGATCCCGAGCTTGACGAAGCTTTCAGCAAACCTGGCCTGCTCGGATGCCACGCGGATGTCGCACATGCAGGCCAGATCGAGGCCTGCACCAATGGCGGCGCCGTTGACCGCGGCGATGACTGGCACTTCCAGATTGAACAGCGCCAGTGGCAGTCGTTGAATGCCGGTGCGGTACTCCTGACGCAACTGCATGCCCGACATCTGCGCGTATCGGTCCATGTCGCGAACGTTGCCGCCGGAGCAAAACGCGCTGCCTGCGCCCGTGATGATGACCGCGCGCACACTGCTGTCGCGCTCGATCCGTTCGATGGCTTCGAGGAACTCGGGAACAGCGCTATTGCCCGTCAAAGGGTTGCGGCGCTCGGGGTCGTTCATCGTCAGGGTGACGACATGCCCCTGTTGTTCGTACTTCAGAAACTCACTCATGGGGTGTCCTCAAGCAGTTTGTGACTGGGTAACAGTGCGCACGAATTCACTGGCGGTAACCTTCGGTTTCTCCAGCAATGCCTGGCCGACGATGTTGTTCCACCAGGTCTCCGAACCTTCGCTGACCCGCCATTGGTGCAGGCGCCGAGTGAACAGTTGCAGATCCAGCTCTTCGGTCACGCCGATAGCGCCGAACAATGCATGGGCAATGGCGGTCACCTGTGGAACGGCCATGCTGGTGCGGGCCTTGGCGATGGCCGCGGGAATCAAATCGGGCACCGGACGGTCGCCTGCAAAGGCCAGTTCGGCAGCAATTCGGGAAGCGGCCACCTGCTCCGCCATGACGCTGAGCTGATGCTGGACCGCCTGGAATTTGCCGATGGCCTTGCCGAACTGGGTCCGGTCATTGCAGTACTCAAGCGTCATGCCGAGCACCTTCTCCATCGCGCCGGCAATGGACGCTGCATGGATGGCAGCGTTAAACAGGCGAGCCTCTTGTCCCTTGCCTCCAAGAGACACGCCGCCGGCGTCCTGCGGCCAATACAGCGTGGCGCACTGGCTGCCATGCACACCGTCGGGCTCGCGCCGTGCCTGACTGCAGTCAAGCAACAACAACTCGCCCTGCAGGTTCACCAAGGCAAAATCGGCAAGGGTGCCGTAGGCCAGGCGCGGTACGCACAAGCCATCATCGGCCTGCCGGAAAGCCGCACCCGCCAGGGTCAACATGCCGTTCGGCGGTGCATGCGGGCAGTCACGCATCAGTGCCCGTGCGGCAATGCTTTGGGCTACCGGAAGCGGCAGTGCATGACGGCCGAAAGCGAGGAAAATCGGGAACAACGACTCCAGTGTCAGCCCCGCGCCGTCCGCCACTTCCGGGGTCAACAACTCGAGAAACCCGCCGTTCTCCAATGCGCTCCATAGCGCCGTGGCGCGGTCGCCGTTTTCAACCGCGCGAACCAGCGCCGGGGTGCACAAGTCAGTCAGTATTTTCTCAATGGCTTCAGTGAACATGACGATGTTTCCTATTCGATATCAGCGCAGGCCAAGGCCACGGGCAATCATGCCGCGCAGGATTTCCCGGGTGCCGCCGCGCAACGAAAAAGTCGGCGCGACCTGGTTCAGGTAGGCGACGGTGCGGTACAGCTCATCGTCAATCGGAGCATCCGGATTCGCGCTGATGGCTGCGGCAATAGCGGCCGGAATCGATTGTTCGAATTCGGTACCGATGTCCTTGACCAACGCCGCTTCCACCACCGGACTCTGCCCTTGGGCGAGCAATGACGTCAGCGCCACCGATAAATTGCGCAGGCTGGTCAGTTGCGTAAGGAAACCGCCGAGCAACGCTGTCTCGGCGACGCTGGCACCGTTGCGGCGCAGGGTCTCTGCCCACAGGTCGAGCAGCACCACGCTGGAATAGAAGCGCTCGGGCCCGCTGCGCTCGAACGCCAGTTCGGCATTGACCTGTTTCCAGCCACTGCCCTCCTCGCCCACCAGCGCGTCCTCACCCAGCAGCACATCGTCGAACGCCACTTCGGAAAAATGCGCATCCCCGGCGAGGTCAACAATGGGCCGTACGCTGATGCCCGGTTGCTTGAGATCGATGATGAATTGCGACAGCCCGTTATGGCGGTCTTCCGGCGAACCGCTGGTGCGCACCAAAGCGATCATGTAATCGGCATGGTGGGCATTGGTGGTCCAGATCTTGCGACCGCTCAGGCGCCACCCGCCTTCGCAACGGCTGGCCCGACTGCGCACACTGGCCAGGTCGGAGCCTGAGTTGGGTTCGCTCATGCCGATGCAGAAAAACGCTTGTCCGGCACAGATGCGCGGCAGGTAAAAATCTTTCTGTGCGTTGCTGCCGAACTTCAGGATCAACGGCCCGCTCTGGCGGTCAGCGATCCAGTGCGCCGCCACCGGGGCACCGGCCGACAGCAACTCTTCGACCAACACAAAGCGGCTGAAGGCATCGAGCCCGGCGCCACCGTAGGATTCGGGCAAGGTCAGACCGACCCAGCCACGCTGTGCCAGTTTGCGACTGAAGGCGGCGTCGAAACCGGTCCAGCTGCGTGCCCGCACATCGGCCGCAACCATTGGCAGGTGCTCGGCCAGAAAGCTTTTGACTTCGGCCCGAAAGGCCTGCGCGTGGTCGGGCAACGCGGTCAAGCGGAAGGCGTCGAGCAGGCTGCTCACTGGGCACCCCCGTTGACTTTGCCGTACAGCGTCACCACGCACGCCCCACCCAGACCGAGGTTATGCGCCATGGCCAGGCGTGCGCCCTCGACCTGTCGCTGATCGGCGTTGCCGCGCAATTGCTGGGTCAACTCGTAGCACTGCGCCAGACCGGTGGCGCCCAGTGGGTGGCCCTTGGAAAGCAGGCCACCGGATGGGTTGACGACAATTTGTCCGCCGTAGGTGTTGTCGCCGTCCATGACGAATTTTTCCGCGCCGCCTTCGGGGCAAAACCCCAGCGACTCGTAGCAGATCACTTCGTTCTGGGCGAAGCAGTCGTGCAGCTCGCAGACATCGATGTCTTGTGGTCCGACGCCCGCCTTTTCGTACACCTGGCCGACGGCGGCATCGGTCATGTGCGTGCCGACCCAATCGAGCATTGACGGTTTTTCGAAGTTGAAGGATTGCGGCGTGTCCGTGGTCATCGCCTGGGCGACGATTTCCACGTCACGACGCAAGCCATGCTTTTTCGCGAAACGTTCGGAGACCAGAATCGCCGCCGCGCCACCGCAGGTCGGCGGACATGCCATCAGACGGGTCATGACGCCTGGCAGGATTACCGGGTCGTTCATCACGTCTTCGACACTCAGCACCTTGCGAAACAAAGCGAGCGGGTTGTTGGCGGCATGACGGCTGGCCTTGGCGCGTACCGCGGCGAAGGTTTCCATCTTGCAGCCGTATTTGTCCATGTACTCGCGCCCGGCACCGCCAAAGGTACGGATGGCCTGCGGCATGCCCTCCATATCGGCGGTCAGGCCACGCAGAATCGGCAGGAAACGCTCGCGGGTCGGCGGGCGGTCGTCCCAATGGGATTTCAAAGCGCCGGCCTGCATTTGTTCGAAGCCGACCGCCAGCACGCAATCGGCAGAACCGGATTCAATGGCCTTGCGCGCCAGGAACAGCGCAGTGGAGCCGGTCGAGCAATTGTTGTTGACGTTGATCACCGGAATCCCGGTCATGCCGATTTCGTACAGCACGGTCTGACCGCAGGTGGAGTCGCCATAGACGTAACCGGCGTAAGCCTCCTGGATCAGGCTGTAATCGATCGCCGCATCGGCCAGGGCGAGACGTATCGCTTCGGCCCCCATCTGCACGTAGGTCGGGCTGTCGCTGGGCTTGCGGAACGGGATCATGCCGACGCCGGCAACCAGTACTTTTTCGCTCATGGTGTCACCTGGAAGAATGAGGGGGAAAGGATCACAACTGGCGCGCGATGAGTTCGCGCAGCACTTCGCTGGTGCCACCGAAAACCCGGGTCACGCGCATGTCGACGAAGGCGCGGGCGATCGGGTACTCCATCATGTAGCCGTAACCTCCATGCAACTGGACCATGTCGTCGATGCACTTCCACAGGGTTTCAGTGGCCAGGAGCTTGGCGATGGCCGACTCCTGGACCGTGAGGCGACGACGCATGTGTTCGCCGATGTAGTGATCGATGGTCAGGCGCACGGCCGTGGCCTGGGCCTTGATGTCGGCGAGCTTGAATTTGGTGTTCTGGAAGTCCCAGACGGTCTGGTTGAACGCCTTGCGATCCTTCACGTACTCGACGGTCTGTTCCAGCAGGCGTTCGAGTTTGGCGGCGCTGTACAACGCGATCACCAGGCGCTCCTGCGGCAGCTCTTCCATCAGGTGCATGAAGCCTTTGTTTTCTTCACCGAGCAGGTTGCCCACCGGCACGCGCACGTTGTCGAAGAACAGCTCGGCGGTGTCGGCGGCATGCTGGCCGACCTTTTCCAGCTTGCGCCCGCGACGGAAACCTTCGCGGTCGCACTCGACCATGATCAGGCTGCAGCCCTTGGCGCCGGCACTCGGATCGGTCTTGCAGACGACCACCACCATGTCGCAGGTCAGGCCGTTGCTGATGAAGGTCTTGCTGCCATTGATCACCCATTCGTCGCCGTCACGCACGGCGGTGGTGCGGATCGCCTTGAGGTCCGAACCGGTGCCCGGTTCAGTCATCGCCACGGCCAGAACGGTTTCGCCGGTGCAGATTTTCGGCAGCCATTTGTGTTTCTGCTCTTCGGTGCCCAGACGCACGATATAGGGCGCGACGATGTCCGAATGCACACCCAGGCTCCAGCCCGAAACCCCGGCGCGGTACAGCTCTTCGATCAACACCGCAGAGTGACCGAAGTCACCGCCGCCACCGCCGTATTCGGTCGGCACGGTGAGGCACAGCAGATTGTGGCGGCCAGCCTTGAGCCAGGTTTCCCGGTCAACCTGCCCGGCCTCGTCCCACTGAGCCTGTTTGGGCAGGCATTCACGTTCGAAAAAACGCCGCGCAGTTTCACGCAGCATTTCGTGGTCTTCACGGTAGACGGTACGGTTGATATGCATCGGGCTCTCCAGTGGGTTGCCAGGCAAGGCTTGCGCCTGGTTCGTGAGTCCACTGTATTGACGCGGGCGAGTGGTGCAGCCACCCGGATCGGGTAGCGATTGCGCGATGACTGGAGAAGCGAAATTCACGCAACAACGCAATACCCTGTGGGAGCCAGCTCGCTCCCACAGGGGTTCAGGGTGTGGTTATTTGCGCAGTTCGCGCTTGAGCACTTTGCCCGCAGCCGACAGCGGCAGTTCGGCGCGGAATTCGACGGTTTTCGGGCATTTGTAGGGCGCGATGAACTCGCGGCAGTATCGACGCAATTGTTCTTCGTCGACCTGCGCATCAGGCTTGCGCACCACGACCGCGTGCACCGCCTCACCCCATTGTTCATGGGGAATGCCGATCACCGCGCACAGCGCCACGGCCGGGTGCCGGGCCAGGACGTTTTCGACTTCCGCCGAGTAAACATTTTCGCCGCCGCTGACGATCATGTCCTTGAGGCGGTCGACGATGAACAGGTAGCCCTGTTCGTCCATGTATGCGGCGTCACCGGTGTACAACCATCCGTCACGCAATGCCTTGGCGGTTTCTTCGGGTCTGTTCCAATAGCCCTGCATGATGTTCGGCCCACGCACGATGATCTCGCCGACCGTGCCACGCGCAACCTCCCGGCCTTGCGGATCGACGATCTTCACATAGACCCCCAACCCGCCACGCCCGACCGAGCGCGACAAACCACGCTTGCGCGCGTCCGGCGTGTGGTTCCAGGGCAGATTGCTCGACACCACCGGGCACGCTTCAGTCAGCCCGTAGGAATGGGAAAGTTCGATATCCGGAAGCCTGGCCAACACGTGCTCGACCATTTCACCGGCGCTGGGAGACGCGCCGTAGGTCAGTCGCCTCAAGCTGCTGAGGTCACGCCGAGCAAAGTCTGGATGGGCCAGCAGCGCGAGAATCATGGTCGGCACCAGCAGCGTTTCGGTGATCTGTTCACGCTCGATCACCTGCAGCACTTCACCCGCGTCGAAACTCGCCACCAGCACATGGCTTTCACCGGCCAGCAACTGAATCAGCGCCCACGCCATGCCGGCGACATGGAACAGCGGCGCCACATGCAACAGTCGACCGTCACGGATTGGCGGCATGTCAACCATGCGCGGCATGCATGCCGACCACAGGTTCAGGTGCGATTGCATGACGCCCTTGGGAAACCCGGTGGTACCGCCGGTGTACATGATGCAGGCAAGGTCTTCACCCCCGCGTCCGGCATCTTCGACCGGTGCCGCCTGTGCCAGCAGTTGCTCGAAACCGAGCATGCCCACCGGCACCTGGCCCTCCCCGGCGTAGATGAAGCGCGGCGCGTGGCGGGCGCTCTTGCGGATGTTCTCGGCCAACGCGGCGAAGTGCTCATCGACGATCAGAATCCCGGTCGCACAATCGTCCAGCGAAAAGACGATCTCCGGCACACTCCAGCGCGTGTTGATCGGGTTGAGCACGCCACCGCCCCACCAGACGCCCATGATGTACTCCAGATAACGGTCGCTGTTGAGTGCCAGCATGCCAACCCGGTCACCCGCTTGCATTCCCAGCTGTTGCAAGGCGCCCGCCAGGCGAGCCACGCGCTCACCAAACTGGCGGTAGGTCTGACGCCGATCACCGAATACCGTCGCAAGCTGATGCGGATTTTGCTGCAGGGTGCGTTGCAGGCATTGGGTCATGTACATGGTGTCTGGCCTTTCCAGGTGGTGAAGACGCCATTGGCACGCAGGACCAGACGCTCGCCGACCTTCAACAGGCAGCAGGCGCTTAAAAACGTGCCGCTGCTCTTGAGCACTTGCACATGCGCCTCGAGCCAGTCGCCTTCGCGCACCGGGCCGAGGTAATCGACATTCAGATTGACCGTCACCGCCACCGACTGCGACACCGAATGGCGCCGCAGAATCACGCCGAACGCGCTGTCAGCGACGGTGGCGAGGAAGCCGCCGTGGGCGATGCGCACGTAATTGAGGTGCTGCGGTTCCAGGCGCACCGCCAGGATCGGCAGCACTTCATGCAAATAAAATTCGCCACAGCTGCGCAGGAACCCCGAGCGTTGTTCCAGCGCGGTGAAGCCCTCGGGGATCGTCGCCATCAGCTCACCCCTCGATCCTTGCCAGCCCAAAACGGCTCACGCAGATCGCGCTTGAGCACTTTGCCGGCACCGGACAGCGGCAACGCGGCGCGGAACTCAACCGATTTCGGCGTCTTGTAGCCGGCGATCTGCCGTCGGCAATGTTCGATAATCTCTGTGCCAGGCACTTCGTGATCGGGCTTGAGCACGATCACTGCGTGCACCGCTTCGCCCCATTGCGCGCAAGGAATGCCGATCACTGCACAGGCGGCGACGGCCGGATGACTGGAAATCGCGCTCTCGACTTCACCGGAGTAAACGTTCTCGCCACCGCTGACGATCATGTCCTTGAAGCGGTCGACGATGTAGATGTAACCGTCGTCGTCCATGTAGGCGCCGTCGCCGGTGTGCATCCAGCCGCCACGCAAAGCCTTGGCGGTTTCCTCGGGTTTGTTCCAGTAACCGAGCATGATGTTCGGGCCACGCACCAACACTTCGCCCACCGTACCGCGCGGCACTTCGTTGTCATGCTCGTCGACGATGCGCACGGTCACGCCCAGCCCGGGGCGCCCCGCCGAACGCAGTCGGCCATTGGCGATACCTTCGGGGCCGTGATTTTCCGGACCGTTCGCTGAAATCGGCGGTGCGGCTTCGGTCATGCCGTAACCCTGGGTGAACTCGACATTCGGCAAGGCCTTGAGGGCCAGTTCCAGCAACGGCACGGCTATCGGCGACGCACCGTAGGTCAGGCTGCGCAGGCAACTGAGGTCATGGCGAGAGAATTGCGGGTGCATGATCAAGGCCTGGATCATGGTCGGCACGATCAGAATGTCAGTGATGCGCTCGCGCTCGATGGTTTGCATCACGTTCAGCGGGTCGAAGGCGGGGACGAAAATGCTCGGCAACCCCAGCAACGAGATCAGGATCACCCGCGACAGCGCTGCAAGGTGGAACATCGGCGCGATGTGCAGGGTCAGTGCATCGGCCGGCACCGGAACATCGGCGGCACGCGCGACGGCGGCGGTCCACAGGTTCATGTGTGACTGCATCACGCCCTTTGGCAGGCCGGTGGTGCCGCCGGTGTACATGATGCTCGCCAGGTCGTCGCCGCCACGAAAGGCATCGTCCACCGGCTCGGCATCGGCAATCAGCTGCTCGTAGGACAACATGCCGTCAGGCGTCGGGCCTTCGCCGATATGGATCAGCAGTGGCCGCACCCTGGCGCTGCCGGCAATGCTTTGGGCCATCGCCAGGAATGTGTCGTCGATCATCAGGATCCGCGTGTCGCAGTCGTCCAGCGAATAGACGATTTCCGCCACGCTCCAGCGAATGTTGACCGGGTTGACCACGCCACCGCCCCACCAGGTGGCCAGGTAATACTCGAGAAAGCGGTCTGAGTTCAGACCGAGCAGGCCCACACGGTCGCCGGTGTGCATGCCCAGTTGCTGCAAGGCGCCAGCCAGGCGAGCGACGCGCTCGGCCAACTGTGCGTAGGTGTGGCGCCGGTCACGAAAGACCGTGGCGAGGGCATGAGGGCGTTGCTGCAAGACACGGTGCAGTCCTTGGGTCAGATACATGGTCGTTTCCTGTGAATTATTGTTGTCAGGCCGGGACGAATGCGAGGGTGAAGAACGCCGTCAGGCGCCGGTGTATTTGGGGACGCGCTGTTCGTTGCTGGCCGCACGCCCTTCGGCGTGGTCCTTGCTATCGCGCAATAGCCCCCAATGAAGATGAGCCAGGGTGACGAAGTCGCGGGGGGATAAATGCGCGGTCTGCAGCGCCAGACGCTTGATCGACTGCACCGCCAGCGGACCGTTGGCAGCGATTGATTCGGCCAGGGTCAAGGCCGCCGACAGCAGTTGCTCCCGGGGCAGCAGGTCGACGATCAGGCCGATGCGCAAGGCTTCCTGCGCGCTGATCGGCTCGCCGGTCAGGGCCATTTTCATCGCGTGGGCGGCGGGCACCGTCCGCAGCAGGTACTGCACACCACCCGCGGCCGGAATGCTCGCATCGCGCACTTCGGGCAAACCGAAGGTGGCGCCGTGCGCAGCAAGACGCAGATCACATTGCAATGCCAGTTCAAGACCGCCCCCGAGGCAAGCACCATTGACCGCCGCAATCAGTGGCTTCCAGACCTCAAGATCAGTGAGATCGAACAAACGTGTGTAACCACCCTCTTCGGCTTCAGTCTCGCGGCTCTTCATGGCGCTGGCGATGTGACCGACTGTCGACAGCGACGATTCCTTCTGGCTCGCACCGCAGCAAAACGCGCGATCTCCGGCACCGGTGAGCACGATGACCCGCACCTGCTCATCATCCTGGCAAGCCACCAGTGTCTTGCGCAGGTGCATCAGCTCGCTGACGGTCAGTGCGTTGTTCGACGGTTGCGCATCGAGCGTGATCAGCGCCACGTGATCGATGATCTTGAACTGAATGGCCATGGACTAACCTCTTCGTTGTTTTTATGGGTGGGAGGTCAGGCCTTGAAGCCCAGGCCAAGCGCATGCAGACGCTCGATGGCGAGGTTGTCGAAACCCCAGTCACGCAGCGCATCGTGCCCGTGTTCGCCGCGTTGCGGCGCCGTTCGTGGCGGGGCCGAGGGCGTGCCGAGAAAACGCGGGGCCGGCACTGGCTGGACCACGCCGTCAACCTCAATGAAGCTGCCACGGGCCACGCTGTGCGGGTGTTCGGCGGCTTCGGCCAGGCCCAGCACCGGCACCACGCAGGCGTCGCTGCGGGCAAACGCTTCGGCCCAATCTGCCCGGGTACGGCTGAGGAAAGCTGCGGTAAACGCCTCACGCAAGCGCGGCCAACCGGCGCGATCGTGCTGCCCCGGCAGATCGGCGTTTGCCAGCCCGAGAATCTCCAGCATGTCGGCGTAGAAGCGCGCCTCGATCGGCCCGATCGACATGTGCTGGCCGTCGAGGGTTTGGTAGGTGTCGTACCAGGGCGCACCGCCATCGAGCAGGTTGCTGCCACGCTGCTCGGTCCAGTGACCGCCGGCCAACAGGCCCCAGATCACCGAGCCCAACTGCGCCGCGCCTTCGGTCATGGCGGCATCGACCACCTGTCCCGCCCCGCCACGCTGCACGTTAACCAGCGCCGCCAGCACGCCCATGGCCAGCAGCATGCCGCCACCGCCGTAATCGCCGACCAGGTTCAAGGGCGGCACTGGTCGACCACCGGCCGGACCAATGGTGGACAGCACGCCCGACAACGCGATGTAGTTCAGGTCGTGGCCGGCACGGTCGGCCATCGGCCCGGTCTGGCCCCAACCGGTCATGCGTGCGTAAACCAACTGCGGGTTACGCGCCAACACCACCTCCGGGCCCAGGCCCAGGCGCTCCATGGTGCCGGGACGGAAACCTTCGATCAGCACGTCGGCGCGCTCGATCAGCTCCAGCGCGGCGGCGACACTTTCCGGGCGTTTCAGATCCAGAGTGACCGAGCGGCGGTTGCGGCCGGTGATGTCAGCGCGCTTGCCTTCAAATTTCGGCCCCAGGTCGCTGGCCTTGACCGGACGGTCGATACGCACCACGTCGGCGCCCATGTCCGCCAGCAGCATGGTGCCGAAAGGCGCCGGGCCGATGGCCTCAAATTCAACTACTCGAATGCCGCTCAGTACGCCCATTGCCGCCGCTCCTTGTTCTGACGGAGCGCCAGTCAGCACCCCTATTTTGTGCCATCCAGTAAATCAATCCGTTATCCGGGGACCACCACCCGCATCGGGTGGCGAATGCCAAACACAGGGTCATGACTGCCCGGTGGTGCGTTACACTCCTGTGGATTCAATGCAATCCCATAACAAAAAAAGATTCGGACAGCCCCATGGACAAACCCCGCAAGTCCAATGCCCTGGACACGCCCGCCCGCCTGGTCTTGAATCCGACTCAGTCGCCGATCGTCAGCACCAAACTGATTCCGCCGCGCAGTGCCGGACGCCTGATTTCCCGCGAGCGCCTGCAAGATCAGATGCTCAAGGCCCGCCGCCAGCGCTGCATCGTGCTCAAGGGGCCGGCAGGCTGCGGCAAGACCTCGACGTTGATTGCCTGGCGTCAGGCGCTGCTGCCGCTGGGCTTCGATGTGGCCTGGTTGACCCTGTCTGCCGACGACAACGAATTGACCCGTTTCCTCGATTATTTGCTGGCCAGCCTCGGCCAGGTTAACCCTGTGCTTGTTCACGAGGCCACCCAGCTGGAAGGTCGCGGGATCGACAGCGAAGCGGTGGAACGTACGGTCATCACCCTGGTGCGCAGCATTGCCAGCCGTTCGCGGGAATTGGTGCTGGTGCTCGATGACCTGCACCATTTGACCGATGTCGGCATTCACCAGGCCTTGCAATGGCTGATCGACTACGCCCCGGCCAATCTGCATCTGGCCCTGGTATCGCGCAGTGCCGTGCCGTTGTCGCTGGCGCGGTTGCGCAGCCAGGAACTGGTGCTGGACCTGAACCTGCGGGATTTGCGCTTCACGGCCACCGAATCGGAACAGTTTCTCAAGGCACAACTGGGCGATATCAGCGCCCAGGAGGCCAAGCGCATGCATGAGCTGACCGACGGTTGGGTGGCCGGGCTGCAACTGCTCGCGGTCAGTCGCAAGAAAAACCGCTCGCTCGTCACGTCCATCGACCAGACACAAATGCGCGACGACCAGGCGTTCGCGAAGTTCTTTGAAGTCGAGGTGTTGTCCCACCTGTCGCCGACCGATCTCGACTTGATGTTGCTGATGGCGGTCTGCAACCGCTTTTGCGCCTCATTGTGCGCCGCCCTCAGCGGCAACCCGGAAGCGGTGCGCGAGGCCAACGCCTTGCTGGCGCGACTGGAACGGGACAACCTGTTCCTGATTCCGGTAGACAGTGCCGCGCCGGAAACCTGGTATCGCCTGCACCCGCTGCTGCGCGAAACCCTGCTCAAGTATTTCGATTCGCGCAGCCCGGCCGAACAACAGGCGGTGCACGCCCGCGCATGGGCCTGGTTTCGTGATCACCAGCATCTGGATGAGGCGGTGCACCATGCGGTGATGGCCGGCGCCCCGGATGCCGCCGCCGACCTGGTGCAGCAACATGCTGAAGCGCTGTATGCCCATGGCGACCTGCGGATGTTGATCGAACTGGTTCGCCTGCTGCCTGTCGAGCAAGTGCAGGCGCGGGTGAAACTGCGCATTCTCAAGGCGCGGATGCAACTCTATGCCAGGGATTTCGTGGCCTGCGCCAATAGCCTTGATCAGTTGTTCCTCGACGTGCCCGAAGCTGACGTCCACGATCGATTCATGATCGCGATCCTGCGGGCCTCACTGGCGCTGCAACGGGATGACACCGATGCGGCGATGACCGTCCTGCCGCAATTGCTCGATCCGCCGCCAGGCAGCAACAGTGTCGCCCTTGGCTCATGCGCCAACATCCTTTCCTGGCTCTACATGCACCGGGGTGAATACGAGAAGGCGCGTCAGGTGCAACTCGAGCGCCCCCTGCTGCTGATCAATGGCGAACCGCTGCTGGGCACCACCGCCGGCAGCCTTCAGGGCCGCTGCATGATTGGCTTGAGCCATGCCCTCGAAGGCCAGATGAAGCAGGCCGAGCGGGTGTATCGGGATGTGATGCATGAGGCCGCACACTGTGGCAAGGCCGGCGCCGATGCAACCTACCTCTCCGCCGCGTTGCTGGGTGAGGTGCTGTACGAAACCAATGACGTCGATGCTGCCTTCAAGCTCTTGTCGGGATGGGTCGATATTCTCGAGCGGATTTCCATTCCGGATTCGGTGTTGCGTGTGTTGCAGGTGCTGTGGAACGTGCAATGGCTGGCGGGCAATCATCAGGAAGCCCTGGCCTATGTCGAACGGCTCGATGAGTACGCCATCAAACTCGGTCTGGAACGCCTGCAAGCCTACTGCCTGACCTGGCAGGTGCGATGGCTGATGATTCTCGGAGAGCACTCGCAGGCCCGGACCAAACTGGCGCGCCTTGAAGCCATCGATGCGCGCCACCCGGATGCCGGGCACAGTGCACTCAAGGAAATCCACATCCTGGCCGAGAATGCGCGGGCGCGCTGGCAAATTCAGCAGGGCGACCTGGACGGTGCGTTGAAACGCATCGAGCAACTGATCGAAACCTGTGAACGGCACCGCCGTCAGTTGGGCACCGTTCGCCTGTTGGTGTTAAGCGCAGTGATCGAGTCTCAGCGCGGCAATACCGATGCCGCCCGTGATCACGTCATGGAAGCACTGCGCCGCGGTCAACGCTTCGGCCTGTTACGCAGCTTGCTCGACGCCCACCCCGATGCGTTGATGCTGATCTCGGACATCGCCAGCAAAGAAACCCTGGACCCACTGCTTGCCTTTTACGTCGAGCGCCTGCAGGCGGCGCAGGTCACTGCGCCCGCCGTGCCAGGCGACAAACCCTCCCCGCCCCCGACAAACAAGCCTCTCGCCAGCGGCATGGAGCCCCTGAGCGAACGGGAAATCGAAGTGGTGCGCTTGCTCGCCCAGGCCCTGCCCAACAAAAAAATCGCCCGTGCTCTGGGGCTGTCTCCGGAAACCGTGAAATGGCACCTGAGCCATATCTACAGCAAACTCGGGGTCAACAGCCGCGACGAAGCGGTGGCGCGGGTGCGGGATCTCGAATCCCAGGAAAATGCCGCAAGCCGACACTGAATCCTGCAGGAGCGAGCCGGCTCCGGGCGGCGTTCCGACGATGGGCGTGAACGATGACCCGCCATGCCTGAATGATCGCGATGTCCGGGCGTTATTCGCGAGCTGGCTCGCTCCTACAGGGGCTTGGGCTGCTTTCTGATTTTCCTCCCGCCACCCACCTCGGGTGGCGTTCCGGCCAGCCCCCGACCCTATCGTAACCCTCAGTTCAAAGGCGCAGCTCGCGCCTTGCATCAGCGCCCGGCCCAGGCCGGGCCCGTGATCATTGAGGAGTCTTGCGTGCATATCGCCCGAACCGTTTTCCGCGACGACCATGAGATGTTTCGCACCACCGTGCGGCGTTTTTTCGAGCGCGAATGCCTGCCGCGCCAGGCAGCCTGGGACAAGGCCGGTCAGGTCGACCGGGAAACTTGGCTCAAGGCCGGGCGCGAAGGCTTGCTGGGCATCACCCTGCCCCCCGAGTACGGTGGAGGCGGCGGGGATTTCGGCCACTGTGCAGTGTTCAACGAAGAGTTCGCCCGGGCTGGCGTGAGCGGTGCTTACTTCAGCATGCACTCCGACGTCATTGCTCCTTATATCAATCGTTGCGGCAACGAAGAACAGAAACAGAAATGGCTGCCGGGCATTTGCTCCGGCGAGACCATCCTGGCGATCGCCATGACCGAACCCGGCACCGGCAGCGACCTCAAGGCTGTGCGTACCACCGCCGTGCGCGACGGTGACGAATACGTCATCAATGGCAGCAAGACCTTTATCAGCAACGGCCTGACCGCCGATCTGGTGATTGTCGTGTGCAAGACCGATCCGTCCGCGGGCGCCAAGGGCATCAGCCTGATCGCCGTGGAAGCCAGCCGTGCCGGCTTCAAGCGCGGGCGCAAGCTGGAGAAGGTCGGCCAGGCTGCAGCCGATACCGCCGAGCTGTTCTTCGACAATGTCCGCGTGCCAGTGGGCAATCGCCTTGGTGAAGAAGGCCTGGGCTTCACCTATCTGATGGGTGAACTGCCACAGGAGCGGTTCTCCATCGCCGTGTCCGCTGCCGCCAAGCTCGAGCGCCTGCTGGAGCAAACGCTCGAGTACGTGAAGGACCGCAAAGCGTTCAACCAGACCGTATGGGACTTCCAGAACAGCAAGTTCAAACTCGCCGACATCAAGGCCCAGGCCACCGCCATGCGCGTGATGGTCGACTACTACCTGGGCGAGCACATGCGCCGGCGCCTGACCCTCGAAGAAGCGGCGATCGCCAAGCTCTACACCACCGAAACCCTGTGGAAATGCATCGACGACATGGTCCAGCTGCATGGCGGCTACGGCTACATGATGGAGTACCCGATCGCCCGAGCGTTCGTCGACTGCCGCGTCAATCGCATCTACGGCGGAACCAGCGAAGTCATGCGCGAACTGATTGCGCGCAAGCTCTGATCCTCAAAAACAAAAAAAGGAAATACACGATGAGCCATAAGGTATTCGTTGCTGGCGTCGGCATGATCCAGTTCAAGAAACCGGGGACCAACGAGCCCTACGATGTCATGGGTGAACAGGCGATCCGCCAGGCCCTGGCTGACTCGGGCGTGGACTTCGCTGACATCCAGCAGGCCTACGCCGGCTACGTCTACGGCGACTCAACCTGCGGTCAGAAAGCCTTGTACCGCGTGGGCATGACCGGCATCCCGCTGATTAACGTCAACAACAACTGCGCCACCGGTTCCAGCGCCCTGTTCCTCGCCCGTCAGGCCGTGGCCAGCGGCGCCGTGGACTGCGCCCTGGCGTTTGGTTTCGAACACATGAACCCGGGCGCGTTGAAATCTGCCTGGCCCGATCGCGCACCGGCCACTGAGCGTGCCTTGGTGTTGGCCAACGAACTGATCGGCATGCCTGACCTGCCCAATGCCATCCGCCAGTTCGGCGGCGCCGGCTACGCGCACATGCAAAAGTACGGCACCCGACTGGAAACCTTCGCCAAGATCCGCGCCAAGGCCAGCCGTCATGCGGCCAATAACCCGCTGGCGGTGTTCCGCAACGTGGTGAGCGCCGAAGAAGTCATGGCCGCGCCGATGCTGTGGGAAGGCGTGATGACCCGCCTGATGGCCTGCCCGCCGACCTGTGGCGCTGCTGCCGCCATCGTGGTGTCCGAGGCCTTCGCGAAAAAACACGGCCTGCGCACCGACGTGTTGATGGCCGGCCAGGCCCTGACCACTGACCTGCCGAGCACCTACGACACCAAGGACATGATCCGCGTGGTCGGTTTCGACATGACGCGCATGGCTGCCGACATCGCCTACAACCAGGCCGGTATTGGCCCACAAGACATCGACGTGATCGAGTTGCACGACTGCTTCGCGCAGAACGAATTGCTGACCTACGAAGGCCTGGGCCTGTGTGCCGAAGGCGCAGGCGAGCAATTGGTCAACGACGGCGACAACACCTACGGCGGCAAATGGGTCACCAACCCGTCCGGTGGCTTGCTCTCCAAAGGACATCCGCTGGGCGCCACCGGCCTGGCCCAGTGCTACGAACTGACCCATCAACTGCGCGGTACCGCCGAGCAACGTCAGGTGCAGAACGCGCGAATTGCGGTGCAGCACAACCTCGGCCTGGGCGGCGCCTGCGTGGTGACCGTGTACCAGAAGAACTGACGCGGCCAGCAATCCAGGGAGACATTTCGATGATCGACAAGAAACACATCGGCAGACAACTGCCCACCTTCCTCGTCAACGCCGAAGCAGGTCAATTGCGCTTCTTCGCCAAGGCCACCGGGGAAACCAACCCGATCTACTTCGACGAGCAAGCTGCACGTGATGCCGGCCACCCCAACCTGCCACTGCCGCCGACCTTTCTGTTCTCGCTGGAGTTCCAGATTCCGTCGAACGCCTGGCGTGACGAACTGGGCATCGTCACCGCGCGCATCCTGCACGGTGAAGAATCCTTCCGCTACCACCGTATGGCCTACGCCGGCGACACGTTGCGCTTCGAGGTGCGCATCGCCGACATCTACGACAAGAAAGGCGGTGCCCTGGAATTCGTGGTGCGCGAAACCCGAGTCACCAATCAGCACGGTGAGCACGTCGCGGATCTGCGCAGCGTGCTCGTGCAGCGCAACAGCTGAAGCGGAGAACACTGATGAACGCCATAAGCCTGGAAAAAATCAACATCGGCGACACCCTACCGCCACTGGCCCTGCCACCGATCAACCGCACCACCCTGACTCTGTTTGCCGGTGCGTCGGGTGATCACAACGCCATTCACATCGACACCGATTACGCGCGCCGGGCGGGCATGCCCGATGTGTTCGCCCACGGCATGTTGTCGATGGCCTACCTCGGTCGCCTGCTGACCCAATGGGTCGACCAGCGCCATTTGCGCGAGTTCGGCGTGCGCTTTCTTGGCATCACCCACCTGGGTCACCAGATCACCTGCAGCGGCACTGTCGTCGACCGCTTCGAGGTCGAGGGCGAGCAACGGATCAAGGTCGAAGTGCGCACCACCAATCAATACGGCGAGACCAAGATCGTTGGCGACGCCGTGATCGCTCTCTAAACAAAACCGATAACTGAGGAGCAACACCCCATGGCAAAACTCGAAGGCAAAGTTGCACTGGTCACCGGCTCCGGTCGTGGCATCGGCCAGCAAATCGCCCTGAAACTGGCGAGCGAAGGCGCGCGCATCGTGATCAACGACCTGGACGCCGATCCGGCCCACGAGACCGCTGAAATAATCCGCAAACTGGGTGGCGAAGCTGCCGTGTGCCACGGCAACGTCAGCGCCCCGGACTTCGGCGACCGCTACGTCAAGACCGCAATGGACAACTTCGGCGCCATCGACATCATCGTCAACAACGCCGGCTACACCTGGGACGACGTGATCCAGAAGATGACGGACGAGCAGTGGTACGCGATCCTCGATTGCCACATGACCGCGCCGTTCCGCATCCTGCGTGCCGCCTACCCGATCATCAAGGCGCAAGCCCAGGCCGATGCGGCAGCCGAGCGTGAAGTGTTCCGCAAAGTGGTGAACATCTCCTCGGTTTCGGCCCTCAAAGGCAACGCCGGGCAGATGAACTACTCCTCGGCCAAGGCCGGTGTCCTCGGCATGACCCGAGCGCTGGCGCGTGAATGGGGCCGTTTCAAAGTCAACGTCAATGCCGTGGCATTCGGTTTCATCGAAACCCGCATGACCAGCGCCGATGCCCATGCCGGTGCGACTGTGAGCATCGAAGGTCGTGACATTCGTGTCGGCATCAGCCCGGAGGCGGCCAAGTCGTTCAGTCAGCGCAACCCATTGGGTCGCCCGGGCACCGTGAAAGAGGCAGCCGACGCCGTGTACCTGTTCTGCTCGCCGGAGTCGAACTACATCACCGCGCAAACCATCGCTGTGGCCGGCGATCTGCAATAACCGTAACTGCACTTGTAGGAGCGAGCCTGCTCGCGATGGTCGTCAACGATAACGCTGGCTGCCTGGCACCCCGCGGTGTCGCGGACATTTTCGCGAGCGGGCGCGCTCCTACAGGGACGCAGAAACGCAGGATCACACCATGAACATGACTGAAAGCAATATCCGCCTGGCCGCCATCAAACTGATCTCGCGCAATGGCTACGGTTCGATGAGTCTGCGTCAGCTTGCCAGCGAAGCAGGCATCAATGCCTCCACGCTGTACCTCTACTACAAAGGCAAAAACGAACTGCTGCTGGAGCTGATCCTCGAGTATTTCCAGGGAGTGTCCCGGGAGTGGGCGCGGCGTCGGCCGAAAAAGGCAGCGAGCGCCGATGTGAAATTGCTCGCCTTCATCGCCTGCCACGTACGCTATCATCTGGAACATCAGGACGAGGCGATGCTCGGCAATCTGGAGTTGCGCAGTCTCCCCGAAGAGGATCTGGAGCAGGTCCGCCAAGCCCGGCGCCAGTATTTGAAAGCCTTGCAGGAACTGCTCGAACAAGGGGTCAAGGAAGGTTCACTGAGCTGCGCCGAACCCAAGTTGATGGCGCGCACCCTGTTCAACATGCTGACCCATGCTTGCGTCTGGTACCGCACCGATGGCCGCTGGGACATCGATGCCGTCATCCGCCATTACTCGGTACTGGTAATGAAAATGCTCGGCGCCGCAACCATCCCGTCGCCTCGGGCGCCTGTGCCGCAAGCCATGATCACCCGCCGTGCCATGCCTGTGGAGGTGCGTCCATGAGCGATCTGATGCAGCCCTTTTCCATGACCGGCAAGACGGTGCTGGTGGCCGACGCCACCACTCGACTGGGCGCGCATTTCGCCCGGCTGATCAGCCGTGCCGGAGCGCGTGTGGCCCTCGGTGGGCAACACCCGGCGCAGTTGGAGCAACTGGCAGCGGATTTGCGCTGGGAAGGGGGCGAAGTCTTGATCATCAGCCTCGACAATGCCCGCCGGCCGAGTATCGAAGCCGCCCTGGACACCGTCCAGCAACGCTTTGGCAGCGTCGATGTGCTGATCAACAACAGCGCCGAGCGCGATCATGTTGCCTTGAACAATCACATCGTCCATTGCACCAGCCTGCACATGATCAGGGCCGAACGCGGAGGCAGCATCGTCAATATCGATCCGCCACCGCAGCCCATCAGCGAGCCTAACCCGTGCCTGCGCCCCAACAGCAGCCTGATCCGCATGAGCCGCGCCATGGCCCAGTCACTCACACCACACCGCATACGCATTAACGTCATAGCCCCAGGCCGAGACAAGGACGCCGGACTGCAGGAGCTCAATGGCCCCATGCTGTTGCTGGCCAGCGGCGCCGGGGCGAGCGTGACCGGTGCCGTGCTGCACATCGATAACCCGGGGCTCTGAGCGCGGTTTTCTTGTGGGAGCAACTGTCTTCCCCATGCCACTCGTCACCGCCTTCGCGAGCAAGCCCGCTCCCACAG